>JBHEOR010000001.1:0-52115 GCA_046260685.1 Desulfopila sp.
CGGCAAAAAGGATGGAAAAACCGGAAGTGATCAGCCATTTGGCATTATAGATCAGCGCCCAGAAACCCTCTGCCGATTGCGGCATGCCCCAGTTGGCAAAGACCAGGATTCCCACCATGGAAAAAAAATAGAGTCCGTTCTGCCACAGTGACCGGGAAACCTCTTCCTCGGGCATGGCCATGCCACCATTTTCCTGCCGATTTTGCTCATCCTCTTTGAAAATCGTGGCCATCAGCAAACCGATAACGATGCTGAAGACAATAGCCCCCAAACCTCTGGCTATACCTAATTCAGGCCCCAGTACCGATGCGGTCAACACGATGGCCAAAACATTGATGGCCGGCCCGGAATAGAGAAATGCGGTTGCCGGGCCAAGGCCTGCCCCCATACGATAAATTCCTGCAAAAAGAGGAAGAATCGTACATGAGCAGACCGCCAGAATGGTCCCGGAAACCGAGGCCACCCCATAGGCGATGATCTTGTTGGCGCCTGCTCCCAGGTATTTCATCACCGCGTTCTGAGAAACAAAAACACCTATAGCGCCAGCTATGAAAAAGGCGGGGACCAGACAGAGCAGCACATGTTCTCGTGCGTACCATCGTACCAGGTGAAATGCTTCAAGAACCGCCGCGTCAAAACGCGCCCAGCCAACGGGAATAAAAAAACAGGCAACAAATCCCAACAGTATCCACAGCAGATATTTCCACTCCTTCTGCCAGTTCATAACTCAGAACTCCTTTTAGTTGTCAACCAAACATTGTTGTAAAAAAAATTGCTGTAAAAAAATCAGCCCAGCAACTTTATCTGTTCACTTACCCTGTTTGCAACTACCTCTTCGACACAGGGGAGATAGTGCAGAACACAGGGAACCCGAAGCGTATAATACATTTTCTTGCCGTTTTTCCGGCCTTTGACTACTCCGGCCTGTTTGAGGACGGAAAGGTGTTTTGAAATGGTTGAAAAGTCGGCCTCTATTTTGTCAGCGAGTTCACAAACGCACTTTTCTCCATCTTGAAGCTGTTCTGCCATCCATAATCTGGTCGGATGTCCCAAGGCTTTGAGAACATTCGCCTTGGCCTCATACATGGCTTTCTGTTTATGATCCAATGCGCCGGCCCCGTCGAAACCCTTGTTGTATCAAATGGCCTACCTGCAATTAATGACCTGCAATCAATAACCTGCCGGCCCAGGATCGTCGGCTTCGGGGTTCTTACGAAACCGGCAACTCCCACGCCGTTGTTGTATCTGCCATGTCCCATTCGAACACATGGTAATTCGACCAAATGACATTGTCAAGTATGATCCTCTTACCTTCAGGACGATCCGCACCGGGTCGGAATTGAACCCGGAATTGAACCCGGAATTGAACCGTATGGCCGGGCTGTCGATCAAAGCATCGCCTTTTCCAACACCCACTATCCTGTATTTTGCACCAAGCGCAACGATGAGCTTTTGAGAGCCTTCGTCGCAAACGTTACAAAAACGAAACACTGTTATCTTCCTTCCACTTGTTAAAGCCTGTATCGGCCGGTTATACGAAGTGGTATAATAATTGCTTCTGGTTTATACCTGAAACATATTTATTTACCACCTTATAGGGTAATCTTTGTACTTTTATCCTACTTTCGGTTGTATTGCTTTTTTAACAGGCTTTGAAAGTAATGTGCTGACGGACACACACATCCTCTTTCAAGATGACAGGAGAAAACATGGTTACATCCAGATTGTACGTAACAATGGTTGCCCTGCTCCTCTTTTTGCCGAGTATTTGTCATGGCCAGACCACCCTGCGGGCTGGAGTCGCCAGCATGATAACGCCGGTCAGTGCTGTACGATACTATCAGCAGGTCGTCAAGTATCTCGGCCAAAAAATGGGCATGCAGGCAGAGATGGTTCACCGCACCACCTATGATGAAATAGATATTATGCTGGAAGAAGAAGCGGTCGATGTCGCCTTTATCTGTTCATCACCCTATGTGCTCAACAATGAGAAATTTGGCGCCGAGCTTCTTGTTGCTCCGCTGGTCAACGGTAAAACTACCTATCAGTCAAATATTATTGTTCACAAAGACAGCGCTGTAGAGTCCTTTGAAGAAATGGAAGGCAAATCTTTTGTTTTTGTAGATCCGAAGTCCAACACCGGGCGCCTGTACCCTACCTATCTATTGGCGAAAAAGCATACAACACCACAGGCTTTTTTCTCAAACTACATGTACAGCTACAGCCACAACAAGTCCGTGGAGATTGTTGCCAAAAATAAAGTTGACGGCGCCGCAGTGGATTCTATAGTCTACAATTACATGGTGGCCACAAATTCACCCTACGCCGCCCAAACAAAGGTTATCAAGAGATCGCAGCACTTCGGCATCCCTCCGGTTGTCGTTTCTCCCAACCTGCCGACTCTGCTGAAAAGCGCTCTTCGCCAAATATTCTTGAATATGCACAACGATTCGAAAGGCAGAACTATTCTGGACGGCATGAAAATAGAAAAGTTTGTTGAAGTACCGGACAGCAACTACGATTCTATTCGGGCAATGCGCTCGTTCAATGCCAATTACCGGACAACCCCCGACCAGCGGCACTCAGCGCAAAAAACACAGCCGGAAAGGGTGGAAAAAATTTATCACTTCGGCATTCTCCCCCGAGACAATCCCCGTATATCCTATGAACGCTACCAGCCACTCATCGACTATCTTACCGTGGAGACAGGAGAACAATTTGAACTGAAGCTGGAACGTGACTATAAAAGTGTGGTTAACAGCCTGGGAACGGGAAAATCATCCTTTGCCCTGCTTGGACCGCTGACCTATCTTGATGCCTCTCAGCGCTTTGACGCCATTCCAATAGCAAAGAGCCTGACCGCGCAGAAGCGCGCCACATCCAAGGGGGTCATTGTCACATCCGCTCAGGCAGAGATTTCAAAACTGTCTGACCTCACCGGTAAAAGATTTGCTTTCGGATCGTTATGGTCAACTTCGGGTAACCTCATGCCCAGGTATATGCTGGCCTGGTCAGGCATTCATCTCAACCAGCTGAGCGACTACGACCATTTTAACTATCACGAGACTGTTTCCAGAAAAGTTATCAGCGGTGAGTTCGACGCTGGTGCGGTGCGGGAATCGGTGGCAGACACCTATCTCGAGTATGGCCTTAAAAAGCTTTCCACCTCCAGGCCAATTCCAACCGGCCCGGTTGTCGTCACACCTGAAACACCCCATTCCATGGTCAGGAGGGTACAAAATGCGCTTTTATCAATGCACTCATCCACGCATGGCAGGGAAACACTGAAAAAACTGGATTATGACATGCAGGGAGGTTTTATTGGTGCCTCCGATACTGATTATATGGAAATCAGAAATATGATCAACAAGGTCTTCCAGGCATGTGGCAAGGGCTGCCATCCCAAGAGGGTGTTCTAGCATGCCTCCGACCTTTTCGTTGTCTCTGCAGCGTAAGTTTGTCCTTATTACGTTCATCTCGGTGACATGTTTGACGCTGGCCATGGGATTTTTCGCAGCGTCCAAAACAAAATCGGCCTTGTTCAACGCCACAAAACAGAAAGGGGAAATGCTTGCCCAAACGGTCAGCGCATTGATAATAAACGAATTCATCTATGAACAACTGGGCCTGGTTGAAGAGGGCGGTCTCATTGACAACTACGTCAGAGAGCTCTCCCAGCGTGAAGATCTTCAGCTCCGCTATGTTGCCGTGGTTGATACTGATTTTTATGTAATTTCTCACTCCGATTTCAGTGAGTTCGGCAAAAAATACAAGAATCCTTTTGCAGACGGGCAAGGTGACAACGAAGCCATCGTAATACGCAAAAACACCGCTACCCAACACGGCGCAGAAGAGCTCAAATTTGCCATACCACTCTCCATTGAAGGGAAAAGATGGGGAGCATTGCTTTTTGCTATGTCTCTGGAAGGTGTTGAAAAGCACGCTAGAAACCTCCTGCTGCAGATAATGGTGCTCACCGGCCTGGTACTTCTTTTCCTTTTTGTGATCATTTATTCTTTAGGCCGACGATTTATCCGCCCCATCATTCTTATGTCCCAGGCAATGGCGACAGTAGAACCGGGAATGGTCGAGAACCTTCTCCCGGTAAAAGGGAATGATGAATTATCGCAGCTTGCGGCCAGTTATAATGATATGGTAAAGAGAATACGACAGGCCAACGAAAAAATGGAACTCACCCATGAAAAGCTTCTTCATTCGGAAAAGCTGGCAACACTGGGCGTCCTTTCATCAAGCGTAGCGCACCGCATCAACAACCCGCTTGGAGGACTGTTCAACTGTTTAAAGATGCTTGAAAAACATGGTGACGACCATGTTTTTCGCAAAAAATACCTTGCCTTGATAGAAGAGGGGCTCGACAGCATTGAAGAAACCGTCGGTCAGCTTCTCTGGACAGCCGGAAAACGTGAAGGCGAGGAGAAAAAAGCATCGGTTTCAGGCATAGTTGATGGCGTAGTGACCTTCCTGGAGTACAGGATACGAAAACAGCATATTGAGTATACCCGGAACATAGACTCGAATCTGCAGGTATCCATAGCCCCGCATGATCTGGAAGAGATCTTCCTCAACACCATGATTAATGCCATTCAGGCAATGGAGCATGGCGGACGACTGGAAGTTTCAGCCGAACAGACCGGTGTCGACATCACCTTGAAAGTCAGTGACAGCGGCGTTGGCATCCCCCCACAACAACTCGACAGGGTTTTTGATCTTTTCTATAGTACAAAAAAAGCGGGAGAAGGTACCGGGCTCGGCATGTGGATGACATATGAACTTGTTGCTAAACATAAAGGCAGGATTGAACTGACAAGCGAAGTAGGTAAGGGAACCACGGTAACCATTACACTGCCGGAGGCGAGATGAGTAAGTCCATTCTCATGATTGAAGATGAAAAAATTCTGCGCATCTCTCTGGAAGACGCTCTCACAGCTGAGGGATATACCGTTCTTGCCCTTGAGAAAGGCAGAGATGCTCTTGCTGCTCTGGAAAATGGTGATTTTTCACTTCTGATCACCGACATCAGGCTGCCCGATATCGGCGGTATGGAGATACTGCGTCAAAGCATGACACTCTCGGCCGCTACTCCCGTAATAATGATGACAGGCTACGGCAATATAGAAGATGCCGTAGAATCCATGAGAATCGGTGCATTTGATTATATAACCAAACCATTCAACCTTGAGGAGATGTTTGTAACCGTCAACAAGGCCCTTGAGGTACACTCCATCACAAAAGAAAATATTCGGATGAAAAAGGAGCTTTCATCACATTTTTGTGCCGGAAAAATTATCGGCGAAAGCAAGGCAATGCATTCAGTTTTTACTCTGCTTGACAGAATCAGCAGGACCGAGTCAACTGTTCTTATCCTTGGTGAGTCGGGAACGGGAAAAGAACTGATCGCTTCCACCATTCATTACCAGAGTGTTCGTCAGAAAAAGCCGATAATCAGAGTGAACTGCGCGGCCCTGCCGGACGACCTTATTGAAAGTGAATTATTCGGGTACGAGAAAGGTGCTTTTACAGGGGCGGATAGCAAAAAGCCGGGCCGGTTTGATTTAGCCAGTACGGGCACTCTCTTTCTCGATGAAATTGGCGATCTGCCGGCGCTGACGCAAGCAAAACTGTTGCGGTTTCTGGAAAACAAAACCTTTGAAAGACTGGGTTCTACCGAAACCGTGACGGCCGACATACGAATCATAGCAGCAACCAACAAGAATCTCGAAAAAGAAATAGAGCAGGGGACATTCAGAGAAGACCTCTATTATAGACTCAACGTTATCCCCATTCACCTTCCTCCCTTGAGAAAACGGTTGGAAGACATTCCACTGATGATCGAATCCTTTAGCAAAAAAGTGAACGATCAACTCGGCACCAATGTGAAATTCAGTCAGCAGGCAATCCAATACATGCTTGGGTACAAATATCCCGGTAATGTTCGTGAATTACTTAATATTATCGAAAGATGCATAGCGCTCTCCGAAGGAAGCAGCATAACCGAAGACGACCTCCCATCCCATATATCCGGAGAAAGATCGGAAAAAACGGCCATCAGCAGCCTTCAGGAAGTGTGCGCCGGGGCGGAGAAAAATCACATCGTCAAAATTCTTAAGGTTACTCAGGGAAATAAGTCAAAGGCGGCACAAATATTGAACATAAACCGCAAGACACTCTGGGAAAAGATGAACAATTACGGATTGAATGGATAGCACTCCTGATTCCAAACATTCCTTTCGTTTGAATTATTGGTGCCCTGATGGGTACGGAGCATATCATTTCAGGCTATCAGCAGGCACGGTCATCGATGACCGATAGTTACTCTATTTAACAAAGGAGGAATGAAGTATGAGAAAAGGATTAGTCTGTATCATCGCGATTGCAATAATCACATGGGTGTACACCGGTCCGGCAATGTCGTTAGATACCGGTCCGGCCGAAATGGAACTCGTCAGTTCCGACAGCACCAAAATGCCGCCGGCGGTTTTCCCCCATGAAATACACCAGCAAGCATTTGAGTGCAGTGACTGCCATCACGGCATGCAGGACGGAAAGAAGGTGCCCTATGAAGAGGGCATGGAAATTCAAAGTTGTGAATCCTGTCACAACAGTGAGGTTCTAGCAGGTAAGAAAATCGGCAAAAACAAGCTGGATACATTTGAAGGCGCGGGCCACCAAAATTGTTTGGAGTGTCATAAAGATGTTGCCAAAAAAGATACAAGCAAGAAAAAGCTGAGAAGCTGTACAACCTGCCATCAACGCTAATCGCAAAGCTCAACCGGCACTTTCCGTGCCGGTTGAGTCTTTTTGCCACTCGGTTGTTCCATCCATTCCCGTATCAAAATCAAATTGAATTACTCTGGATAGTTGTGGTACAGGTCACAATTCTGCGAGAAAGACGTTTAAACGAGCAAAGTGACGGTTAACGAATCATAGACGCAGACATCATGCCATACCAAATCATGCCATACCATATGGGCTGTAAGTGTTACTGAAATGTAACAAAAGCGTATTGGCTGAATACTATTACACACATTATTCTGGTGTATTACGTTCTTTTCGGGGGGAGAAGATATGAGAATATGCTTCAAGGGAGGTGCGTCTGCATTGTAATCTGTTACATTTCAATGTGTTGACATATTTTTGCTTTGCCGAAGTGTTACGTAAAAGAAACAAAAAAAAGCGCAACACATTGGAAAGCAACCTGCCATTTTAAACAGGAAACGTCACCATTAGCAGTTCGCCGTATCGGTGTTCAGCTCTTTGTTGTTTTCTCTCCAGATACAACAGAAACAGCGAAGAGGGAGTGTGGTGTCGCTGTATCAGCCAAACCTGCCTGTAATATAATCTTCGGTGAGTTTATGTTGCGGGTTGGTGAATATCCGTTCCGTTGAACCAACTTCCACCAGATCACCGAGATGAAAATAGGCGGTGCGCTGGGAGACCCTGGATGCCTGTTGCATGGCGTGAGTGACAATAACAATGGAAAACTGCTTTTTGAGCTCGGCGATAAGATCCTCGATTCTCGATGTTGCTATGGGGTCGAGTGCCGAACAGGGCTCATCCATAAGGATGACTTCCGGACTCACCGCAATGGCTCTGGCAATACAGAGACGCTGCTGCTGGCCGCCGGAAAGGCCGGTGCCGGGCTGGCTCAATCTGTCCTTGACCTCTTCCCACAATCCGGCACGTTTGAGCGAGTTTTCGACAATCTCGTCGAGCTCGACCTTGTTGGTTGTCAACCCGTGAATGCGCGGGCCGTAGGAGACATTGTCATAGATCGATTTGGGAAAAGGGTTGGGCTTTTGAAACACCATTCCCACGCGAGCGCGCAGAGGAACGATGTCGACGGTTTTGTCATAGATATCCTGGCCGTCAAGGATGATGGAGCCTTCCACCCGGCAGCCCGGAATGGTGTCGTTCATTCGGTTGAGGCAGCGTAAAAAGGTGGACTTGCCACAACCGGAAGGACCGATCATGGCCAGCACCTCATTGCAGTCTACGTCTATGTTAACAGAACGGATAGCCATTTCTTCTTCATAGAAAACCGAGACGTCCCGACAGGTCATGCGCGGGTTGTCAACGAATGGTTTCCCGACGGTTTCCCGTATATCGTCTTCTTCGTGCTCTCGAGCAATGTCTACTTTAGCATCGGCAGATTCTTCCGCCCTGGAGCTTGCATAGACATTGTCGGCTGTGGATGATGAAGCGTCCATAATAAATTCTCAACAATTAAGGTTTGAGGCAACCTTGGAAACAGTATCGTATACCTGATTCTTCAGAGTTACCAATACCGGGGGGAGTTACATTACGTCGCTTCCCCCATAAGTAGTTACAGTGATCGTGTTAATTTCCGGCGAATCGTAACTCTACAGGTGGGAGCACCAAATTTGCATAACCACCAAGTTGTAACTGTTCAAGAGTGCTCCATATTGGCTCATTTGGGACTTTGAAGCATACTAGTGCTATTCGAGAAGGCTCAAATGGGACAAGATGGGGTGCTCCTGTAGAGTTACGGCGAATCGCACTTTCTCTGGTGTGAGTGTAGCTTGAGAAAGGCTGCGATTCGACGAAAATCAAAACATCCCGTGATGCACATGCCGGTTCTCCTGAATCAAAGGGAGAACCGGCTATAGTGCAAAAGATTACAGCAATGCTGCAAAGATACTGGAAGTCGTTATTACTTCACTGATTACATATCCAATGTGTTCAGATTCTTAACATCTGAAGCAAATTTCTGTCGTTCTTCCTCAGGCATGGGGATCATGCCTTTGTCGGTAAGGTAACCGTAGGAACCCCAGGCTTTATCAGAGGTAAACTCAGCGAGGTATTCCTTCATACCGGGGATAACGTCAACATGCGCCTTTTTGACATAGAAAAACAACGGACGGGAAACAGGATAGTTTCCGGACGCGATGTTGTCAAAGGTCGGTGCTTCACCGTCGATCATTGAGCCCTGGATAATATCAGCGTTCTGATCGAGGAAAGAGTATCCAAAGATACCAAGAGCAGCGGAGTTGGCCTCCAGTTTCTGGACGATCAGATTGTCATTTTCACCGGCTTCAATATAGGCGCCATCTTCACGAAGGGTATGAGCGATTTCTTTGAAGGCGCTCTTGTCTTCACCCCTGAGGGCTGTAAGATGCGCAAATTTCTTGGCACCGCCTTCCATGGCGAGCTCGACAAAGGCGTCACGAGTACCGGAGGTCGGCGGAGGACCGAGAACCTCGATTTCGTTAGCCGGCAGTGAAGCGTTAACGTCCTTCCAGGTTTTGTAGGGATTTTCAATCATCTTCTCAGGATTCTGCGGGTCGGGTACATGCTTGGCAAGTGCCATATAGATGTCTTTGAGGCCGAGATTGAACTGCTCGGTCTCTTTTGAATTGGCTAGCACGATGCCGTCATAGCCGATTTTGACCTCGACAATTTCATCTACGCCGTTGGCGGCACATTTTTTAAGCTCCGAGCTTTTCACGGCGCGGGATGCATTGGTGAGGTCGGGGTGGGATACGCCAACGCCTTCACAGAACAGTTTGAAGCCGCCGCCTGAACCGGTTGACTCGATTTTCGGGGTCTTGAAATTGCTGGATTTACCAAATTGCTCGGCAACAACCGTGGCAAAAGGGTAAACGGTGGATGAGCCGACGATGGAAATGTAATCGCGGGCCGCCTGGGCGCCGGTGGCGCCGATAAGAGACATTGAAACCGCTCCTGCTACGATAAGGCCTTTTACTTTCATTTTTTTCTCCTACTGTTTTTTTGGGGTTATTGCTGCTTGTTCTAACAGCTTCTATTTATTGTTAAAAATGGGAAGTTATCCCATTCTGCTACCATTTGATTTCAAATTTCTTGCGTAAAATAACGGCGGTGGCGTTCATGAAGATGAGAAAGGTCAGCAGCAGCATGATTGCCGCCGAGGTCCGTTCGGTAAAGGCGCGCTCCGGGCTGTCGGACCAGAGAAAAATCTGGACGGGCAGAGCAGTCGCCGGATCGGTAAAACCCGAGGGCACGTCGACAATAAAGGCAACCATGCCGATCATCAGCAGTGGTGCTGTTTCCCCCAGAGCCTGGGCCATACCAATGATTGTTCCCGTCAACATGCCGGGTAGGGCCAGAGGCAGCACATGATGGGTGATAGTCTGCAGCTTGGAGGCTCCAACGCCCAGTGCCGCTTCACGTATGGAGGGCGGTACCGATTTGAGTGATGCTCTGCTGGCGATGATAATGGTGGGCAGGGTCATCAGGGTCAGAACAAGGCCGCCGACAATCGGCGTTGAACGGGGCAGGCCGAAAAAGTTGATGAAGATGGCGAGCCCCAGGAGTCCGAAAATGATCGAAGGCACCGCGGCAAGATTGTTGATGTTAATTTCAATGAGGTCGGTCCATTTATTGGACGGCGCAAATTCTTCAAGATAGACTGCCGAGGCTACTCCGATGGGAAAGGAGAGCGCCAGGGTTACAAGAAGTGTCAGCAGTGAGCCCTTGGCTGCACCAAGAATACCGGCCAGTTCAGGTTCCCGAGAATCGCCCGCGGTGAAAAGGGTGGTGTTGAACCGTTTTTCAATCTTGCCGGCTTCCTGGAAGCGTTCTATCCATTGCAGCGGATTGTTTTTTAAACGCCTGTCGTCCTCTGGCGCATCCGGATCAATCTTGCCCTTCATATACATATCGACGTCGTCATCGGCCAGAACCCAGACGGTTTGCTGTGTGCCAATGAGAGAAGGATCCTCTTGTATTATGTCATGCAGGGTATATGATGCCCCGGAGCTGACCAGTTGATAGAGCGCTCTTCTGTCCTGCCGCGATGTAACTTCGGGAAACATTTTGAAAAGCGAATCACGCACCAGCTTGGGATAATTGGCGGTGGCAAGATTCTCGCTTTCAAAGACTTCTTCGGCAAAGACTATGTCGAGCTGCATGTAGGTCTGCTGAAAGGCTGGATAGCCTTTGGAAAAAATCGAGACAAAGAGAAAGGCCAGAAAAAACAGTGCTGCGCATATTGCTGCAATCCCGGCTCTTTTAAACCGCTTTTCGGCACGATAGCGGCGTTGCAACCCCTTGTTGATCCGTTGTGTTGTCTGTCGTTCGGTGCTCATTTATAAACTGTCCTCTATCGTAATGTTGCTCGTAGTGTTGCTCGTCGTATTACGTTCATAGTTCCAAAGCATGTTTGCCGGGGTTGTGCTCATTTTTGCTTCTCGCAGTCGTGACTCACTCAGTTGCTATTCATACTGTTCACGGTATCTGCGTACTACATGCAGGGCGATAAAGTTCAGCACCAGGGTGAAGAGAAACAGCAGCAGTCCCAGGGCAAAGGCGGCCAGGGTCTTGGGGCTGTCGAATTCCTGATCGCCCACCAAAAGAGTGACAATCTGAACGGTAACCGTAGTGACCGCCTGGAAGGGATTGGCGGTAAGGTTGGCGGACAGACCGGCGGCCATGACAACAATCATGGTTTCACCGATGGCTCTGGAGACCGCCAGCAGCACGCTGCCAACGATGCCCGGCAGTGCTGCCGGCACAATGACACTGCGGATAGTCTCAAATTGGGTCGCGCCCAGGGCATAGCTGCCATCTCGTAATGACTGCGGAACGGCGTGGATGACATCGTCGGAGAGTGAGGAGATAAAGGGGATAATCATGATGCCCATGACCCCTCCGGCGGCAAGGGCGCTTTCCGAGGCGACATCCAGTCCTATTAATGCGCCGGAATCGCGGATCATCGGGGCAATAATCAGGGCTGCAAAAAAGCCGTAGACCACCGTCGGTATGCCGGCCAGGATTTCCAGCAGTGGTTTGGCCACAGTGCGAACGTTTTGCGCTGCAAATTCGGAGAGATATATTGCCGACATGAGACCAATGGGAATGGCAACCAGCATCGCTATACCGGCAATGAGGAAGGTGCCGGCAAAAACCGGTATGGCGCCGAAGGCGCCCGAGGATCCAGCCTGGTCGGCCCGGAGTGCCATTTGAGGGCTCCATTTAAGGCCAAACAGAAATTCGGTTATGTCGACCATCTTGAAAAATCGAATGGCCTCGAAAAGCACGGAGAGCAGGATGCCAAGCGTTGTCAGAATGGCTATGGCGGAACAGGCAATGAGGAAATATTTGACCAGCCTTTCGACAATATTGCGTGCTTCCAGTCGGGGTGTGATTTTTTTGTAGGCGTGAATTGTGCAACCCGCAATGGTGAGCAATGCCAAGCCGATGAACGCCAGTCTGAAATTATCCCGAAGCTGGATATATTTATCGGCGGCATTTTGAAGCCATGCTTCATTAATTCCGGTGCTAAAATTACCGCTGATAATGTTGCGCATATCGTTGACGACAAGCGACATCTTGGCGAAAGAGAGTTTTTGAAATTCCGCCGGTAATGACTGTGCTACCATTGAGGTTATCACAGAGGATTCTGCTGCCTGCCAGACCCCATAAAGGAGAAGTGCCGGAAGTGCTGCCCAGATGGCTGTATAGAGGCCGTAGTAGCCTGCCAGCGAATGGTTTTTGGTCCCATGGAATGCCGCCATCTTTCTGGCTCTGTCCGTTCCCATGAAATAGGCGGCAGAGGCAGCGATGAGCACTATGGCAAGAAAGTATGAGTACATTGTCTCGACAGTTAAATTGAATTGAAGATTGCGATTTCTGTTACGCGGTGATTACGTTTTTTCTGGTGGAAATTCATCACGTCCTGATAATGGTGCCCTCAACGAGATAGACAACCTCTTCGGCGATATTGGTGGCTCGGTCGGCAATCCTTTCCAGATGCCTGGCCAGTAAATAGGTGTTAATAAGACAATTGGCCTGGCTCGGTTGGTCCGGGATAAGTTGGGTGATCTGTTCATATGCCTGGTTACGCATTTCATCGATCTCATCGTCGATAAGAAAGACCTCACGTGCTGAGGTTGCATCGCGATTAACCAGGGAATCAAGGCTTTTCTTCAGCATGGTGACAACATTCTCGGCCATTTTGCTGAAATCGAACTGGATGTTGAGCGGCCGGCATTTTGAAATAGTCTCGACCCGCATTGCAATATTGGCGGCAGTGTCGGCAATACGTTCAATCTCATTGTTAATTTTGATGACGGTGACAATAAAGCGCAGATCGCCCGCCACAGGCTGGTGCAGGGCAAGAACTTTAAGACAGTCTTCTTCGATTTCGACTTCCAGTTCATCAATTTCATAGTCCGACAGAATGATGGACTGGATGGCCGTTGGATCCTGGGTCTGTATGACTTCGGCTGCCCTGCGCACCCTGTCTTCGGCCATTGCGCTGAGCTCCAGGAGCTTTTTGTTGAGTTTTTCCAGCTCGATATGAAATGTGTAATATGGCTGCATGCGTTGCGGTATCCATGTATGTTGAGTTTTGCGACTGCTGATATTTTGTAGAGTCCTATTGCACCGTTGATGGTGCCGATTTCAGGGCATCTGTACAAACGTTTATGAAAAGCATGACGTAAAGATACGCGGTGAATATTTTTACGTGATTAAAAGAATATTAGGATTGTGTTAAGGGGTATAAAAGGGCTTGCAGGGGGGTGGAAAATGGTGCATGCTTTTTCCGGTACATCGCGGGCCGGTTCCGATTTGTTATAAAAATTCAACATCATATGATGGTGCTGATGGCATGTTGTATACGGCAGCCCAAAAAAGAAGATGCGCCGCAAAAAAGTGATTGTGCAGGACAGCGCGGAACAGAACCGGCTGTACACACGCCATAACTCAACCAACAACGCTCAACCAACAACGTATCCATGAAAAAACAACACATACTCATTGTCGAGGACGATACCGATATTCAGCAGCTTGTCTCGTACAACCTTATCCGTGCAGGCTTTAATGTCACCTGTGCCGACTCCGGAGAAGAGGCCCTTGATGCACTGCAGGGCGAACCCTTTGACTGTATTCTGCTCGATCTCATGTTGCCGGGGCTCTCCGGGCTCGATGTCTGTAAATACATTCGTAAGGAGCAGAGCGACGATGAAACGGCTCCCCCCATACTGATGCTCACCGCCAAGGGTGAGGAGGAGGATATCATCGCCGGGCTGGAGAGCGGGGCCGATGATTATATCACCAAACCTTTCAGTCCCAAGGTCGTCATTGCCAGAATCAAGGCGGTTTTGCGGCGTGCCGAGGAAAACAAAAGTGAAAGTACCGAACAAGGACAGGATATCATCAGTTTTGATCCTCTCACCATCGATCTGGCCCGCCACGAAGTTCGGCTGGGCGAAGAGTTGTTGCAGTTGACCATGACGGAGTTTGGCATTCTCACCTTCCTCGCCAGAAAGCCGGGATGGGTTTTTACCAGGCAGCAGATTATCGATTCGGTGAGAGGCTACGATTTTCTTATAACTCCGCGTGCGGTGGATGTCCAAATATTTGGCTTGCGTAAAAAAATGAAAGAGGCAGGAAAAATGATTGAAACGGTCAGGGGAATCGGCTATCGCCTCAAAACCGATTGGCAGGAAGAAGGCAGGGTGGACTGATGCAACAGCGAAAGCTTGTCTGGCAGATATTTATTGCCAATCTGCTCATCCTGATCATGACGGTTGTCAGCGTTATCATCTTTGGCAGGGCGTCACTTAAGTCGTTCTATCTGAATGAGCTTGAGCAGGGGCTGGTCGCTCAAGCGCATCTTGTCAAGCCAACCGTCATGGCCATGCTTGCCGAGAATGAAATAAACGAACTGCGGGAATACAGCAAAAAAAGCGGACGTCTTGCTGGAACGCGTATAACGGTAATATACCCCGATGGCAGGGTGGTTGCCGATTCCAATGAAGACCCGACCACCATGGAGCCGCACCATAAGCGTGTGGAAGTGAAAAGCGCACTGCAGGGCGAGGTTGGGACTGTTTTGCGTTTATCCCACACACTGGGGCGGGAAATGCTCTATGTTGCTCTGCCGATCATGCAGCAGCAAAAACACGAAAATGTATCGGTAACGCCGCAGGTGTCGGCGGTTGTGCGTATGGCGGTGTCGGTTGATGCCATCGAAGTTGCCGTACAACGTATTTTACTGCGAATAGCCCTCGGTGTTGCGCTGCTTGGAGTGCTGGCCGCTCTGCTTTCGCTTCTGGTCTCACGCAAAATAAGCAGGCCGTTGGAGCAGTTGCGCCGGGTGACGGAAAGATTTTCTCAGGGTGATTTTGCCGGTAAGCTGGTGACCAATCAGTTGCGGTCCTCCTGCCTTGAGGTCACCACGCTGGCGGCGGCCATGGATACAATGGCCGCCCAGCTCGACGAGCGCATCGAGCTGATTACCAGCCAGCGCAATGAGCTGGAAACGGTGTTTTCCAGTATGGTTGAAGCGGTTATGGCCATTGACAGCAATGAGCGCATCATTAATATCAACTCGGCGGCGGCAAAGCTTTTTGGCACCGACAAGAATAGTGCCAAGGGCAAGCTTATCCAGGAGGTGCTGCGCAATATTACTTTCCAGGAGCAAATCAAGGAAGTTGTGAAAAGCGGTGTCTCCATGCAGGATGAGATCGTCCACAGCGATGCCGGCGGCCGTAAGTTTCTGCAGACCAATATCGTTTCTCTGCGCGACCGCCGAGGCAATATCCTCGGTGTCCTGCTGGTGCTCAACGATGTTACCAAGATGCGGCAGCTGGAAAGCGTGCGCCGTGATTTTGTGGCCAACGTCTCCCACGAACTGCGGACTCCCATAACTTCCATCCAGGGCTATGTTGAAACCCTTCTTGACGGAGCAATTGATGACAAAGAAGATGCGCTGAGGTTTCTCGATACCGTGTTGCGGCAGGCCGAGCGGTTGACGGAGATCATTGATGATCTCATGGCGCTTTCCAGGATCGAACAGGAGGCCGACCATGGTCTTATTGCATTGGAAAAAGGGCAGCTGTGCATGGTCCTCGATGTTGCCATTGAAACCTGCGAGCACCGGGCGGAACAAAAAAATGTTACAATTATGATGGAATGTCCGGAGAGTCTCGAGCTGGAAATGAACGAAACCCTGATTGAGCAGGCCCTTGTCAATCTGCTGGTGAATGCCATTAAATACAGCCAGGAGGGAGGGCATGTCAGAGTGCAGGTAACGACGGAGGAGGTGGGCGAACAGCAATTCGTCAGAATAGATGTTATAGATAATGGTGCCGGGATAGCCTCCAATCACCTGCCCCGTCTTTTTGAACGCTTTTACCGCAGCGATAGGGCGCGCAGCAGGAAAGAGGGGGGCACCGGGCTTGGCCTGGCCATCGTCAAACATATCGTTCTGGCCCATAACGGCAGTGTTGATGTGACCAGTGAGCTTGGCAGGGGCAGCACTTTTTCCATCTATCTGCCTTTAACGGCATAGGGAACCATTTGATGGTTCTCCCGCAGTGTTCTCCCGCAGAGGGTGTCTCCCGCGGAGGGTGTCTCCCTCAGAGATATTCTCCCGCAGAAGCGCAGAGGCGCAGAGGATACAGAAAAACAAGCAAAACGCTGTTGATTGAAAGGCACAAAAAAGTAGGATTACTCACCTGTATCAATAGCTTGAAAAATCAGCTCCTCTGCGCCTCTGCGCCTCTGCGGGAGAATACCTCTCTGCGGGAGATATTCCCCGAGCCAGTTATTTCTTTGAAAAGGAGGGAAACGATGAAAACAATAACGCAGTCACAGCACGAGCACCTGGCGGAGGCCGCTGCAAGGCTGAGAAATGCCCGCAAGGCAGTCGCCCTGACCGGCGCCGGTATTTCCGTGGAAAGCGGGATCGATGATTTCCGCAGCCCCGGTGGCTTATGGTCGCATTATCCTCCCGAAGAATATGCAACCATCGAGGCTTTCAGGCGAAATCCTCAAAAAACCTGGAAACTTTTCAGAGCACTGGGCAAGGGGTTGGTCGGCACACGCCCCAATACAGCGCATCATGTCCTCGCCGATATGGAAAACACAGGAACGATACAGGGCGTTGTCACCCAGAACGTCGATAATCTCCATCAGGATAGCGGCAGCAGAGTGGTGCTGGAAATCCATGGTAATCATCGCAATCTGCAGTGCCTGGGCTGTGGTGATGTCAGCCTGCCATCCCGGGATATTTTTGACAAGGATGAGATGCCGGTGTGCCGGCATTGCCGCCGGCCGCTCAAGCCCGACGTTGTTCTTTTTGGTGAGCCGGTTCGCAGCCTTGATGAGATTCAGTCACTTGTACACCGCTGTGATGCGCTCCTGGTAATCGGCACATCGGCCCAGGTTTATCCCGCCGCGGCGTTGCCGGAGCAGGTCAAGGGGGCGGGCGGTTTGATTTTCGAGTTTAATATCAGTGAAACGGTGCTCAGCTGCGGCGATAATCGATCCGCTGTGTCCAGTGACTATTTTTTCCAGGGCAGCGCTTCCATCATGCTGGAATTACTGCAGCAGCAATGCGGCAATTAAGTTTTTCAAATGTTGTTTACCAACAAAGCCCGGCTAATCGACCCAGGACATCGCATATTGTTTTTCATGGGACGCCGTAAACCCATCCCTGGGGGCTTAGCTGCAGCCGTCCAGGCTGCAGATACCCATGAAAAACAATATGCGATGTCCTTACCTGCAGTGCTTCGAGCTGAGTTTTGGTGGTTATAAAATTTCAAGGTGGCCTAAAATAGATCAATAACCTTTGTCAACCTGTCGCGAATTTCGATTAAGGCACGAGAGGCGGGAGCGTTTGGAGAGAATTCGCATACCGGCATATAGGACTGCAGGGCCTGAACCACCTCTTTGTCTTCCGGAATTTCGCCAAGCTCCGGCAAATAGATCCCAAGATATTTTGAAATCATTTTTTTTAATTTAAGGGTGTTGAGTTTTGAGCTGGAGACCGCTTTGTTGACAATGAGCAAAGGGTGAAACGACTCAAGTTCCTGCCTGATTTTTTCCTGGGCCCCCTGTTGCAGATTTTCGGCCATCTGAAAGACTTCTGTTATGTTTTGGAAGTTATTTTTTTTGAGGGTCTTGCTCACCTCACTCTGGGAGAGAAAGCCGGACAGTGCTTTGCGAATGGTTGCCAGTTGGATAAAGGTGTAAAAATCCATAATCGAGGTTGCCTCAGGCATGGTGGTGCATATCTGCAGATCCGCGGCCATGAAAAAATCGAGGCTGTGATAGCTGGTTCCGGCACCAACATCGATGAGGACTATATCGGCCTCGATGGTCGCCACGGCGGAGAGCAAACGCTTTTTTTCCTGGTAGGTCATGTTGGCGGTTTGCAGGGTATCACCGGTTCCCGGGATGAGCTGCAGATCATGGAAGGACTCGAAAGTATGAACGAGCTCTCCCAGAGTGGCTGTCTTTCGTGTAATGAAGTCCGTCAGGGTTTTTTCAGGCTTGAAGAGGCCGAAAAAGATATGAGCGTTTGCTCCACCGATATCGAGATCGACAAGGCATACTTTCCTGCCCTGTTTGGCAAGCAGCACTGCCAGGTTCACCAATACCATACTCTTTCCCGTACCGCCTTTGCCTGATCCAACCGAAACAGTCAGTGCCATAAATTGTTTTCGTCCCCGTTTCCCTGCCAGCCGTAGTACAGTATAGTAGTACTATAAAGTAGTACAATGAAGTAGTACAATGAAGTAGTACGATGAATTAAACTGGAAAATCATACCTGCAAACATGTCCATGCTATTTATTTTCGGCTGGGTCAACGCAAAACATTACTCATTTTCAAGATCTAACGTAACTGTTCAGCAACGAGCCAAAAACCGGCAGGTTATCCTGAGTCGTAACTGTTCAGCAGTGCCCCCAGATGTGCCCGTCGCTCAAAAAACCTTCACATGTGCACCTCAATTCCGTGAACGTATTTTTGAGCGAACCCTGAGTGAGAAGAGTCGGGTCATTGTCCGGTGTGATCCTTGCCGGTCAGTTCAGCTAATGGTGTGGCAAGCGGGGCGGCTACGGCCCCCAGCACATGGCTGCTCTTTTTGCCGCCCTCTGTATCACTGAAAGTGGCACCAATGACGGCCTGTACTACTTTGCCATAGTCAAGGTTTTGCCGCGGTATGGAGGGCATAAGAGATGTGGTGTCTTCGCTTGTGTGTATGAGCCCGGCGCTTTTCAGTTGATCAATTGTATCGCTGACAAGATGTGGGGCGTGCATGGTATAGATGGAGGAGAAATGTTCAGATGTGGCCGGCTGCTCGTTGTCGAACTGGTGTTGGACATAATCCAGAAGATCATAGGCCACGGCCAGTTGCAGACTCGGCGGAGAGGTGGCAGAGGTAAGGCGAAAGGAGTTTTTATGCTGATAGGCATACGCAATCTGGGCGCCGAGGAGGATAAATATCCAGCCAAAATAGATCCATACCAGAAACAATGGCAGGGTCGCGAATGAGCCGTATATGGCATTATACTTTGCCACCCCAATCTGCATGTTTATGTAGACATTCTGCACCTCAAACCAGCAAAAACCGGCAAAAAGGGCGCCCACCATTGCCGGTACCGTTTTGACCCGGGTGTTGGGGAAAAACAGATAAATAACATAGAGTGTCAGCGCCAGAAAGAGGACCGGGATGAGTTTGAGGATTAATGCCTGGAGCCACGCTATCGGCAGGAAAATGGAAAATTTGGAGAGCAGGGCATCGCTTTTGAGAACGGGGCCGGCCGCCAGACCGACATTGACGGAGATGGGCATGAGGACGATGAGGGCGAGGTAATCCGCTATTTTGCGCATAATGGCGCGGCTGCTGTCAACCTGCCAGATGGCGTTCATGGCAAGTTCGATGTTGCCGAGGACCAGGACCACGCTGAGCACAATTCCGGCGACGCCGATGGTTCCCAGAGTGGCAAAGTTGGTCCTGTCGACATAGGCAAAAATTTTGTCGATGGCGGAGTAGAGATGCTGGGTCAAGTCGGTGCCGGCTTCCTGTGTTTTCACTGCGGCGGCCGGTTCACCTGATTTTCCTGTGGTATCCAGGTTGGTGGAGGTGTTCTGTTGGCCAAGTGAGCCGACATAACCGTAGACCACCTCCTTGAGCTGATCACCACCGCCCAACCCCTTAACCACGGCCGTACTCATGGCCAGTATGGGGACCAAAGAGAGCATGACGGTAAAGGTCAAAGCAGCTGCCCGCAGTGAAAGTTCATTTTTTTTGAATTCCTGTGCGGTGATGAAGAGGATGCGGCATAACAGGTGGGCTATTCTATGGACAGGGGATTGCTCGGATACATTTTGTTGATCGGCCCAGCTGACCAGGCGTGATGGTGAGAGCTTTGAAAACATTTAGTTTCCCGGTGATGTTGAAGGAGATGTCGAGGTATGAAACAGCAGGTTTTCCAGAACCGCATAGACCCGTTCCCGCTTGATCGGCTTACTTATATATTCATTCATGCCGGCTTCCAGGCATCTTTCTTTGTCGCCCTTCATGGCATTAGCGGTCATGGCGATGATTGGAATATTGGTGAAGCCTTCCTGCCGTAGTGTTTTTGTGGCGGTGAGCCCATCCATTTCAGGCATTTGGATGTCCATGAGTATGGCGTCATACTTCTCGGGGGATTGGGTGAAGGCATTGACCGCTTCCTTGCCGTTGGTGACAATATCAAGTGCATACCCGGCTTTGGTGAGCAGGGCTTTGGCCAGTTTCCGGTTTACCGGATTGTCTTCTGCAAGCAGGAGCCTGGTGGTCTGTTTTAACTCTTCTCGAATGGTGTATTGGGTCACAATATTTTTTTGTGTTTCATCTTCCTGCTGTTCTCCGCACAGTAATCGCTGCACGGTGTGGAGAATTACCCTGCGCGGTGCCGGCTTGCCGAGGAAGCCGGCAAAGCCCTTCTTTTTGCAGTCGGCACTGAGGCGTTCATTGGAGGAAGAGTAGGCAAGAAGGGGGATTGCAATGGGCCGATTTTCTGAACGGATCTTCTCGGCCAGTTCAAAGCTGCTGTTGCCGGGCAGCTGAAGGTCGATGATGGCCATATCGAAGGGGCGCCCGTTGTTTGCGGCCTGGCGCAGGGTTGTCATGGCCTTCGTGCTGCTGTTCACCGTGGTGACCGTTAAACCGGCTTGTACAAGAATTTCGTCAAGGACTGCCGCACCGGCGGTATTGTCGTCGACGATCAGAACCCTTGCCTTGGAGATGTGCTCGGTACAAGGAGCACCGCCACCGGACTTCGCCGACCTTGCAAGCGTGGCCGTGAAGTGGAACCGGGTGCCCTGCCCGGGGTGGCTTTCCGCCCAGATTTCTCCCCCCATCAGGGAGGCGATCTGACGGCATATCGACAGTCCCAGGCCCGTGCCTCCGTACTTCCGGGTTGTGCTGCCGTCGGCCTGTTTAAATGGTTCGAAGATTGTATCAAGTTTTTCCCTGCCAATCCCAATGCCGGTGTCACGAATGGTGGTGTGCAGTGTAATGGTGTCGTCGGTTGCTTCCTTTACCCGAATGGAAAGCTCAAGCTCACCCCTTTCGGTGAATTTGGCTGAATTGCCCAGCAGGTTGATCAGTATCTGACGGTATCTTCCGGGATCGCCGACGACATTGGCGGGCAATGTGTCATCGATGTGGCAGATAATCTCCACGGGCTTGTCGGCCAGGCGGGGTTTAATCAGATCGCAGACATCATGGGCGGTGATTTCGGGGTCAAAGTCAACGTTTTCAAGCGACATTTGCCCGGCTTCGACCTTGGAAAAATCGAGGATGTCGTTGATAATGGTGAGTAACGCCTCACCGCTGCGCTGTATGGTAAGAGCGCTGTCTTTCTGCTCCTCGTTGAGCGTGGTGGACAGCAGAATGTCGGTGAAACCTATGATGCCGTTCATGGGCGTACGGATTTCGTGACTCATCGCTGCCAGAAACCGGCTTTTGGCGACATTGGCGGCCTCGGCCGCAATCTTTGCCTGGCGCAGCTCCTTGGTCTGCTTATCTATTTCCGTCTGCAGGGTCTGAGAGTATTGTTCCTGCTGCTCCTGGATTATTCTATGGCTCCTCTGCGTTTCGACCAGCATGTCCTGGTATTTGGCGTCGAGCACCTGAAATTTACGTTCGAACTGTTTCTTCTGGATGGCCAGCTTGCTCTGGAGGTTCTCGTGTTCCTGGGTCAGCAGGTAAAACCTGGTTACGCTCTGGACCAGTTGGACCCTGTCTTCGCTGAGGATGCTGCAATCGTTTTCCCTGTAGAGCAGGTAACAGTCGTACATCCTAATCGGCAGGCAGAGGGTTGTGCCCGCCGTATCGCGAATCGCCCCTGTTGGCTCTGACGCCTTGCCGGCGGCCGTGACAAGGTGCCGGACGATTTCTGCATCGGGTGGTTCGTCGTGGGGTAAAGTGATCAACCCTGCGGTATTGTCATGGCAGCAGAGCCGGCCGGAGGGCAATGTTTTGCGCAAGTGGGTGAGAAGAGCTTCTATAGCCGGCTGGTGACTTTTCGTTTGTGCAAAAAGTGAATGCATATCATTCATGACTATGCTCCGTCTGCATCATAGAGGTCTTTGGCATTTTCCATGGCCTCGGGAAGATCTTCTATAAGTACCCTATACTCTTCCATGTTGTCTTCAATATGGGCCGTCAGAGTGGGCGAAAGTACCGCTGTATTGCGACGTAGCGCAGTATAGCCCAGTTGTTCGGTGATGTAGACTGACAGTTGCAGGATACCTGTCAAGCTTTCAGGCACCACATCGTCAAGCTGTGTATGATGGTCACGGATCGCTTCCTGGATGCTTGGCGGCATGTTCCACTCCTGCATCAGCAGGGAGCCGATTTCGCAATGATCGGTATCGAGGTGTTGCTGTTCGATGGCGGTGATGATTGCGGAGTTGCTATAATCATTGCAGGCATCGAGAAAAGCCGTTTCGGCTACCTGTTCTTCCACTATCAGGCCGAAATCATGCAGTATGCCGCAGAGGTAGGCATCATCGCCGCGGATGCCGAAAAGCCTCTCAGCCAGCAGTTTCGAGCATATGCTGACAGCGGCGCAATGCAGCCAGAGCTGCTGGCGTGAATACATCTCGCTGGCGGTTGTCGAGTTTGAAAAGATGTTTTTAAGGGCATCGGTGACGGCAAGACTGTAGAGATTTTTGGTGCCGAGAAAGGCCACCGCCCGGCTTATGGAATCGGCTTTCTGGACAAGGCCATAATAGGGACTGTTGACCAGATTCAGCAGGCGTACAACCAGGGTAGGATCCATTTTTATAACTTCCTCAAAATCCTTCATGGTAGCATTGTCATCATGAATGAGTTTTGAAAGTTTGGTGACGACATGAGGCAACGTTTTCATTTTATTGAACTTTTTGATAAGCTTCCGCGCTGTGGAGGCCATGGTCTGCTTCCTTGAGTAGAGGGTATACAAAGGGATTCCTCTGTTGCTCCAAATGAGCTTTGGAGCTTCATTTTACCCGGCAGTGCTCTTTTTCTTCTCCTGAAGAACAGGAATGCCGCCTTCAAAGTTGATGCCGTGGTCGATATCTTCACCAATGATCGGGGGATTAGTTGCAGTGGGGGGCATGGGGGCGATGCGAAGGGTCTGACCGACATAGACCAAGGCCTTATCGCTAAGATTATTGGTACTGCTCAGGTGCTTTAGAGAAATATCGAATCGCAGGGCAATTTCTCCGGCGGTGTCACCGTGTTTGACGGTATACAGCAGTGAACGCTTCTGGTGGCTTTTCAGAGAAGCTTGAGGAAGGGTTTTGACGAGTGCTGAAATTTGTGCAGTTCCCGGCAACCGCAGGCTGTACCCCTTGGGAATGTATTTTTCACCATGCCAGACGGATTGGCGCAGTGCAGGGTTCAGAAGGCGCAATTCCTGTTTGCTGAGGCGGAAATGGTCACTGATATTCTGTACCGTCGCAAAACCAGGAAGCTGAAGGGTGGTTATGGAGTCGGGAGTGTACCTTTTGATGGCTGAATTGTTTTCCAGGGCTTTGGCGACATTTCGAGCTGCCAGAAATTCGGCATAGAAATTTCGTGAAGCAAATTTGAAATGCCCCTGGCTGTAATGTGTAAATATTTCCTCGTAATTCCCATGTTTTTTCAGAGCTCGCAACATACCGGCATGACCGTAATTATACCCGGTTATGGCAAGGGGCCAGGATCCCAGTTTTTTAAAGCCGTGTTTAAGGTATTGGGCGGCGGCATAAGTCGCGGCAAGCGGATCACGTCGTTCATCGATGACATGATCAACCTTGAGATAATTGCTGCCGGTTGAGCGTGTGAACTGCCAGATTCCGGTCGCACCCGACTTGCTGTGGGCCTGGAGATTGAACGAGGACTCCACATGCGGCAGATAGGCAAGATCCTCTGGGAGACCTTGGGATTTAAGGATTTTTTTTATTTCCGGCAGGTAAATTCCTGATTGGATGACGCCATCTATGAAACGTTCCTTCAGTCCGATCTGGGTACGGATGTTATCGGCTGCGCTGCGCAGTGCTGTATTCTCCGCGGGGGAGGGAAACATTGCCAATATTCGCCGTTCTTCAGCGTTTTCAGGTAAAGCGCCGGTGGCCAGCCTGTCCAGAATGGCGCTATATTTCTTTTTGACGCCCTTGATGCAGATTCTGTTGAGCCGACGGGCTCCTGGGAGCACACTGTCGAGCAACGGCACAACCTCATAGACAATAGAGAGGTCTTTTCTATCATGTATAATTGCTGTATTGCCGGAGTAGGTGGAGAAGACCTTTTCCCAGAAGGCGACGTTTGCCCTGATTGAAGGAAAAAGTGGAAAATAGTTTTTATATGGT
Organism: Desulfopila sp.; assembly: GCA_046260685.1. Classification (GTDB taxonomy): domain Bacteria; phylum Desulfobacterota; class Desulfobulbia; order Desulfobulbales; family Desulfocapsaceae; genus Desulfopila_A. Next base: position 24,644 of record JBHEOR010000001.1, read on the forward strand.
GCTGCCTTGACGGATCCTGGGGAGTTGACCAGAAATATAAAAAGTACAACTCCCAGGACAATGCCCTTACCAAGATTGCCAAAAGAAAGTGGAATGTATAGCATACAAAAACCTGCTGGTGATGCGCCTGCTGCTGATGCGCCGGAGCGGGGGGCGCAAGCCCTGTCGGCGTCGTTGCATCTCATTTTTCGGATCGATGGAAAGTGGATCGAATATTGAAAATTTGCAGTATTCAAGGCAACCGTGACTGTAAAGGTCCGCAGTAAATGGGCTCCATTGACATTTTCCACCATTTAAGCATAAGGAAAAGCGAATGTACACACCAATTTTAGCGACATTGGGCTTTGTTCTGTCGGCCGATGCAAGGCAAACACTGCTTATTCATCGGATTGGAAGAGCAAATGACTATCATTATGGTAAATATAATGGTCTTGGGGGGAAGGTAAAGGCCGGTGAAGATGTTCTGAGCTGCATCAAGAGAGAGGTGCATGAGGAGGCTGGTCTTGAGGTGAGTGATATCAGCATGCGAGGAACAATCAACTGGAAGGGATTCGGCGGACAAGGAGAGGACTGGTTTGGCTTTATTTTCCTGATACGGGAGTATAGCGGCGAGCCGTTTGCCCATAACAGCGAAGGGAGTCTCGTCTGGAAAGCCATTGATCTGCTTGATACGCTGCCGATGTGGGAGGGAGACAAGTTTTTTCTTCCGCTGGTTTTTGACGATGATCATCGAATCTTTCATGGGCTTATGCCCTATGCAGGTGGTGTTCCGATGGGTTGGCAGTATAATCGAGTGTAGTTGAGTGCCACGGGCACGCAGCACCTTGAGCTGAGCTTTGTGGGTAATCCAGAATTCTTTTGGGCCGTTTACCGGTTCCTTTACCGGTCCCATGTAAGATCTACGGTGCCGGGAGGGGATCATGTATTGCGGAGAACGTGGATCGTGGTATATTCAAACATAGGAGCAGTAAGGCTTTGAAGAAAGCGCAACAGCGGCAAATGCGAGGGATGCGGAGCAGGTAGGCGCGGACGGTTCTCATGAAAACAATATGTGAAGCTCCCTCGCCACTCGTATTTGGGGCTGTGCTGGAGCTGTGCGTTGTTAATACGCAACAATTGATCGGCGGTATAATGATGGTGTCAATACTATAAGGGAGAGGGGATGAATCAGGCCAGTGAATTTGATCGGTTGGAAAAATATGTCGGCAAGCTTCTGGAAAAGCATGAACAGTTGCTTGACAAACATGCCCAGTTGCAGCGACGGGTACAGCAGCGGGAAGATGAGATAGAAGACTTAAAAGGTAAGTTGGGCTCTGCAGATTCCGAGCGCGGTAATATATCCAGGCGCATAAAGGGACTGATAGATCAGATTGAAGAATGGCAATCGTCTTTAGATGAGCCGGAATCGCTTGACGAGTCTTCATCTGTTGTAGAAGAAGGAGAAATCCCTGGAATGGACCTGGTTGACGTCGAGTCCGAGGCTGACGCCGTTCCTGAAGAAGAGGGCGAGGACAGTATAGATGAGCCTCAATCCGTGGAGAACGGCGGGAAGGTTGAAGACAGAGAAACAACACAGCAGAATCTTTTCAGTGTTGATCCCTGGAGAAAAGATGCCGGCAGGTAGAGTCGTGCGGCTGATATAATCCTGTGAAACATGAAGTCGAACAGTGTGGCGCCGGCTTCATGTGGCTGTGTTTCATACTGCTGTAGAACATATGGCATAATTGAGAGACGTACGTGTGAAGGAGGCCGACGGCGGATATTATGGCGGATAACGAACGATTGGTACGTTTTTCATTGCTCGGTCAGGATTATTCCTTTTATACCGGCACGTCGGAAGAGGAGATGGAGAGAATTCTCGGCCTTGTCAGAAAGCTTGTTGAGGAAGGTGTCAAGGGCAGTAAGAGCGGCACCATTCCGGTGAGTAAAGCCGCTATAATGGCCTGTCTCAATCTCGCCTCCCGGTATTTTAAATTACAGCAGGACTTTGACAACTATAAAAAGGACAGTGAGGCCAGAGCTGCTTTTCTTATCGACAGGATTGATGCCGGTTTGCTTGATAAAAAAGAAGAAGGGGGTGTATAAAAGTCTTTTGTTTGCAAGAATATCTGCTATAATGTGGGCAAGAGAAAGGGGCGGATATCGGCTTTGAAAAGCTTGGAATACTTTTGTTTTCTCTTGTGTGTTGTTCTTGCATGGGGCAAAGAATTGCTTTTGTTGCATTGAAAAATATTTGGATTTCCCTGCGCTGTTGGTGATCTTCAGTGTTTGTTGAGCCAACTCTCTTAAAAAGGGTAGCTCCACTTTCCGCTAAAAGAAAAACGTACGCGTTTTCCTTGACGCGGATATGAGCATGCCCACCTATCTCGATAGGTTTAACTAATCCGAAGACACGGCAGGGTGGGGATTCCCTGAACACCACAGAATTTTTATTCTGTTTATTATATATCCGGATATCCCTTGAGGGTATCTTGAAAAATGGGAATTTAGGCTCAAGATTGCGGCGTGGCAGTTGAGTGCAAAGACCATTTTTCAGGGTGGCCCTGAAAGAAGAGCATGCAATGACAGCCGTGCTTGGGGCCGGTTTCAAAAAAAAGAAGATTATTAACAGCCAGGGAGCTGTTCGAGCACAGTGGGGAAAAACGAGGTGAAGTTGGACCTGCTCTTTATTCTATTAGCCCGGAATGAATTGCCTCTCAGCCTTGCTTGGAAATGAAGGCAAGATTAGAAGGCAAGATTTTTAGAATTCTTTTCAGTATGTTCCGGAGTTGGTTTCAGATATAGCTGAAGTGTATACATCCAGTGCTGCTTTTTCGCGGATGTGATTGGGCAATATCAGACACGGGATATCGCAGTATAGAATAGTGTAAACCACAATTTACTCTATCGTACTCTATCGTACTCTATCGTATGTATACGTTATCGTATACACGAAAAGAGATGGAAGGTTCCAACGTACTTGCGAGTAGTGGCGGCAAGCGCCGGAATAACCGGTTCATGCTACTCGGCAGTGACTGCATATAGACTGTATATAAACGACGGTTTGGAATACTGGCATCGTTTCCCTTCCCCCGATGGTTCTCCCTCAAGTCCGCAGAATGCTATGCGGACAATCTCGCCATGCTGTTAATGATCGATACCTTATAGGATCATTATGGACTTGATAACGTATCCGGTGCTGGCCCTTGTTGTCGGAGTTGTGATCGGTATTGCCGTCGGTTTTTTCATGAGAAAAAAAATCGCCGAAAACCAGTTTCACAACCTGGAGACGCAGGGGAAACAGATCATAGAAAATGCAATAGTAGAGGCGGAGCAGCGTAAAAAGGAAGCCTTGCTGCAAAGCAAAGAAGAGGCGTATCAGCTCAAGCAGGTTGTTGAAAAAGAGATTAAGGCGGATCGCAGAGAGTTGGCGGAGGATAAACGTCAACTCAACCAGAAGCGTGAAATGCTCAAGAAAGAGTGGGAGGCCTTTGATAATAAACATTCTCAATTAGAAGATTTCGATAAAAAATTACAAAAAAAGCAATCTGATATAAATACGCAATTGCGTGAGGCGGAGCAGCTGGTAGGGCAACAGCGCTATGAGTTGGAACGTATTGCCGGAATCACTCAGGAGGATGCCAAGCGGCTGCTCATGGAGTCGTTGGAGTCTGAGGCGCGCCTTGAAGCCGGCAAAAAGTTGGCACAGATTGAAAATGAGATGAAAATGAAAGCGGACCGGAAGGGCAAAAATATTCTCGCTCTGGCTATATCCCGGTACGCGGGGGATTATGTCGCTGACAAAACGGTTTCCATGGTGCCGCTGCCCAACGACGAGATGAAAGGTCGTATTATTGGCCGTGAAGGTCGCAATATTCGGGCCATTGAGGCCGCCACCGGCATCGACATCATCATTGATGATACTCCAGAAGCTGTTATTCTGTCAGGTTTTAACCCGGTACGCCGAGAGGTTGCACGGCTGGCCCTGCTCCAGTTGATTAATGACGGCCGAATCCACCCCGGCCGTATTGAAGAGGTGGTTGAAAAGGTCACCAAAGAACTTGAGGTAACCATGCGGGAGGCTGGTGAGCAGGCTACTTTTGATGTTGGTGCGCACGGGGTACATGTTGATCTCATAAATATCCTTGGAAGGTTGAAATTTAGAACAAGCTACGGCCAGAATGTCCTGCAGCATTCGCTGGAAGTCGCTTTTCTGTGCGGTGTTATGGCCGCTGAAATCGGCATAGATGTGAAAACAGCCAAGCGAGCCGGACTCCTGCATGATATCGGCAAAGCGGTGGATCATGAAGTCGAGGGGTCGCATGCGATTATCGGTCGCGATCTTGCAAAAAAATATGGTGAGTCGGGTGAAGTTGTCTATGCCATCGGAGCACACCACGAGGATGTGCCGCCGCAGAGCGTACTGGATGTTCTGGTGCAGTCTGCTGATGCATTGTCTGGAGCCCGTCCCGGGGCTCGAAAGGAAATGCTGCAGAGTTATGTCAAGCGGCTGGAAGATCTTGAGGCGATTGCTAACTCCTGTAGCGGTGTGGAGAAATCCTATGCAATCCAGGCCGGCAGAGAGTTACGGATTGTTGTTGATTCAAAACAGGTCAAGGATGGTGAAGCAACGCTGCTGGGACAGGATATCGCCAAAAAGATTGAAGAGCAGCTTACCTATCCTGGACAGATTCGAGTGACCGTTATTCGCGAGACCAGGGCCGTTGAGTATGCCAAGTAGAAGAGAAGGTATTATGAGTTCACTGGAAAAAGAGATCGAGTTGATAGAGCGCGGTGTCGTTGATTGTATTTCCCATGAAGAGTTGATTAAAAAATTACAAAAATCGAAGGAAACCGGTGTCCCTTTGAAGGTAAAGGCGGGTTTTGATCCAACAGCGGCCGATTTGCATCTTGGTCACACAGTGCTGTTGCAAAAACTCAAGCACTTTCAGGAGCTGGGGCATGAAGTCAACTTTCTTATTGGTGATTTTACCGGACTCATTGGCGATCCAACCGGAAAATCGGAGACCAGAAAGGCGTTGACGCCTGAGGATGTGGCACGCAATGCCGAAACCTATAAAAATCAGGTGTTCAAAATTCTCGATCCTGAAAAAACCAAAGTCGTGTTCAACAGCACCTGGCTGGGAAAATTGAGCTCCTTTGAGATGATTCGGCTGGCGTCTGAGTTGACGGTTGCCCGCATGCTGGAACGGGAGGATTTTCGAAATCGCTTTGAAAGCAACAAGCCCATTTCCATCCATGAATTCCTCTATCCTTTGATCCAGGGATATGATTCCGTCGCCATGGAAGCCGATGTTGAGCTTGGCGGAACGGACCAGCTCTTTAATGTCCTTATGGGGCGAGATATGCAGCGTTCGCGGGGTGAGGAGCCACAGATTGTTCTTACCATGCCGCTTCTTGAGGGACTTGACGGTGTCAATAAGATGAGCAAGTCACTGGGGAATTATATAGGTATTACAGAGTCCGCCGATGATATATACGGCAAGGTCCTGTCCATATCGGATGCGTTAATGTTTCGTTATTATGAGCTGCTCAGTGATGCGAGTATAGACGAGATTGGCTGTCTCAAGCGTGATATGGAGGCCGGCACGCTGCATCCCAAAAAAATCAAAATGCGGCTTGCCAGGGAGTTGACGGCCAGATTTCACTCCGAGGATGCGGCTCTCAATGCCGAAAAGAATTTTGAAAATGTATTTCAGCACAAGGGACTGCCTGAAGCTGTTCCGGAGATGGCCCTGCAGAGTGAGGAAAGCATCTGGCTGCCGCAGTTGCTTATAAATACCGGAATGGTCACATCTTCTTCGGAGGGACGCAGAATGATACAACAAAACGCTGTATCACTCGACGGTGTCAAAATACATGATATGAATTATTCCGTCAAACCCTCGGGAGAAGTGTTGCTCCGAGTCGGCAAGCGAAGGTTCTGCAAGGTGATTTTTCAATAGGGCGGCAGGATAATGGAAGGCTGAGTTTGACACTTTCAATATCTGTACTCAAACAAACCCTACCAACCTGATGGTGAGAAAGTTTGTGTATTGTATAGTGTAGTATAGTATATGGTATAGAGAGGGCGCGGCGGCCCAGAGGGATGTGCGGCGCAGGAAATCAGTTGACAGGGGTGGCCGCACTGTCGTTATCGTTTTCCATTGCCTGGCGACAGTCTTCACAAATTCCTGAAAATTCAATGTGGTGGCCAAGGATTGTGTAGGAGGTCGACTGGGCAGCGCTTTCGTTGATGTGGTGCTGGAAGGGGATGTCTATATCGTCTACTCTATCACACTGGCTGCAGCGAATGTGATAATGGCATACCGTGGTAGCATCAAAGCGTTTCTGCGTGCCGCCGACGTCAATTTTAAGAATGATGCCGTTGTCCGCCATGAGTTCAAGGTTTCTATAGACCGTTCCCAGACCTATTCTTGGTAAACGTTTGCGGACCATGTCATACACTTCATTGGCCGTTGGGTGGGAGGTTACCTTGTGAAGTTCCTCTAAAATAATCTGCCGTTGCGTTGTTAAGCGCATGTTGGGTAACTGGTCCATAAAAGATAATCCTGTAATGAATGTGCATTAAAAAGTGTAAAACCTGAAAAGTGTAAAAACTGCCCGACTATTCAAAGTTTTTGCGAAAATTGCAACTGCAGGTTCCACCTGCCTCGACACGCAATTTGTGAATAATAAATTTTATCAGAAGTTATACTGCATCGCCATACCTAAATTCAACAATTATTTCTGAAGAAAGCAAAATATGAGAAGATATGTTCTTGGAGGAGGCTGGAGGAACTCCTGCAAGAATCTGGAGTTTTAAAAAAGCGAAGGATTGTAGTAGCCAAATTGGAGTTTTGGGAAATGCTTTTTGAGCTGATTATACCAGGTGAGAATCCCTATTGATCGGGCATCTGCAGGAAAACCGATTGAATGGAGGTAGAGTTCCGGGTCCATGTTGAGATTGCGCAGCTGGATGAAATCCGGGAAGAGTTCGTCGATAAAAGAGCAGAGAGTTTCAAACTCAGCGTAGGAATCCGTCATCCCGGGAATGATAAAATAATTCAAGGAAACGAATTTTCCTGCAGCTTTCATTGCTTTGATAGAGTTCTTAACGTCCTTAAAGCAGTAATGCGAAGGATTATAGTACGGGGTGTAATATCGCGCCTGGACAGAGTTGAGACTGACCCGAAGACTGTCAAGTCCGCTTGCCGCCAGCCTCTCTATTTTGTGGGGAAGGCTGGCGTTCGAGTTGAGGTTGATCGTGCCGCGCCTGGTTTCTTTTCTTATCCTTTTGATAGCCTGTTCGATGGTATCTGCCTGGAGCAGCGGTTCACCTTCACATCCCTGGCCAAAACTGACGATGGGGCGCTCCGCCGTAATAAGGTGTGGAATAGCAAGCTCCACAATTTCGTCTGCACTGGGGACAAAGCGCATGCGTTGCTGTGTTGAGGGGCAGCATCCGGATGGTTGCAGGGAAATGCAGCCCAGACATTGAGCGTTGCACTGCGGCGATGTGGGGAGAGGGGCCTCCCAGCGGCCAAGAAAATAATTGCGGGCTGCAGGACAGCAATATGTCAGGCTGCAATTACCAAGATGTTGGATTAACCTGTTTTTGGGGTGTGCCCTGAGTTTTCGTTTGGTGTTCTGCTCAATAACCCGGGCATTGAATTGTATACTGTCCTGGCGGATATCATTGTCGCTGCGAAAACCTGCCACCCAGAACCGTTCATCGTACCAGCCCACGGCGGTGTAGGCAAACAGCGGCAGAGTTGCAGCACTCTCACTCCTTTTTTGGAAGGCACCATTGTAAATTGCAGTATGGGCTGGTGCCATAAAGGCTGCGACAGCCTGGACAGAAGATCCGGCTTGATACGGATTGTCCTCGAGCAACAGAGGTTCTTCGGTTACGGGATCTGTCCCCACCGGCAGTCTGTCGGGGAGTAAAAAGAGCTCGCTTCCTTCCGGCAGTGGAATAAGTTCTTCAAGCTTTGGAACGGCATACCTGCCATTGCTCATGCCTGCCATGGCCAGGTCGGCGAAATCCGATATGTTTCCGCTTTTGTCGGCAAAGACAAGGGAGGGTGTGCCGGTCGGATGCATTGCTACTGGCGTAGAACTTTGAGCACGGAATCAAGTGTTCGGTATATATCCAAGTCTTCACCAAAAATATCTTGTATGGCATCATGTTCAATGAGATCTTCAATGACAAATTGGGTGAAATAGAGGCTGACGATGTTGGGGTCCTGTACCAGAGTGCGTACCGGTGCTAATTTCAGTTGCAGATCAAACTCTTCAAGATCGACAAGCTGACGCAACTGTTTTTCAATGACATTTTGAATTTTCTCAACCGATGTGGTTTCAATATTCTGCCGGTCAATGAGTCTCTGGACGATCTTGGTGGCAAGAGTCTCGGAGTTGTCACGGGCGAGCATGAACATCTTGCGCCGCTCCTGTTCTCGCTTTCGGTCGATTGCTCGAATTGTTTTGTCTGTTGTTCTAGAATGACTGACGTGTGCTTTGGCCATGTAAATGTCTCCCTGGGGCGGAGCTGTAATAGGGCTCTAGACCCCTGACTTGAAATGTGTAGTTATCATGTCCATTCTAATCCGAACGAACAAATATCACTACCATAAAATTATGCACGTCTTTAGAAATGTCGCATTTAGAAGGTGGCCACGTTGAAGGGGAAGTACTAAAATCATGTTTTTTTTGTTATGATTGCATTATTATTGACATTGTGATAGACAATATCCCGTTATTGCATTACTTTTCCTCAAAGTAAAAGATAGCTGGTGCGCTGTCGTGTTGGGAATTGATTTTTTGACAAAATAGTTCTTGAATTTGATGCCTTTTCCTATATATATAGATGGCAAAGAATTCAATGTACGGAACCGGCATGGAAATGTTCATATCTCAGGCGAACGAGATAAACAACATGGTGATACATTCCGTTATACAGGAGTAAAAGATGTATTTATACCAAGGAAAATGGAGGTTTTACTTATGACAAACAGGATTCAGGCGTTACTTCTGGCGGTGGGCGTTTTTGCATTGCTGACTCTTTCGGGCTGTGCCTCTGACAGCCATACCGAGAAAATTGCTCCTCTGCCCAAAGATCCCGCACAACAGGAAATGGGAGAGCCGGAATCCCTTGATTCACCGGCCGGGCCCGTTATTTCAGAAGGCCGCACCAGTGGCCCGATGCTGCCGATTTACTTTGACTTCGATGCATCTAAAATCAAGAAAGATCAGGTCGACAGGGCGATCGTTAATGCGGATTTTCTCAAAGAAAATCCCGATGTAACCGTCCGCATTGAAGGAAACTGCGACCCCCGTGGCACCAATGAATACAATATGGCCCTGGGGGAGCGACGTGCTCTGAGCGCTAAGAAATACCTGCAGAATCTTGGAGTAAATGCAGCACAGATGAAAACCATCAGTTATGGTGAAGAGCGTATACTTCTCCATGGTCACGATGAGTTGTCCTATGCCCAGAATAGAAGAGATGACTTCGTAATACTGGAATAGTTGCAACTGAATGAACTGATTACAGGGTACCATGTTTTTTCGCGATCAATCCGGCGTACGTTACGTATGAGTTCAGTACGCCGTACCCGTTTACTTGCCAAGAAAGGCGTAAAATTTCGAATATCCGGCATCCTGCAGACGGTTGCAAATGCCGGGGTTAGCCGGGATTAGCTGGATCATGTTGCTTATCCCATAGTAGTAATGAATGTAGTAATCAATAATTGTTGGAGATGTTTATGTTTTTGAAGACCTGTAAGAGTATGGTAGTTTGTCTGTTCGTTGGCATGGTAGCATGTTGGACCGCGTCCGCGGCAGACAGTGATGAGCTCAAAATCGGTATAATGAATGTTCAGAAGGTCCTGGTGCAATCCAATGCCGGTCTTGAGGCCAAAGAAAAATTTGAAAAGCGCAAGAATGAACTCGAAGCTTCCTTTGCCGCCGATCAACAAGCGCTGCAGGAGTTAAAAGACACGATCGATAAGAAAAGCTCCGTTTGGTCAGAAGAGAAGAAGGAAGGAAAGATCCTGGAGTTCAATAAAATGCGCCGCGACCTGGAGACCAAAAGCAAGGACGGTCAAATGGAAATGAAAAACCTGCAGGACAAAGAGCTTGAGCCTATCATTAAAGAGTTGGAGCAAGTGGTCAATACTTTTGGCGATGAGCAGAGCTACTCCATGATCCTGGATTCTAAAAATGGTGTTGTTTTTTATGATAAGGCGCATGACATCAGCGATGCCTTGATTGAAGAACTCAATAAAGCTATGAAGTAGCAGGGCAAGCCTCCGCTGCCAAGGGGGCAGGGCTCATCTTTTTTTGAATCATGAAAACGATGCAGGGCTGGTTCCTGTGTCGTTTTTGTGTTTCAACCACCGTGTTTCAACTACCGTATTTCAACAACTTTAAGAGAATATTAAAATATGGCGGTAAAAAGCATGACCGGTTTCGGTCGGGGCGAAAAAGCAAAGGGCGGCAGGATGTGGTCTGCTGAAGTCAGATGTGTCAATAATCGCTATCTTGACATCAAAATAAAATTGCCACGTGGGTATATCGCCTTGGAAGAGCGGATTCGCAAAAAAATTGCGGGAGCCCATCAGCGCGGACGTGTTGATCTGGTATGTAATGTTGGCGGCGATTTTTCCGATTTAGAAAAGGTCTCTGTTGATGTGGAGCTGGCACGCAAGTATCGTGATGCGTTTACCGATATGGCTGCGACACTCAAAGTTGATGATGATATCTCTGTTTCACAGCTGGCGGCCTATCCCGATGTGATTATCAGGGAACAGCAAACGGAGGATCTTGAGGACGTTTGGCAGAGTGTTGCACGTGCTGTGGATAATGCCCTGGCCGGCTGTGAGGCCATGCGTGTCGAGGAAGGCGCCAGCCTCTTGCTTGACCTGCAGGATCGCCTTGCTCTTTTTGTTGATAATGTCGCGAAAATAGAGGTACTTGTCCCTAACTTGTTGGAAAAGCGAGAAAAGAGTTTGCATGAGCGGCTCGATAAGCTGCTTGATACGGTGGATATGGACCCGCTTCGTATTCATCAGGAGATTGCAGTCCTGGCCGATAAGACTGATGTCACTGAAGAGTTGGTGCGCTTGCGCAGCCACCTTGGTCAATTTGAGGGAATTCTTCAGGAAGAGGGAGCTGTTGGAAGAAAACTCGATTTTCTCATCCAGGAGTTTTTGCGTGAGGTCAACACCCTCGCCTCGAAGATAAATGATGCCGAAACCGCTCACATAACCGTTGATTTAAAAAGTGAACTGGAAAAAATTCGTGAGCAGGTGCAAAATCTAGAATAGCCCGGCCCGGCCGGAAAGAACCCAAAAGAGTGAGTATCTATGCAGCTGTTGAATGTTGGATTTGGCAATACTGTCGTGGCAAACAGGATTGTCGCCGTTGTTAAAACAGGTTCTTCTCCGGCACGTAAGCTCAAAGAAATAGCTAAAAATTCGGGGAAGCTGGTCGATGTAACTGAAGGTCGGCGAACACGTTCCATCATAGTTTTGGATTCTGAACATATAGTTCTGTCGTCGGTGCAGACGGAGACCCTTGGCCAGCGTATGCTGGCTTTACAAAGTGGTCACCAGCTTGCAGAGTTGGTTTCTGCACAAAGAATCAAAAAACAGGAAAAATCGTGATCCAGGGAAAACTTTATATACTTTCCGCTCCCTCGGGGACAGGAAAATCAACACTTCTGGACCGGATTATGGCGGAGATTGAAGGGCTGGCCTTCTCTGTTTCACATACCACCCGTACGCCGAGAAAAGGCGAAAAAACCGGCGTGGAGTATCATTTTATTGACCGGCAAACCTTTGTCGCCATGATTGACAGGGGCGATTTCCTCGAATATGCCGATGTACACGGAAATCTCTATGGCACCAGCCGCCCAGGTGTTCAGCAGCAGATTGATCAGGGCGTGGATGTCATTCTCGATATTGATGTTCAGGGCGCTGATATCATCAGGAAATGCCGGGAGCTTAATACGACCTTCATATTTCTGGCTCCTCCCTCCCTTGATGAGCTGGAAAAGCGCCTGCGAGGTAGAGGGCTGGATGATGAAGAAACCATTGCAACACGACTGGCCAATGCCGCCGACGAAATGACGGCGGTGAACCGCTATGATTACGTTATCGTCAATGAGAATGTTGAAGAGGCGGCTATGATGCTTAAATCGGTCATTTTGGCGGAGAGAGCAAAAGACAGGCGTACTATCAGAGGAGAACAACCGGCAGTGGACGGTATTGTATGACAAAAAAGAAGCAAGGAGAGCAACCCAATACCAGAGAAAAGCGTATTCGCTTCAGTGATGATCTGCTCTGGGGTGCACATCCGGTGTTTGAGGCCTTAACGAAAGAACCGCAGAGGATGGCGGAGATAACTCTGCTGAAAGAGCGTCGCGGGACCAGGCATGAAGAGTTGATAGAGCTTGCTCGGCAGCACAGGGTGAAGATATCGTTTGTCGATGCTTTGAAAATAACAGGAGAGGGCAGTGCCGGAATACGCCACCAGGGTATCGTTGCCAGGATGAGTCAGACCGTCCTGTTGCCGTTTGATGATATGGTTGCAAAATTTCGCCGGAGTGTGGGACAGGGGGAACATCCGCGCATCATGGTATGCGACAGTCTTCAGGACCCCCATAATCTGGGAGCCATCATACGTTCAGCCCACGCATCCGGTGCCCGGGGAGTGCTTATTACCCGTGACAAATCAGCGCCGCTGAGCGGAACGGCGGCAAAGTCTTCCGCCGGGGCACTTTCTCATATTGACATCAGTCAAGTAACAAATCTGGCCAATGCGCTGCAGCATTTGAAAAAGGCCGGTGCCTGGATATTCGGGGCAGTCAAGGAAGATGGAGCACAATCCCTGTATGCAACCGATCTGTGTCTGCCGGCCTGTATCGTTGTGGGAAGCGAAGGTAAGGGAGTTCGCCCTCTTATACGCAAAAACTGTGATGTTCTGATTTCCATTCCCATGGAAGGTTTTCTGGATTCACTGAACAGTTCGGTGGCCGCCGGCGTTGTACTTTTCGAGGCGCTGCGCCAGGATCTGCAGCGGCGAGACAGCGCCTGAACCTCACTTCTTTTTCTCGTCCATTTTGGCCTTGAGCAGGGCCCCGAGGCTTCCCGTTTCCGCTGCATCCTGTTTCTTTTTCTCGGCAATGAATTTTGTGTATTCCTGGCGCTCCACGGCTTCCTCGTCTTCCGGAGCCTGGTAATCAGAGGGGGCAAGACTTATACGGCGTGATTCCTCATCGATGGATTCAATGACGACCTCGATATCCTGGCCCGTTTCAACCACTTCCCGAGGATGATTAATGCACCGTCCGCCGCCCAGTTTAGAGATATGGATAAGCCCGTCAACCCCTTCCACAAGAGTCACAAAGGCTCCGAACTGGGCCAATCGTGATATGGTGGCGATGCATTTTTGGCCGACGGGAAAATCTTTTTTGAAGGTGTCCCAAGGATCATCCAGTGTCTCTTTATAGCTCAATGAGATGCGGTCTTTTTCCCAGTCGATGGATTTGACGACGACATTGACGACCTGACCAATGCTGAAATGGTCATTAATGTTTTCCACCCTGCTCCAACCGATCTGGGAGACGGGGATCAAGCCATCGACGCCGCCGATATCGGCGAAGGCGCCAAAATCCCTGATTGAGGTGATGGTGGCAGTGATCGTCTGGCCCTCCTCGAGGGTTTGGCGGAGCTCTTCTTTCCTGATCGCCCGCTCCTCTTCTTCAATGGCACGTGCCGAAACAACGATGTTGCGACCATTTTCCTCAAAGCGGCTGATGAGAAAGTTCATATGGGTGTCGAGATAGGTGGCGGCGGCATCTTCAACACGGCGCAGGCCCATTTGGGAGTAGGGGCAGAAGGCCCTGGTATTGCCTCCAAGGGTGATGTCAAAGCCGCCTTTGATTTCGGCTTTGACATAGCCCTGTACGGGGATATGATTGCGCCATGCCTCCTCAAGGTGGGCGGTACTGGAGCCGGATCCCAGCCTGGTGGTGAAAATGTGCTCTGATTTCTTGGCTTGAAGGAAATAGACGTCCAGCAAGTCACCCACGGCAACGGTAATATTGCCTTCGCCGTCGGTGACCTCGGAGGCTTCCAGAATACCCTCGCTTTTGGCGCCGACATCAAGGAAAACATTCTCTCCGCTTATTCCGGCAACAACCGCCGTTACTTTTTCTCCCGGGGTAATTTTTTTTACGCTTTTGTTTTCCTCGGACTGGAAAAGTTCTTCAAAACTGTCGCTAAAAGTATCCATTGTTCTCTATCTCACCTGATTATAAAAAAAGCCTGATGACAGCAAAGCTCAGCAGGTCGAAGCGGGAGTATCACATCCCAGCCTCTCGTCTATTATGCGCTGCGCTTTGCAAAGTTATCAATACAAAAAAAAAGTTTACGCTGTCAGGTTACCTGTTTCGTATTGCCAGGGCAAGGAAACTGTCATTTTCCCGGTAAACAAGACGTTTTTTGCTGAGGTCATGAAAAAAATCGAGGATGGCCTGTTCCGTAAGTCGGGAGAAATTCGCGGCGATCTCTTCGAGGGTGCGTATGGTGGTGCAAAAGAGATAGAGCTGTCGTGATGTTCCCCGCAGTCTGTGCAGCAGTGGCGCCTCGTCTAAACGTTCCTGCCGTATAACCAGGAAGGTGCCGCCGTCGCGGTAACGTAGCGCCGGTATTGAAGGATCGTCTCGTCCGGCGTGAAATTCCCGCCATTGTCGCATTTTGTGCCGTACCGGCCGCCATTGTCGCTTTTGCATGGTTTTATCACCCCGGTAATCTTTAATGAGCATATCAAGCTGTGAAACTATGTCATCTGGAAAAAGGCGGCTGTTGTTGTGTCTGGTTACCGCATCGATGCCGTAATGTCCAGGGTCTTTTTCCATTGGAGAGCCCTTTCCAAGAAAAAACGTAGCGGGTGCAAGGGGGGCGAAGGGCAAGGCGTAGTCAAGGTTTATGAGGGTTGCCTCTATTTCGTCTTTGGTTGTTCCGGGAAACTCCGTGATCAGGTTGCCGTTGAGGGTGATATCGTTTTCGGCGCAATATTTCATGGTGGCAAGGTTTTCCATGACCGTGGTGCCTTTCTCCATTTTTTTCAGCAGCGAGTTGGCCAGTGATTCAATGCCCACCTGGATGTCGGTGAGACCGCCGCTGCGGTACTGGGCCAACCTTTCCTGATCACTGAGAGAACGGACCTCGGCGAAAAAGCGTAGATCAATGGGCAATTCCCTCATATCTTCAAAAAAGCAGTCTGTTTGACGCAGGGGAAGGGAGTTGTCACAGAAACAGAAATCCAGGCACTGATAATTTTTGAGCAAATGCTTGATTTCCTCCACCATGCTGTCCGCTGTTTTGCGCCTGTACCCGCACCACTGCAGATTGAGATTGCAAAAGCTGCACTTGTTCCACCAGCAGCCTCGGGAAAATTCAACGGGAAGCTTGGGATTAAAGGGCATGCCCGGAAAAAGATCTGCGAGTTGTTCGAAGTACGAGTCATAGTTGGGGGGCGGCAGGGTGTTAAGGTCCAGGGCTGCTCCCCGGCAGGTCAGCAAGGTATCGGCTGCCCCGTCCTTTGTTGTTACCGGGGATTCCGCCGTGGCGGCACTGTGCTGTAATGTGAGCATAAGATCCCGCAGGCTTTCTTCCCCCTCTCCTTCAATGACATAATCCACCTGGTCAAAGGCGCTGAGCAGTGATCTCCCCATACCTCCGCTGCAGGAAGATCCGCCAAAAACGATGGGCGTAGACGGTGCTTTGTCCTTGAATATCGAGGCGGCGGCAAGGGATGCAAGAAGCTGACTGAAACAGACACTGAAGCCGATGAGCGTATAGTTAGAGACCGCCATGGTTTCGCTCCAGCTGAGCAAATGGCGGTGCAGTTTTTCTGTGAGATTGTCAAATTGCCCGCGAATTTTGGTATTGCCGTCACAGCTTTTTATAAATATTTGACGGGTCGTCTCCATTTGTTCAGGAAACAGGATCGCTGAGTACAGAGCTTCTCCGGCCCAGCTGTTTTTGCTGAGATAGGCATAGGTTTCCATCCCCAATATTTTGGCGGCACCCAGGTAGGGATGGAAGCTGTCCACCGTAAAGTTGGTGGTATGTTCCAGGTAGGCTTTCAGTCCACCAAGCTGTATTGATGGCCGGTTAAAGAGCGACCAGGGCATTGCTATAAGGGCAATGTCGCTGGATGAAGGATGGATGGCCATACTTACTGACGAATGATTTCGGTATTTTTGGGGGGAGTGAAATTGAAGAAATCTTCGTCAACGGCGCTGCGGCCGCTGGTAAGGCTGTTTTCTTCAATGTTATCAATGTCCAACGTGGTGACGGTGTCGAATTTGTCGATAATCTCGATCCGCTTGATCGTGCTCGTGTCGACGATCCAGAGGCGAATGCTCTTCACCTGGGATTCAGAGGATTTTGGCAGGAGTTTGATACGTTGAGTTTCCTTGGAGGTAATCGCCTGCCCTGGGGTAGTGTTTGTGCCGGGACTCTTCTCACCCCGCCGCACGATAAAATCTTCTTCGATACTCCTTGTACCGGTAAAGAAGGTGTAGGTTACATCCTGCTGCAGGCTATCCGCCGGGGCCACAATCATCTGATTGAGATTGGCAAAGTACATGGTCAGTTCGCTGCCGTCACTGATGATTACCTGGCGGTCCGGTTTCAGGTAATCCCAGCGCATTTTGGCCTCTTCGCCGCTTTTGATGAAATAGGCCTCTCCCTGCGCCGTGCGTACCCTGCCACTCATCTGGCCTTCAGTGCGCTGCGTAAATTGGAAGTGTAAGCTTGAGAGTTTTGTCAGTCGTTCTTTGAGTTGCCGTGCAGTTTTAAGGGGGGCGGTATCTGTTTTTTCTGCGGCGCCGCTGGTCTGCATGGTGCACAACAGTGGTATGGCGAACACGATGAATGACAGTAGAAAAGCTGGGCGTGCCGTAGTCCATAATTGTCTGATCAATGAGTGTGTCAAGGTGATGCGAGCTCCACGGTATGGTTAAAAATAGAGGATGCGGCATGACGAGCCGAATCGGTTACATCAAAGAGAAATATGCGGTGCTGAACAGTTTTAAGACGTTGGATATTTGCCATCTGGATATCACTGTTGCAGAGTTTTAGACGTTTCGATGGACGGAGTCAATCCCAGTGCGCTTTTGAGCGGAATGTTTATGGCGTCTACCTGTTTATGGGATCTACCGTGACAATTTGTATGACGATAGTCATAAATAGACAAATGGCAAGCTGCTTGGAGCAAAGCCGGTGGCGTAAAAAGAGCGCAACCTAACCGGCAAACTTCTCCATGATTGCCGGCGAGGCCGATAGTCGATTCCATCTCAGAGGCGTCTGGGAATAATTGCAATGTCAGTTGACAGATGATGACTATGGAATTATTTTAGTACTCCATAATAAAGCTTAATGGAGCTTATTTTTTCGTCGTGTTACTGAGCTGCAGCCGTTTGGGTTGCAGTACCCATCACAGCAACATGGCCGACTCCTGGCCCTTGAGTGTTTGGAGCTTTGTTGGCAATCAAAATTGAATAGAATGGAGTAAAACAATGCCGGTTTATGAATATGAGTGCAAAGCGTGCGAAAACGTATTTGAAGTGCAGCAGCGAATTTCCGATGCCCCGTTGACAACATGCCCCAAATGTCAGGGACAGGTAAGAAAACTGGTGTCGATGACTTCCTTTCAACTCAAGGGCGGCGGCTGGTATGCCGATGGATATGCTTCAGCTTCGGCAGCGAACGGCCCGAAAAACGGCAATGGAGCGGATGATGCAAAGAAAGCCGAGCAACCGGCACCCGCCTGCAGCAGTAAAACAAGTGAATGTGCCGGATGTCCCGCGGCGGCAAATTCCACCTCATGAGTGTCGACGCTGAAAAGCGACCAGCCCGGAAATTTCTCTTTCCAGTGTAGATGTGTAAAAGCCACGAGTGCTCTGTTCTTGACAAGAGGTGAAGGCAGCGTAGCGGCTGAGCTTTCAGGTCAGAATGGCCATTGCGTCGCCGTAGGAATAAAAGCGGTAGTTGTGGGCGATCGCCTCGTCATAGCAGTGCAGTAATTGTTTTCTGCCGCACAGTGCGGAAACAAGAAAGAGCAGTGATGATTTGGGCAGATGAAAATTGGTGATGAGATTGTCTATCACTTTAAAGCTGTATCCCGGAATGATATAGAGATCGCACCAGCCGTCCAGGGAGGTGACCTTTCCGTCATCGTCTCCACTGTATTCAAGGGCCCGCACCGTGGTTGTTCCCACAGCCCATACCTTTCCCCCCCGTCGCTTGGCGCTGTTGATACTGTCGGCCGCTTCCTGTGGTATGGATATGAATTCACTATGTATGGCGTGTTCTTTGATTGCCTCGGTTCGCACCGGCGCGAAGGTGCCGTAGCCGACATGCAGTGTCAGTGATGTAATTGTTACGCCGCGTTGTCGAAGCGTATCGAGAATCGGCTCTGTAAAGTGGAGCCCTGCCGTGGGTGCTGCCACCGCTCCTGTGTTCCTGGCGTAGACTGTCTGATAACGGTTACGGTCATTTTCCGAAGTGCCGGAGGCACGTTCTATGTAAGGTGGCAGTGGAACGGAGCCGCAATTGCCAAGTATATCAAGTAAACTGCGATGCTTTGGGTATTCCAGCCGGATTGCAACATGGCCGCTGTCAAGATGTTTTTCAATGATGCATGTAAGGTCGTCATCTATTGGGATTGCCGCACCCTGTGGCGGTTTCCGTGAGCTTTTGAGCAACGCTTCTGCTCTGGCTATGCGCTGGTCGGGGCAGGTTGGATTGGTTCCATTCTCACGAGGAAAGTTCAGGAGAAAAAGCTCCACCTTGCCGCCGGTTTCTTTTCTGCCTTGCAGGCGAGCAGGAAAAACTTTGGTATCATTGAGGACAAGAATGTCATCCTTGCCGAAATAGTGTAATATGTCGGAGAATTGTTTATGCTGTATGGCATCCCCGGCAGCATCCGGATCGTTACCGGCGGCGCGATCAAAGACAAGGAGTTTAGAGCCGTCCCGTCGGCGGCAGGGGTGTTGTGCTATGTTTTCCTGGGGGAGCGTATAGTCGTAGGACAGTAGGGAGAAATCATCGTTCATGCTGGAGTGTCGTCCTGTTGTGTGATAAATTCGCCAAATTCGTCAAGGCGTCCAGCTGCGTTGTGGTGGCACTCATAGAGCTCAGTAATGGATACCCACGAAAACAACACGGCAGACTCCTTCAGTGCTGTGCGCTGAGTTTCGTTGGTAATCAGGAAGAGATAAGCTGAAAGTGGAATCTTGTACCATGATACTGGCAATTACCGCAACAGATTTTGAGATGGCTCCGTTTCTCAGGGATGCTCCGGGTGCTTGCCGATCACTTGTCACAGGAGTTGGAGTGCTGGAAAGTGGTCTGCGACTGAGCCGATACCTGGAACAGCATCGGCGGGAGTTTGCCATGGCCCTCCATTTTGGAGTAGCCGGCGCTTATGTTGACAGAGTGGATGAAGAGGCGGCCGGTCTGCTTGATATCTGCATCGCCGACAAGGAGATATTGGGCGATCTCGGTATATGTTTTCCCCATCGTATTGATGAGCTTCCAGAGGATCTTGGCCTGCAAAAAATCTTTGACCTTGATGAACAGGTTGTGCAGGATCATATAGGGCTGTATGTCAATGAGTATTCACTCGAACTGGGAGAGGAAGGCCGGCAGGCAGTCGCAACCTTCCTGCGCTGCGGCAGGGAGGCCGGTATTCTGCCGCCGAGCAATGCTCGGATCATGCTATGAGCAGCAATACAACAGCACCTTTGCAGGAGCATTCAGCCTGGCGACCTTCTCCTGTATGGGGCTGTCTGCTCATAGGCGGAGAAAGCAGGCGCATGGGGCGGCCAAAGCATCTCATTGAAGATACTGCTGGTGTTACCTGGATTGAGCGAATTGCCGCCTGTCTGGCCGAGGTCTGTGACCAGGTCATTCTCTCCGGTAATGGTGAAGTGCCGGATTCCTTGGCTCATCTGGACAGGTTGGGCGATATTCACGGAGCTCAGGGCCCTTTAGCGGGGATTCTGGCGGCTCTGCGCTGGAAGGAAGAGGTAAGCTGGCTTGTTGCGGCATGTGATATGCCCTGCATACACCGCGATGCGCTGCGCTGGCTGCTCAGCATGCGCAGGGCCGGGGTATGGGGCACGGTACCCCTGCATCCGTCAACCAAAAAATATGAGCCACTTCTGGCGCACTATGAAGCAGACAGCAGAACGCTCTTTGAGAGGCTCTTGCAGACCGGTTGTCTGCGACCTGGCCAGATTTGTCAGGATGAGCGTATCATTACCCCCGAAGTGCCATGGCGGTTTGCCCCTGCCTGGCGCAACTGCAATACGCCGGAGGATATACAGGAAATCACCAATCACTAATCCATGCATCAATCCATAGCCCGGTTTTCTTCTACCGCATGGCAGGCCACATGCGACCCGCTTTCCAGGGTATTTAAGAGAGGGACCTCGGCGATGCAGCGCTTGTCGGCGTAGACGC
Organism: Desulfopila sp.; assembly: GCA_046260685.1. Lineage (GTDB taxonomy): Bacteria > Desulfobacterota > Desulfobulbia > Desulfobulbales > Desulfocapsaceae > Desulfopila_A. The sequence continues at coordinate 45,172 of JBHEOR010000001.1, forward strand.
ATCGTTCATGGAAGACGCAGCCTGTAGGGAGGTTAACGGGTGTGGGGACTTCTCCCTTGAGCTTGATATGCTTGGCCCTGGTTTCGCCGACCCGGGGAATGGCGCTTAACAGTGCCCGCGTATAGGGGTGGCGGGGCCGAGTGAAAAGTGTCTCTGCCGTTGCAACTTCGCAGAGGGTGCCGAGATACATTACCGCGACCCGTGTGCTGATGTGCCGCACTACGGAGAGGTCATGGGTGATAAAGAGATAGGTCAGATTATGCTGCTTTCCAGTCTCCATGAGCAGGTTGAGAATCTGGGCCTGAATGGAAACATCGAGCGCGGAAACAGGTTCATCGGCAACGATGAGTTCCGGATCAAGGATGAGGCCGCGGGCGATGCTGATTCTCTGGCGCTGGCCTCCGGAAAATTCATGGGGGAATCGCTTGGTCCATGCCGGATCAACACCGACCTGCTCCATGACTTGGCTGATTTTTTCGTTGATCTGTTCCGTGGCCATGCTGGGATTATGAAACCGCAGTGGTTCTTCAAGTGTACGCTGCACGGTTTTGCGGGGGTTGAGCGAGGCGTAGGGATCCTGAAAAATCATCTGCATTTTTTTGCGAAAGGGCAGCATCTGCCTGTGACTGAGATTGTCGATGCGCGTGCCCCGGTAGCTGATCTCGCCGGAGTTGGGCGTATGGATACCAAGAACAAGTCGTGCCAGGGTCGATTTACCGCAGCCGCTTTCGCCCACGACGCTCAATGTCTCTCCCTTGATAATGGAGAGATCAACATTATTGACCGCTTTGACGGTGGTTTTCTCCAGTTTGAAGCGTCCGTTTCTAAACCTGATGGACTCAAGGAAGCCGCCGGAAATGTCAAAATGTTTAACGATGTTGTCTATTGTAAGAATTGGTGTTGCCATTTTTTTTCAATGTTTCCTTTGTAACTACTTTCCTTTTACCATATGACATGCAACCAGCCGTCCGGCCGCTTTCTCTTCTAACTCAGGCGTAATTTTAACACAAATATCCTCCCGCAGATTGCAGCGTGGATTGAAGGCGCATCCGGGAGGGATCTTGGTCAGCGTCGGCATCATTCCCGGAATCTGCTCCAGCTTCTCTCCGGGTTTGATTATACCGGGAATGGATTTTATCAAGCCGGTGGTGTAGGGATGTTGCGGATTTGCAATCACCTCGTGGGTGAGGCCTGATTCAATAATTTTGCCGGCATACATGACAACAATTTTTTCCGTCACCTGAGAGACCACGGCGAGATCATGGGTTATGAGAATGAGCGACATGTTATCCGTTTCGCATAACTCCTGCAGCAGATCCATGATTTCGGCCTGGATGGTGACATCCAATGCAGTGGTGGGCTCATCGGCAATGATGAGGCTGGGATCCGTCAACAGCGCAATGGCGATGATGATGCGTTGCCGCATACCACCGGAGAGTTCATGCGGGTACTGATTAAGTCGCTGCTCCGGGGAAGGTATCTGGACCTTTCTCAACTTGTCCAGAGCGATTTTCCTGGCATCGCTCTTGGTTATTTTGCGATGGGCCTGCAGGGTCTCGATCATCTGCGTGCCGATCTTGAAAACCGGATTAAGGGTCATCATGGGATCCTGGAAGATCATGGTGATCCTGTCCCCTCTGATGCGCCGCATTTTGTCATCCGACAAGGCGCTTATCTCTTCACCGTCAAAGATGATTCTGCCTTTGGAGATATAGCCGGGCTTGCTTATGAGGTTGATTATGGCAAACCCGGTGACCGATTTACCGGCACCGCTTTCTCCTACCAGCCCAAGTTTTTCGCCCTTTTCCAGGGTGAGGTTAATGTCCTTGAGGGCGGTGATAGACCCGTTTCTCAGGGCGAATTGCACATCAAGATCGTGTATTTCTAATAGGTGAGCCATTACTGATACATCCTATCCTTTATAAAGTTTCGGGTTGAGCACGTCCCTGAGCCAGTCCCCCAGCAGGTTGATGACAAGAACAAAAAGAATGAGCAGGATTCCAGGGAAAATCGTGATCCACCAGGACCCGGAGAAAATATAGTCGAAACCGGAGCGGATGAGTGATCCCAGCGATGGTTTGGTCGTCGGCATGCCAAGGCCCAGGAAAGAGAGCGCTGCCTCACTCATGACGGCATTGGCGACCTGGATCGTGGATATGACCAGAAGCGAGGTCAGGGAGTTTGGCAGCACATGGCGGACCATGATGACCGGTCTGGACAACCCGATAACTTTGGCGGCTTCGACATATTCTTTGCGTTTTTCCCCCATAACCGAGGCACGTATGGTCCTGGCATACATGGGCCATTCGGCAAAGCCAATGATAACAATGAGCAGGGGAACGGCAAGTTCTTCATAGCGGCCGATGCCAAAGGTCAGTTGGAAGATGGCGGAGATCAGAATTGCTACCATAAGATAGGGAAAACTGAACTGGATGTCGGCAGTACGCATTAACAATGCGTCCATTCTCCCTCCCAGATACCCGGCGGTCAACCCCACGAGGATGCCGATGATGGCCTGCAGGGAAACGGCGCCAAGACCGATGATAATAGAGGTTCGCAGACCGTACAGCATGGTGGAGAGCATATCGCGTCCCATGTTGTCGGTACCCAAGGGGAACTCTTCCATTCCCATGTCATTCCAGGCCGGCGGAATTTCCGAGTTCATGATGTCGATATTGTTGGCATCATAGGGATTCATGGGGGAAATCAGCGGGGCTGTCAGGGCGAGCAGGAGAAAGAAGACCAGGGCAATAAAGCTTGCCATGGCGACTTTATCCCGTTTAAAACTATAGAGGAAGTATGATTCTTTAAATTTTCTAAGCGATTGTTTCATTTTGTTCCCGTTATTCTAACTGTGGGATTGATCAGTCCATAAAAAATGTCGACCAGGGTGTTTACCAAAACAAATACGGTCGCCACAACCACCAGGTAGGCATTGAGCAGGGCAATGTCGGCGCGCTGTACGGCTTCAAGAAACATAAATCCCATGCCCTGCCATTGAAATACTGTTTCGGTGAGGATGGTAAAGGCAAACATGATGCCGATCTGCAGGCCAAAAACCGTGACAACGGGAAGCAGGGTGTTCTTGAAGGCATGCACCAGCCAGATGCGCATGGGAGAGAGTCCCTTGGCCCAGGAGTATTTAATATATTCCGTTTCCAGAACTTCCATCATTTCGGAGCGTATAAGGCGGATATAGAGGGGGAGCATGATGGAGGCCAGTGAGAGACAGGGCAGGATAAGGTGCTGTATGCCGTCTATGGTCAGCATGCCGGAGTTCCAGTAGCCGTTGCCGAAAAGATCGACGGTCTCGCCCCGGCCGTAGGACGGCAGCCACCCCAGGGTAACGGCAAAGATGTAGATAAGCATGATACCGGTCAGAAATACCGGTATCGATACCCCCAGGGTGGAAAATCCCATGATACATTTCGAGAGTATGGTCCTGGGCTTTAAGGCCGTATATATCCCCAGCGGCAGGGATACAAACACGATTATCAAGGCGGCCCCGAATACCAGCTCGAGGGTTGCTGGGGCGTGCTTGAGGATTACTTCGGTGCAGGGTTTTTTATAGATAAAGGAAATGCCGAGATCCCCCTGTACCGCTTTTTTGACAAATCGCCCATACTGTACCAAAAAAGGATCATTCAACCCCAGTTTTTCGGACATTTCGGCGCGTTCTTCAGGGGTTACCCGCTCACCGACCAAAGGACGGATGGGATCACCGATATTGCTTTGGATGGAAAATCCGATAAGGCCGATGACCAGCATGACCAGCACCGCCTGCAACGCTCTTCGTAGTATAAATGCAATCATGGGTGTCTTCAGTAAAAGCTGTGGATACAAAGCAGGGGGCTCATACCGTTAAGCCCCCTGCCGTGGAGAGATATCGAAAAGATTTCTCTTGTTGTAGTGTTATTCAACTACAAGGTCGCCGAAATAGGGAAAGTTCAGTGCGTTAATGATGGGATCAACCCGGACGTTTTTCTTGGCACCATAGCTGTGATTCTGCCAGTGAAACGGAACAAATGCAGCATCATCATAGAGAATCTGCTCGACCTGCTGAAGCATTTCTTTTCTCTTGGCGGGGTTTGTTTCCGACTGCGCACCGTAGACAAGCTCGTCAACCTTGGGATTGCAGTAGTTGCCGCTGTTGTAGACGGCATAACCTTTCTTTTTACCTGGACATACCGTGAGAAACTCGGAGAAGTTGCCGGAATCTTCAGTGTCGGAATGCCAGCCGATCATCATCATATCCGCGGCGCGGTTGTCGAACTCTTCCCAGTACTGTGCCTTGGGCATGGTTTTGAGCCGTACATCGATGTTGATCCTTTTGAGCATCTGGGCCGTGGCCTGGGCAATTTTGAAATCGTTGACATAACGATTGTTGGGAGCCATCATGGTGATTTCAAAACCGTCGGCATAGCCCGCTTCCTTCATCAGCGATTTGGCCTTGGCAAGGTCGTATCGCGGGGTGAGATTTTCTTTGTAGCCCACATAGCCTTCGGGCCCCTGCTGGGCACCAACGGTTGCCGTCCCCTTCATGATCTTTTCGACGATACCTTCGTTGTTGACGGCATGGGCGATGGCGTTGCGTACCCGGGCATCCTTGAATGCATCAACACGCTCCTGATTCATCTGGAAGGTGATGATACGTCCACCGGAAACGGTGTGGAGGTCGACATCCGGATCAGCTTGCAGTCGCTTGAAATCGGTCGGTGGAACCGGAGAGATAAAGTCAACATCGCCGGACAGCAGAGCGGCAACGCGGGTGGCGTTTTCCTTAATGGGTTTAAGAATGATGGTGTCAACGTTACCGGGTGATTCGGTATCCCAGTATTCTTTGAAACGGTTCATCTCAAGAACAACACCCTGCTCGAATTTGTCCACGACGAATGGGCCGGTGCCTGATTCATTGGCATTGGCAAAGGTGTGCTCGAATTTGATGACCGCATCCTTGGGCTTGCCGTCTTCATCTGTTCCGGTGTAGAACTTGCTGTCCATGGCGAACATATAGGTGGCCATATTAAGCAGCAGGGGGTATGGCTTTTTGGTGACAACATCAATCGTGTGGTCATCAACGATGGCAACTGCCTCGAATGGCTCAAAAAGTCCTTGGAAATCCTTGCTTCTGGTCAGACGTTCATAGGACCATTGCACATCCTTTGCGGTAAAATCGTTGCCGGAGTGAAATGTAACCCCTTTTCTCAGATGGAAACGGATTGTTCTGGGGTTCAGCCTCTCCCAGCTCTTGGCAAGACGGCCGACAATTTCATGGTCCTTGTTCCAGCGTACCAGCGGGTCAAAAACCCAGTGCGACAGTTGAAGCATTCCGCCGGACAGCTGGACCTGGGGGTCAAGCGAAACCGGATCGGCGTCGAGGCCGACTTTCAGGGTCTTTGCTCCCGCTATGGCGGCAAACGACAGTACGAGAAAAATACCCATTGCGTATAGCAGTGATTTTTTCATGCTATCCTCTCCTCTAAAATTTGGGTTGATAATGTACCTGACAGATTGGCCATCAGGCTGTAAATGACTATTGCAGAATCCTTTTTCCTCCCCTCCAAATCCTGTTGTGTGCCTGTTGTGTGGCGGCAACACCCTAAAAGTATCTTATTTTCGGTATCTTTTCCAGAGAATAATTGGTTAAGGCGGCTTTTTGCCAAGCCAAAAATTTTCATCATTTTTCATTATATATGATTTTTATACAGAAGTTGGCTGAATTGGAAGGATACGGTATACTGAATAGCAGGAGTATGTTTGCTTTGTAAACATTGCCGAAAGCAAAGGCATTGATTTGAGATCATTTTCTACGAACAGTGGAACAAGGGGGGTGTATGAAAAGCACAATTACCGGCAGCTGCCTGTGCGGAGCAGTACGTTACCAAATACAGGGGCCTCTGAATATATTCCAGTATTGCCATTGCTCTCGTTGTCGTAAGTTTACCGGCAGCGCCCATTCTGCAAATATTTTTGTGCCGCCGTCACAGTTTCGCTGGATCAGCGGCGAGGAGCAGATCGGCAGATTTGAGCACCCTGAGGCCAAATATTTTGCCACTACTTTTTGCAAGAATTGCGGCTCTTCCCTGCCCTGGGCGGTTAAGAAAGGCAAAAACATCGTCGTCACCGCGGGTACTCTTGATGATGATCCGGGGTTGAAACCGCGTTGCAACGTGTACTGGGGATCACGGGCGGAGTGGTTTGACGATACCGGTACTCTCGAGAAATTTGATGAGATTCCCACAAGAAAATGATGTTTTAAAGGTTTTTGGGGGTTGAAAAAAGCTGCATTTCCTCTATAAACTATGAGCACTGCTCTGTTCTTGTGCGGCTGCCACTTATGGGGTAAGCGACTTTACCTGGCTCATCCCTGTATTGGTAACTGCTTGCAGGGTGTCGGTGTGCCGCAAGCAGACTGGTGGAGCGTATTGGCCGCAGGTGAGCCGGATAAGCCGGGCTGATCACGTGCAGATGGGATGCGGCTCAAGAGTTACTTATTATTGATTATTGATATATGGCGGAGTTTGATATGCTTAAGGTAGGATTTGTCGGCTGGAGAGGCATGGTAGGTTCGGTGCTTATGGAGAGAATGGTGGCGGAGAGTGATTTTGAGGGGATTGCGCCGTATTTTTTCACTACTTCGCAGGCTGGTCAAATGGGACCGGACGTTGGCGGCAAGCGCACCCCTTTGAAGGATGCCAATGATGTCAACTTGCTGGCGGAGATGGATATCATTCTTTCCTGCCAGGGTGGCAGCTATACCAACAGCGTCTATGAAGAGCTGCGCCGCCGCTGGGACGGATATTGGATTGATGCCGCTTCTGCCTTGAGGATGGCTGAGGACAGCATCATCGTCTTGGATCCAGTGAATCGCACTGTTATCGATGCGGGACTGCGAAGCGGCATAAAAAACTATATAGGCGGTAATTGTACCGTTTCTCTTATGA
>JBHEOR010000001.1:52125-83373 GCA_046260685.1 Desulfopila sp.
ATGATGGCACTTGGCGGCCTCTTTGAAAATGATCTGATTGAATGGATCAGCTCCATGACCTACCAGGCGGCAAGTGGATCCGGGGCAAAGCATATGCGTGAGCTGCTGGTGCAGATGGGCCAGCTGCAATCCTCCGTCGATGGCTTGCTGCAGGATCCCGCCTCTGTCATTCTCGACATCGATACCAAGGTTACTGCAAAACTCAACGACGGTACGCTTTGCTGTGATAACTGGCGGGTTCCCCTTGCCGCCAGCCTTATTCCCTGGATTGATGCTCCCCTGGAAAATGGGCAGACCAGGGAGGAGTGGAAAGGAATCAGCGAGACCAATAAGATCCTTGCCAGAACGGGAGATGATATAATCCCCGTTGACGGGCAGTGCGTTCGTATCGGTTCAATGCGCTGTCATTCGCAGGCCTTTACCATCAAGTTGAAAAAGGCTCTCTCTATAGCCGAAGTGGAACAGGTGATCGCAAAGCATAACGAATGGGTGGAAATTGTTCCCAATGAGCGCAAGGCCACGGAAGATACACTGACACCCGCCGCCACATCGGGCACACTCAGCGTTCCCGTGGGCAGAATTCGCAAAATGAATCTGGGCTCGGATTATCTCACCGCCTTTACCGTCGGTGATCAATTGCTCTGGGGAGCGGCAGAGCCGGTGCGACGCATGCTGAAAATAGTCGTGCAACATCTTAGCAATGACCTTGCGGGTTAAAAAAAATCCTTTGTCACCGCACATTCACGGCAAATCTCTATTTTTTCCTCCCAGTTCTTTTTTGATTTGCATTCACAGATGGTACCGTTGATAAACCAGCAGAGCTTCCCGGAACGAAACTCCCATGCCGGGCACTTGTGTTTTCTCTCATCCGGACAGTCAAGAATGTCCCAGCAGTTTTTCTGGATACTGCCGTCGTCGGCTTTGCGTGAAAGGAGAAAATAGATCTGTCTTTCTATATGCGTTGGTATTGAGCGCCAGCCCTGCTCGTATGAACAGATAGCCTTCAGAGAAGTGCCCAGCAATTCAGCCAGCTCCTTCTGTGTTTTGCCCAATCTCTTGCGCAGTTGCTTAAATTTTGTACTCTCCATGATTTCCCGATTGCTAAGGTTACTCTATGATATATACCACACATTGTGGTACAAGGGTCCGGCTTTGCACATATAATTATTCCGCACAAAAAACACCGGCACACTGTTGTTTTGAGTACGGAGTCTTGTGCCTGCCGACAATGGCTTCGCCCGGTAAAAGCAGGGGAACCATGTAGCCCCTCAATGTAGGAAAACATAACTCCCCATGGGGCCAATGTCACTTTTTTTCATACAGTTGCTGAAGGCAGGCTTGACCATGGCGAAAGAGACGAATATCATTTAAGGGCCATGTTATTTGTTGACAGGTCCTACAGGCACTAAGCATGATTACAGAAGACAAAATCGGTTGAGTTATGGATAACAGATGTCAAAGTACGATCAGCAATGCGCCAGAGAATTTGCAGCGCTCAAACAAAAAGTGGAAAAATATTTTGTCGATGTGACGGTGGGTTGTCCCTATGATCAGCCTTTTCCAGCGACCTTTTATCAGGGATTGTTTGGTCCGCTGTCGGACAGGATGATGGAGCTTTTTCTTGCGGCGGGCTATAGGAGAAACGGCAACACGCTTTACGCAATGCATTGTCGGAATTGCAGGCGGTGCGTACCCATTCGGCTTCATCCAAGGTGTTTTACACCCACCAGAAATCAGCGAAGAGTGTGGAACAAAAACAAGGATGTGGATGTCCGCATAGGATCCATTCGCCCCACCCAGGAAAAACTTGAACTCTGTGAGCGTTTTCTGAAACATCGTTATCCCTATGAAGGCAATACCTCCCAGGCCTATTACGCCGGTTTTTTCCTGAACAAAATCACCTCCACCTTTGAAATTCGCTACAGAGTCAAGGGAAAGTTGATAGGCTGTGGGATTGTTGATATCGGCACAAACTGGCTTAACGCCGTCTATTTTTATTTTGATGAAGAGGAGGGGAAACGCAGCCCCGGCATATTTAATATTCTCACCCTGATTAATTTCTGCCTGAATAAGGAAATAGATTACATCTATTTGGGCTACAATATAGATTCAATTTCAGCAATGAATTATAAGAAAAAATTTCGCCCGCATTTCCTTTATGAGAATGGAGAATGGCGACAGGGCACCTGACCCAAGCCTGAGCGGACCCTAAGCTTTGCTCTGCAGTAATTCCTCGAGTTTGGCCGCCAAATCTTGCAGCATGAAGGGTTTTTGAATGAATTCGACTCCGTCGTCGAGTGCGCCGTGGTGGGCAATGACGTTTCTGGTGTAGCCTGACATAAATAAACATTTAATATCCGGATGGGTGCCGGCCAGCTCTTCTGCCAGCCTGCGTCCGCTCATTTCCGGCATGACAACATCGGTGAGAAGAAGGTCGATTGTGGAGGAGGTTGATGCGGCAATGTTGATGGCATCGGCCGGTTTTTGAGCGGCCATGACCGTGTACCCCAGATTTTGAAGCATCAGTGTGACCATATGAAGGATTGCGGCATCATCTTCCACCAGGAGAATCCCGGCGTGGGATTTTCCGGTCTTTTCGTTATGTTCCGTGCCAATCTGGTTGTGTTGTTGTTTATGAGTCCGCGGCAGATAGATCCTTACGCTGGTCCCTCGATTCGGCTCGCTATAGATGTAGATAAATCCATCGTTTTGTTTGACGATGCCGTAGGTGGTTGCCAGGCCCAGGCCTGTCCCTTTACCGATGTCCTTGGTGGTAAAGAACGGTTCAAAGACTTTATCGGTGGTTTCCGAAGTCATTCCGCAACCATTGTCGGTTACGGCCAACATCACGTAGTCTCCGGGAGTGCAACCGGCATGAGTCCGGCAATATCTTTCATCGAGGGTGACATTGCCGGTTTCAATGGTCACTTTGCCGTTGCCTGTTATAGCGTCCCTGGCGTTGAGGCATAGATTGGTCAAAATCTGGTCGACCTGGGCGGGATCAGTTTTGACGAGCCAGAGGTTGCTCATCGGGATCCAGGCAAGATCGATGTTTTCACCGATCAGACGGCCCAGCATTTTGAGCATGTCCTGCAGTGTGTTGTTGAGGTTGAGTACCTTGGGCGACATCGTCTGTTTGCGGGCAAAGCCGAGAAGCTGTTTGGTGAGTTCGGCCGAGCGTTGTGCCGCCTTGGTGATTTCATTGAGATTGTTAGTGGATGGATGGTTGCCGCCCAGCTCATCAACAACCAGCTCTGTGTTGCCCAGGATAACAGAAAGCATGTTGTTGAAGTCATGGGCGATGCCGCCGGCGAGCCGACCGATGGATTCCATCTTCTGGATTTGGCGAAGGCGCGCTTCAAAAGCTTTGCGCTCGGTGATATCCAACGTCGCTGCGAGTGCTTTTTGCTTGCCTTCGGCATCTTGTGTAACAAGCAGTTTAACAAAAACCTGACGCGGTTCTCCTGCAATGGTGCGAACTTCCCCCTCGATCTCAAATTCGGTGGCCCCTGAAGCAAGGGCAATACACTCCTCGGCAAAACCGACCATGGAATTCCGGCGCCAAATTGTATGGAGGTTGGTAAAAAGCTCTTTCTTGGTGGCAGCGCCGTGCAGGGCAATTGCGGCTTTATTGACATCAATGATTTGAATTTTATCGGCGCAGATTTTAAGTTCTTCAGGGTCGTTGGCAAACAATTCAGGGAGATTTTCAACGCCCCCTGCAGGAATAGTTTCAAGGTGGAGAAGCAACTCCGTCAAGTCTTCTTCCCAGAGGGGTATGGGGGAGTCATCGAAGAGCCATTGATAGCGCTGGTTACTGTGCACTAACTCCTGGGTGGTTTTATGAAGCTCCGTCACATCCTGGAACATGCAATGGGTACGGTCAAAATTACCCGTGGCATCCCTGCCGATCTTGCCGTAAAATGAAACGATAATGGAAGAGCCGTTTTTTTTGCGCATATCGAATTCGATGCCCAAAATTTCGCCGACAGCTTTAAAGCGCGGGAAGTTTTCACGGAAATGCTCTTGCCAGTCAGGATGGAGAAACTCGGCAAATGACTTTCCGAGAACCTCTTCTTTGGTGTAGCCTAATGCACTGAGCCAGGAGGGGTTGACACCGATTATATTGCCATGTTCGTCAAGGGACTGATAGGCCAGAGGAGCACGGTCATAGAGGAGTTTGAAGTGCTCTCTGCTCTCTTCGAGTTGTTTTTCGACATGCTGCAGGCGCTCTATTTCCTGCTCAAGGGCCTGCACTTTGTTGACGAGGTCTTCATGGCGTGGTGTGTTGTCCATTTCGCTCCTTTTTCAGGCAGTCTGGGAGACACTCGTATTCGTATACGAATGACCAGTATAATACCTTGGTACGATAATAGTATGGTAAAAGTATTATACAGGACCAATATGAAAATATCCTAACAAATGCACCTTGTTATTTCCAGGATTATTTTTTTATTTTTATTGATTCTGCCGGAATGGGCAAAAGAGAATTTGATGGGACATCTGCTGGTGTGGTAAAAAGACAGTGTCTCGCCGAAGAGCAGGAACAAGGACATAAAGTGAGACCCGGCAGTAATCCCGTTTCTCCATGGAGAGACTATAAAAAAAGACATACGAGAAAAATATGATTTTGCCTGACGAACTCCATGAAGCGCAGTTTTATAGCTGCAGTCGAGATAAAGGAAAAGTGATCTGCAGGCTTTGTGCCCATAACTGCCCTATTGCGCCGGGCGGAACAGGTCGATGCGGCGTGCGCAAGAATATCGATGGCAAGTTGTATTCCCTGGTCTATGGAGAGCTTGTGGCGGAGCATGTTGATCCGATAGAGAAAAAACCGTTGTTTCATTTTCTTCCGGGAAGTATGTCGCTATCGATTTCGACCATGGGGTGTAACTTTATCTGCACACATTGCCAGAACAGCTCCATTTCCCAGGTGCAGCATCTTTCCTCCAGGGACTTGGAGGGAAGAAAAGCCGGTCCGGAAGAGGTGGTTGCAATGGCGGCTCGACGGAGCTGCCGGTCAATCAGCTACACCTATGTCGAGCCGACGGTGTTCTATGAGTTTGCCTATGATTGTGCTGTGGACGCTCGCCGAAAAAACATAAAAAATATTTTTGTTTCAAATGGGTATATGGGAGAGGAGGCGGCGTTGCATATCGCTCCGTACCTTGATGCCATCAATATCGATGTTAAATCGTTCAGTGATGATTTTTATACGAAGATTTGCGGTGCCAGGCTGCAGCCGGTATTGGATTGCGTTCGTCTGTTCAAGAAGCTGGGAGTCTGGGTGGAGGTGACCACACTCATTATTCCGGGATTGAATGACAGCGACGAGGAGGTCGCCAAGATCGCCTCGTTTCTGGCAGAGCTTGATAGAGCCATACCCTGGCATATTTCGGCCTTTTATCCCACCTATAAAATGACAGACAGGCAGCCAACCTCTCCTGCCGCCCTGGTACGTGCTGGCGAGCTGGGCCGCGAAGCCGGTCTGCAATTTGTCTATGAAGGCAACGCGCCGGGAGGCGGCGGGGAGAATACCTATTGTCCGGGGTGCGGCAAGACAGTCATCGAACGGTATGGATTTTCCGTTGTGCGCAACGACCTTGTCCAGGGACAGTGTCCGCATTGCAAGGATTCTCTCCCCGGTGTCTGGGCGTAGCCGGCGCGGTTCCTGTATGCTCGGACCGGCTGTTATCCAAAATACTCAGGCGCGTTGCCCTTTCTCCATTTGATATTGCACCCCATACTGGGCAGCTGATTTTCCGGAACAGCGGCTTTGGCAACTACCTGAGCGACCGCAGCAGAGAGTTCATCGCCGGTGATCGGCTCGCTGTTGCCGGGTCTGGCAGCATCAAAGCGGCCGCGATAAACGAGCTTTTTGTTTTCATCAAAGAGGAAAAAGTCGGGAGTACAGGCGGCTCGATAGGCTTTGGCGATTTCCTGGTCCTCATCTATGAGGTAGGGAAATGAAAAGTTATGGAAACGAGCCAATTCACCCATTTTTTCGGGACTGTCGTCACGATACTGTATATAATCGTTGCTGTTGATGGCAACTACTTCAATGCCGTCCTGCTGGTATTGCCGTATTTTTTCGCCAAGTTTATCTATGATGTGCATCACATATGGGCAGTGGTTGCACATAAAGATGACCAGCAGTCCATTTGATAGTGTCCGTTGTGCCAGATCGTATGTTTTCCCCTCGATATCCTCGAGGGAGAAATCAGGTGCGGATGTACCTATGTCGAGCATGGTTGATGGTGTCAGCGACATTGTGCCTCCCTTCAGTCTACCAGTGAACTGTCCACCGGTGAATTCTTCTATTCTATGATTTAAATGCTGCTTATTACGTATGGCAACCGCCATATATACTCCGTATTCACTCCATGGTAAAAATCAAGTGTTATCCTGGTAATAAGGATACCTTATAACTTGCCAATCGAGAGTGTAACCGTCGTGTATGTGTACTGTATAAGAGCCGGCATCCTATCTGATACAATTCATTATTGTGGCATAACACACTCCGACAATGACATTTTTAGCTTTGGCAAGGGGTGGGGCTTTAAAAATGTGGGTTATCGTGAAACGAAAAATCGAATAATCCGTTCGAGGAGTGTTGCAGGTAATTCAAATATTGTAGTCGGGCCACCATGAGGCTCGCTTTTCTTCATGTTTCCGATCTTGAAGTCGGAAGCGAATTTTGTACCGCACGAAGGACAGGACATGAGCATTCCCCCTATGCGTTTAGGGAAGCGCAACTGCTGGCCGCATTTTGGGCAGGTTTTCTCAATATACTCAGACATGGGAAGAGTATACCAGCGTTGCCACAATATTACAAACCTGGTTGATCGTTTCCATCTTTTTCTTCCAGGAAGGTAACTGTATGTGTCTATGTGTATGTGTTATGGCCACGATATATTTTCTTGCAACTCTTCAGATAAAGATGTAACACCATTTTCAGTGAGATAGCCCGACTTGCAACATAGCGGGACTGGAGTAAATAAATATCGTGTCCCCGGAATTGCGCTGACCGGCAACGGTTTTTTTTAAAGACAACGAACCCCACCAAGATTCCATTGACAATGCCCACAAGGAACCTGGCTGCCGTAGCAGTCGTTTGCAGCATGGATATTGTCATTGATCAGATCGGCACATGGCCCCTGGGTACAACTCCAGCAGGAAGAATAATCGTATTCACCCGCTTCCCGCCGAAAGAGCGTATATTGCCGACTCTGCCAGATGTCCTCCAGGGGCTGTTCCCGGATCGTGCCAAAAGCGCATTCCTGCACCTGGATTTCTTCGCCGAGCACACGGCAGGCGTAGGTGTGCCACAGGAAATGGCAGGGCATGACGGCGCCATTGGCGGCAATAAAAACCGCCTCATCAGCCATGAATGGGCAACTTCGTTGTGCCAGGGCCTGATTCGGCGGCAAAAAAAGCTCTATTCCATGGCCTTCGGCAACGGCCCGTGCAGCAGCAAAGACCTGCTCGACGAGCTCTTCATCATCGGATGTGTGCTGCAGCAGACTCTGCAGATGCAGAAAAATACCTCGGTCTCTGGCCTCGTCCTGCATCTCCTGAAAAATCTCAACTACTGCTCTTTCCATCTCGTTTTTTCTATATTTCAAATAGATGGAAGGATACTCCCGCAGATCCAGCCCCCGGGCTCTGGCCCGTTCGTTAGAGGAGTGAAACAGTTCAATGGCCTCGGAGGAGTTGGGATTGAAAAGGCTCTGTTGCTCCGCAGATGTATTATAGAGAAAGAGATGCGTTACGATAACATAGTCCACACCCTGTTCAGCAGCCCACTGGATATATCGGGGCAGATCATTGATGTTCTCACGGCTTAGAACCATCTCCAGTCCTATCATGAAAGAACTGCTGCCTGTCTGCTTTCTTGCCGCAGCAAGGCCCGCAATTGCCCTGGAAACCGCGCGGACCGAATGTTCGCCGCCCGGCGTCTTTTCCTCTTCCGCAAGGCTGTCGAGCGACAGACAGATGGTTGACAGTCCGGCGGAGAGCAGTTGCAGGCTTTTCTCCTCATCCGCCTGCGGAGCCATTCTTTTCCTGGAAAAGATGACTATATCCAGCAGTTGCGGATGCAACAGCGGCTCGCCGATGCCGTTCAGGATAAGCGTTCCGGCCTGAGCAATGGCTGAATCCAGATTCCTGAACAGCGAAAAAGGCAGGTCTTCCTCAATAATTCGGCTGCCGGGGGCGTACTTGACACACATCCGGCACTGGAGATTGCACCTGCTGGTCAACTCGACATATATTTTTTGTGGGTATGATGCATGCATAAAGTAAAGAGTATTTGATGTTGATACCGTTTTTTCTCCCAATCCTGCAGGAGCAACCAGTCATCAGGGTTGACAGTGAGTTCCGACGGAAGCCCCTATAGCCGCCGGTTCCTTGATGGATGCATTCATTGTTGTTTGGTGTTTTTCAGTCATTACATTTTTTTCGTTCTTTTTGTTGACGACAGAGTTCCTCGGGATCCCATGAGAGAATTGTTTCCAGCACAACCTGATCAGCCTGTACTTCCTTTGATTCGAGCAACGATTCGAGGAGCCAGGCCCGCAGCGATTCGGGAAATGGCTGAAAAAGGCGATAATACACCCACCTGCCGTCCTTGCGGCTCTGTACCAGGCGGGCATGATAGAGAATACTCATATGACGCGACACGGTGGCCGTCGCCAGGCGCAGCATTTCAACAAGCTGACAGACGCAAAGTTCATTATGGTGCAACAGGGCGGCGACAACACGTATTCTGTTCCCGTCTGCCAAAGCTTTTGCTATGTTCAGTGAATATTCCATGCATTTTCTCAACATTTATTTGAATGATTGGTTCTGTGTTTCAGCCCATCTACTCTTTGGGCACGCCGGCGTGGTGTCCCCCCAGCAGGCGGCTGAATCCCAGGGTGGCGCTGTCGACACTGGAGTAGAACACCGGTACCACGATCATGGTCATAAAGGTCCCCACCAAAAGGCCGCTTCCGGCAACAATACCCAGCGGGCTCATACGTTCGAGGCCCACGGCGGTTTCGAATATAAGCGGCGAGAGACCTATAATAGTAGAAAAGGTGGTCATCAGGATGGGCCGGATGCGCAGTTCCACTGCCCTGATAATGGCTCCTTGCTTTTCCATGCCTTTATTTCTGGCCTGGATAATGAAATCGAGCAGCAGCACGCTGTTATTGATGATAATGCCGGCCAGAAAGATCATACCCATGGTCCCGGGCATGCACATGGGCTTATCAAATACAAGCAGTCCCCACATGGAGCCGGCCACGGCCAGGGGAATAGCGGCCATAATGGTCAGGGGATGGGCAAAGGAGTGAAACATCGCCAGAAGCAGCAGGTACAGCAATACGATACCGATAACCAGGGCCTGGCGCAGTTGCTTTTGCGTCTGCTTCATGTCCGCTGCCGTACCGGCAAACGTGATGCTGTATCCGCCAGGGGGATCCATGCCGGCCAGGGACTTTTGAGCCATGCCCGTGACCTGGGCGATGCTCAAGCTCTGGTTGACCCCGGTGATGTCAATGGTGGTCTGCAGAGCCTCCCGGGTGATAAACGGGCGTTGCCGGTGGGTCTCACGTTCCGTCAGGGCCCGCAGTGGGACCGGCCCGAACATGGAGTCCACATAGATCTGCCCCAGGGCTTCCGGGCTGTTTCGATCGACCTCCTTGTAGCGGACCCGAATAGGGATATCCAGAAAATTTTCCAGGCGCATGGAGGTGGCCGGCACACCCTGCAAGGCGGTACTTACCTGCCGTGCGACCTGTTCCGGCGAGGTCCCGTAGATGCGGGCCAGGGCGGGATCCACGGTTACATCAACCTGCTTTTCATCAAAATGCCAGCTTCTGCGCACATCGGTCAGGCCGCGCACGCCTTGAAGCCGCTCCATGGTCTGTTCGGCCAGGCTGTCTAAAATCCGTGGATCAGGACCGCTGATGATGATATCCACGGGCGCCTTGGTGCTGGCCATGGGTGTGGCCCCGTATTCGCTGACCCGGAAGCTCTTGATGCCGGGAACCTGCCGCAGCTTTTTCCGCCATGTTTCCTGGATTTCCCAGATGGATTGCTCGCGCTGGGTGCGATCGACCAGATGCACGGTGATGGTGGCGGACTGGGCCGTGGCCCCGCCGGTGCCAAAGGAGATGGCTCCGGGCTCGGAGCCTATCACCGAGGAGACCGTTTCGATGCCGGCCTGGGCATAGATGATGGTTTCCACCCGGTCCAGGGCGTCTTCTACCTTTTCGATGCCGTCAGTGGCCGGCAGGTCGAACTCGACTACGGCAATACCCGTATCCATGGGTGGCATGAGGTCCCCGCCGATGATTGGGGGGATGGTTTTGACGCTGAGTATAAAAAAGGCGCCGGCCAGCACCAGGGTGAGGACCCGTTGGCGCAGAGCCTTTTCCAGGATAAACACATAGAAGCGCCGGATCTGGTCCACGCCCGCATCCACCCAGCCGGCCGCGCGCTCGGCAAAGTCCTTTTTTTTCTTTTTCCGGCCAAGCGCCTTTGAGGTTAACAGCGGTACCAGGGTCAAAGCGAGAACCAGTGAGGCCATCATGGTAATCGAAATAGTGAGGCTCAGCTGTCCGATGGTCCGCTGGGCATATCCACCGATAAAGATGATGGGCACCAGGACCGCCACCGTGGTGATCATCCCTGCGGTAATGGCCAGGGCAATCTCCCGGGTGCCGGTATCCGCTGCGTCCACGGCATCGGGTGTTTCCTTTTCCCGGTAATGCCGGTAGATGTTTTCCAGGGCCACCACCGAGGCGTCAACCACCATGCCGGTGGCTACGATCAGGCCCGACAGGGTGACCATGTTCAAGGTATAGGGCGTAAACCAGAGTACAGCCAGAGTGAACAGAAAGGAAAGCGGGATGCTGATGCCGACCACCAGGGCGGCCCGGGCTTCGGCCAGAAATAGAAAAACCACGCCCACGGTTAAGATCACGGCCTGGATGATGGACAGCAGCATCCCTTTCATGTTGATGTCGATCAGGGGCTGCTGGTCCTGGGTGATTGCAAAGGCAATGTCGGGGTACAGGGCACGCAGTTCGGGGAGAAAGGACTTGACCTGCTTGATGGCCGCCATGGTTTTGCCGCCTTCGGGCTTGATGACACCCAGGGCGATGGCGGGCTCTTTATTGCCATGATAGACGGAGCGCGGTTCCTGCTCGGCAAGTTCCACTTCCGCCACGTCCGATATACGCAACAGGCCGTAGCCCGGTCGACGAAGCGGCAGGGCTCCAATCTCCCGCAGATTCTTGAATTCTCCGACAATGCGCACCAGGTACTCGTTGTCTCCGGTATAAATGTTACCGGCGGGTGCGGAAATATTTTGTTGGGAAAGAGCGGCAATGACCTCTTCAATGGAGACACTGTGGGCCGCCAGCGCATCGCGGTCCACCCGTACCCGGACTTCGGGCCGGTGGCCGCCGAATACGTCGACGTCGGCCACGCCTTTTATGGAGAGAAGCCGGTCCTGGATCTGGTTTTCCGCCAGCAGCCGGATTTCGGCAAGGTCGCCTCTGCTGTTTTCCTTGGGGCGCAGGGCCAGGGTGAGAAGCGGCCTGGCAGTGGCATCGCTTAAACGATAGAGCTTTGGCTCTTGGGCATTTTTGGGCAGATCGGCTCGGATGCGGGCCATGGCATTTTGCACCTCCAGGATCGCCTGGCCCGGATCCTTGGAGTAGGAAAATTCCGCCATGACGGAGGAGACTTGGTCGCGGCTGGTACTGCGGAGATTTTCCAGGCCACCCAGAGTGTTGATCTCCTTTTCAATAACTTGTGTGATCTTATCGCTGATGTCATTTGCACTGGCCCCGGGCTGTACGGTGACCACCACTACCTGGGGTGGAAAGGTATCCGGAAAAAGCTCGGAAGGGGTGCGCAGATAGCCGATGAGGCCCATGGCTGCAACCAGTAGAACGGCGGCGGCAACCGCGTATGGATTATTCAGGGCTGCTCGTGCCGGATTCATTGCACGGCCTCCACTTTTTGCCCCGATGAAAGCACGGCCCAGCCCAGAAAGGTGTTTTCAACCACCCTGGTACCGCTATCTATTCCTTTGACTGCCGCCCTGTCCCCGGCACGGCCGAGAATCTCCACCGGTTTTGCCGTCAGGCTGCCGTTTTTTGCCGTAAAGACATGATGTTTTCCTGCAGGCCCTGTAATCAGGGTGGATTCCGGAACCAGGATGACATTTCCCAGTATTTGTATGCTCACGGTGACCGGAAGATACGCCCCCGGGGTTAAGCCGGCTGCGGCCTGCCGGTCCGGCCAGGCCTCTGCCCGCAGCATCCCGGCCTTGTCCAGGGAGGGATGCATCACTGTAATCGAGGCCTCTTGGCTATGGCCGTTGGCTGAAAATCCAACTACATTCCCTGTAGTTACTTCAGGCAGGTCCTTTTGGGGCACGTCAAAGGAGATTTTCAGCCGGTTCTGGTTCTGGATCACCAGCAGTTCCCGGCCGGGAGCGGTCATATCCCCGGCATCGACCTTACGTTCGCTGACCCGACCGGAAAACGGGCTGGTCAGGGTGTAGTAGCCGCGCCTGGCAGTCAGTTCCGCCTTCTGCTGCTCCAGAGCCTCGATCTGTTTTTGGATGGCACGATATCTCTGCTGTGCGGCAATGAATGCCCCCTTAACACTTGCAGTCTTTTCCGCGGTTTTTTCCGCCTGTGCCTGGGAAAGCGCGCCCCTGCCCGTCAAGATGCGATCCCGTTCTTTTTCCGCCTGCCAGTATTCATTTGAGGTTTGCAGGGCCTGAACAGTGGCCCTGCCGGCTTTCAAATCCGCTCGTGCCTGCTCAACGGCCGCCTCGGCCGATGCAATGCGGTGCTTGATTTCTTCTGCATCGAGTTTTGCCAGCACGCTTCCGTCTTGAACCCGGTCGCCTTCATCAACCAGAACCTGTTTGACCTCTGCGGTAACCCGGGCGGAAATCCGCCCCTCCTCAAAGGGTTCAATCACCGCCAGATAGGTGTTTTCAATCCTCAGGTCACCTTTTTTCACCTTGACCACAGTGACCGGCCGAGGCTGCTCACCGTAGGGGGTTGCCTGGCTCAATTCTTGTTTTTTCTGCTTTATCAAAAAACCGCCGCCGCCGATCAACACAATGATAACGAGCAGCAATAATCCAATACGTACCCAACTTTTCATGCTGATGTACTCCTTCTTCAACCTAAGGGTAGAGATCTTCTGGATTTTTCCCTGGCCAGGACGATCACCTCTGCAAGACTCCGTTGCCTGATTGTGCCATCGGTTTAGTTTTTCACAGTACTCTCGCGCATGGCGTTAAACACATCCTGAGGCGTAAGGTCGTTTTCCTCACCAATTTTCTTGAGAGTTGTCTCCGCTGTGGCGTTGATGTTCTTTTTCGCCAAGGCATTGAGGGTAACGGCTACGTCGAGGCCGTATGTACGGCAGACCTCGTCCAGACGAAGTTTGCCGAAACCTTTTTCAGGCTGTTCCGGCATGGTCCGTACACCGCCGGTGTCATCCTTTGGCTGCATCAGTTTGTATACTTGTTGCGGTGAGGTGTTGTTTGAACGGGCAATATCCAGCAGGGTCTGCTCTTCATCTTCCAGCTCAATGCCTGCCTCTCGCAGACGCTTTAAGCTGTCTGTCAGGTCGAGACCCATCTTGGCGGTAAAAATTTTCATGGTCGCCAACTCGGCACGCCCATAGGGTGGTTGCCCGTATTGCTGAGCCGTTTGGTTCTTGATCGACTCACTGAAGGTGAGCACCGAACGAAAAGGCTGGACTTCCACATAGGCACCCAGGGTGCATATGGCGACGAGGAGGAGTGCAATAGTACAGTGGCGGTTGAATATTCGCAGTTGCCGCGCTTTGTTTTTTAAATAGGCGACAATCGGCTTCCAGTTGTAATAGGTGTGGAGCAGGATGGCTAAAAAAAACAGTATCCCAATGATGATATGCTGATTGGCCCACTCCGTTTTCGTCAACCCCCAGAAACGCCAGTCTGCCCAATAGGCAACCCGGCCATGGGGGGCAATATAGAGCACGACGCTGTTGAGCACCAGCACCAGAAACGAGAGCAACGCCGTTAATGACGTGATTTTACGCATGAGTAAAGGTTCCTTTGTGTATTTTTCCGGTAGTACCTTATTGCAGCCTGCCCACAACAAAAATGGGAAAACTGGGTTGTACCGCACTATCCGTTTGCACGGTTATGATCTCGGCATAGCGGCCGCTGTCTTTTTTCAGGTTTTGCACCCGCAGCACACAGCCTTTACCGCTCTCGTTGTCACATCGCCGCACCAGTCGGCAGTCAATGAGATCATCCCGCCTGGTTTGCAGTGACAGAATGGTAAAGGGATACTCTGTATTCGGCAGAATTTCGACATCCTGCGTTGGAGACGTTCCGGCTCTCCCTTTGAGGAGGACATGCTGCGGGCGTATCTTGGCAAACCTACCCACTTTACCGGTGATAACAAGATCAAATACGGGACGTTGCGGATCGTTGGTCCGCACCACAACCTTCTCTTTGATGTCCTGTCCGCCATAGCCTTCGCTGTTGAAGCTCACGCTGATATGTCCCTTTTCTCCAGGAAGAATCCGAGACGTACCGGTTGCGGCAGAGCAACCGCAATGCCATTCCATATCAATGATATGCAGCACTTCGTCTCCATCATTATGCAGTATAAAATCATGCACAACCTCCATTCCTTCCACTATCTGATCAAACCTGAAACTATTTTCCGGAAGACGCAGTTTGGGCCCGGTCGCTGCCTCGCTCAAGGGGCAAAGAGCGAAGCCTGCAGCGGATAAGATCGCCACCAACACAACCATTGTTGTTCGCAACATGAGAAACTCCTTTATTGTAACCTATCAGATATATCTTGTGACAAAGCGACTCAACATCCTTCAAAACACCCTTCACCGTGATCGCTTACCAAGGAAAACATACACTAGTAAATAGAGGGAAACCGCGAAAAAACCAAGATCGCGCAGCACGGTACCCAGTCCGGCAGAACCCTCGGTCACCTCGGTGGAAAAACAGCCACAATGGATATCCAGGCCGCGTATCTGATTAAAAAACAGCGCCCCGATAAAAACGAGCATTAACCCGGAGCCGACAACCGTCGCCCCGGGCAGCCAGACTCCGGCGAGCAGGCACAGCCCCAGCAGCAACTCCAGCCAGGGCAGGATAAGGGCGACCAGGTTGATGAACGGATCAGGGACAATTTGGTAATTGTAGACAGCCAGGGCAAAGGCCTGCGGATGAAGGATCTTGTCATAGGAGGCATAAACAAAGACCACGCCTAAAAAAACGCGGCAGCTGTGAAACAACCAGAGGCGGCGGCGATCCCGGACAGCATCACGCGCCGTAGCCGGTTTCCCAAGTTGGTTGCTATACATCGGCTTCTCCCGGCGTTGTTGTCGGCAACCCGCCATCCTGCCAGATACTCCAGCCATTCACCAGGACCCGGACGTCGGCAAAACCCATCTCTTTGAGGAACGCGGCCAGGTCATGACTGAGTTCACAGCTTTCGCCATCACAATAGGTGATGATGGTGCCGCCATCTTCAAGTTGGCCGACGATGTTCACAAAATCATTTTCGACATTCTGCCAGGGCAGGCTCAGGGCTCCGGCTATGTGTCCTTGTCGATACTCCGCTGACGAACGGGCATCCAGAAACGTGGCCGCTTGCTGTTCGTACAGCTGCGTAGCCTCCGTAAAAGAGACGATAAGGTTCTCCCCGTCCGGCTGGGAAAAACGTGTGGTGACCGAATACTCACCAACCAGCGGAAGCGGTGGCTCGCGCCAATGATTTATTGCCAGGGCAAGCAAAAAGGAGAGAAAAAGCAGAAGCGGAATCTGCAAAGCCGCCTGCTGCCACGGGCTACCTTTTTTTTTCATCTCTTAGACCGGATCTCTGTTTGAAAGTGATGCAAGACAACTCATGTCAGTCATATGCGCCTCTTTATCCATCGAGATGGGATTTCATTCCGGCGTTCTTTTGCTGTTCAATACGCTTGATGAATTCCTTAAGCAAGCGGAGCGCCTCCCGGCCGTCTGTGTCCAAAACTGCAGCCTTCATCTGCATCAACTCCTGCTCGGTCAGATTCAGCACCATGAACTTCCTCCACTGTTTTTTCGGTATCTCGTTTCGTCTGCTCTGTCGGCAAAATACCACCACGCCAGGCCGGTGACGACTCTACAATGGGCCGCCGACAAAAGGATTGGCAATAAAAAAAACACCCAGCAAGGCGATTACGACTCCGGCGCCACGCCGGAACCACAATCCCACGCCCTGATAGGCCCCGCTTTCCATTACTTTGCGCACCAGAGCCGTGGAACTGCCGGCAACGGCAATGGGCAGGCAATGGCCAACGGCAAACATGATCATCATCACCGAACCGGCGAAAATCTTCTGCTGCACGGTGACAATGGCCAGGATCGGAGCAATAAAACCGAAGGTACAGGAACCTGAGAGTATGCCGTAGGCCAGGCCCAGGGCAAAGGCTCCGTGCATTCCTCGCAGTTTCAGACGATAGAGCAGCGAGCCGCCCATGGTGCAGGCCTGCACGCCCAGCATGCCCAGGGCCACCCAGATCAACACCGCGCCAACCAGGACCTGCAACCAGATGCCGACATCGCCGAGCATCCGCCCCAGCAGGGCGCAGATGACGCCCACCGCCGCGATGGTGATGAACAGGCCTGTGGTGAAGGCACCGGCATACCAGCTTGCTTTGCGCGGCTGGACAGCGCTCTCCTGACCGCCGACATAGGCGACAATCAAAGGGATGGAGGCCAGATGACAGGGGCTGAAGAGTACGCTGACCAGGCCCCAGAGAAATGCTCCCCCGGCGGCAATGACAAGTCCGCCGCCCATCCACTGGTTGACGGCAAGTAAAAATTGATCAAACATTGTTCCCCCGGGGGTTTTGCACTTGGGAGATTCTCATCGGCATCATGATGCACCAAGTTTGGCTAATATTGCGACAATCCTTTTTTTATCCATGAATCCCACATGCCGCATTTTTTCCACCCCGTCGGCATCGAAAAAAATCTGCGTCGGGATGGTCTTGATGTTAAATTTTTTCGCCTGGGCGGGATTCTTCCACACATCGATAAAGATAATCTCGGCTCTGTTCTCATACTCCTGTTTAACTTCTTCGAGAATCGGCGCCATCATCTTGCAGGGGATACACTCGGTGGCCCCCAGATCAATCATGGTGACCAGTCCCGAAGCGGGGATTGTCGTACCACCGGCAGCCGCGGCCCCGCCTTCCTCGGCGACATCAACAGTGGTGGGCGACTTCGATGCCAGCATGGCGTAGACACCCACCAGGACCAGAGCGATAACGCCTGCAAGAATTACTGTTTGTTTGGGTATCTTCATTCTTCCACTCCCATCAGCGCCAGCTGTTTGACTACCTCTTCTTCAGCGAAGAATCCGGTATGCCGAAAGACTTCGCGGCCCTGAGCATCGAAGAAGACCTGCACCGGAATGGAGCCAATGCCATAGCGCGCCGCCAGA
Organism: Desulfopila sp.; assembly: GCA_046260685.1. GTDB lineage: Bacteria > Desulfobacterota > Desulfobulbia > Desulfobulbales > Desulfocapsaceae > Desulfopila_A. The sequence goes on from JBHEOR010000001.1 coordinate 69,657, forward strand.
ATCTGCTCTTCGCCCACATGGACGAACACCACGTTGAGCCGGTCCCCATGCTTTTCTTGCAGATTATCGAGAATGGGCTGCATCATATCGCAGGGAACGCATCCTGTGGCGCCGAATTCCACCATGGTGGGTGTATTTGAGCGGCGCGCCCTGTCCACGGGATTATCCATAGCCAAACCGTGCTGCGCCGCCACCCATTCGGCGTTGATACGGAGCTGCAGAGCGTTGGTCACTGTTGAGATATAGGAAGAAAAGACCTGCTGCTTTTTCTCCTGCAGCAGGTACTGTTCCATACTGTCCTTAACGGACTCAAACGATGCCCCGTCCACCATTTCGCGGTTGGCTTCGTAAAAGGCTCTGATCTTGTCATCGGCAACAGTGATTGCCGCTGTCGTATTGGCAAACAGTTGGCGTATCAACTGTTCCTGCCCCTGGTTGTCAGCGGCGGTGATACCTGCCTTTTGCGCCTCTTCCGCAAGAACACGTCCCATTACTTCCTGCTCCAGAATAAAGACGAGATTTTTTGGCAGTTGGCTTTGCAAGGCAGGCGGCTGTTTGTCGACGGCTTTTTGCAGCTCTTCTTCCGTTATTTGCCAGGTATCGGCCGCGAGCAGGGTTTCCGGCCCCATGTTTTTATCCAGTACCGCCTTGCCCAGAATGCCGGAGGTGAGGCCAGGATAGGTTGTATGTACCGTCGCTTTTTCCGCCGCCTGGGCGTATGCCGCACAGCTGACAAGCAGCAGCGAAAAAAGGACAATCCTCAGATTGCTTAAACAAAAATTCGTAGGTATCCGCTCATTCAAAATCATGTTCTCCTGTAATACTTTTTTGATACCGCAAAGATTTAATCTTTTTTCGACCTACCAACTCAAAACCATGGATCAGCCCTTACAGGAACAACCGCAACCGCCGGCAAACGGCATCATGCCGGGGGATTGCCGAGGTTTGCGGGATTTCTCCATGCTTTTGCGGACAGCTTTTTTGACGCTGTCGATATCGGCACGCTGCAGATTGAAATCCTTATTTTTTTCTATGTCTTCGTCGGTGATCACCACGTAATTCTTCAAGGCAATGCCGGCTTTTTCGAAAATTGCCTTAGCGCAGCCAACGGAACAGCCGTCGATCACCACCATCTCCGCCACATCTTTGGCTGACTGGACAAAACCGGTGAGTTCGCCGCCGACACCGGCCAGGCAGAACATTTTGCCAAATCCTTCCTGGGTAAGCTCCACTGCCGCCTGATTGGACAGCTGTCCCACATTGGAACCGCCGGAACATGCCAGAAGCATGACTTCACCACCACTGGTGCAACAATTATCAGACATATCTCACTCCTTAAGTCTTCCGTATCTTCCGTATCTTCCGTATCTTTAGTCTTCTGTCTTTCGTATGATGTTCATTCTTCTCGTACAAAAAAAACCTGGTGTTTATCCCCGGGATCACTTGTCACAGATATTTTCCCGATGGATTGTCGGCAGCCGGTCCAGCAGATTCAGTATCTCGGCATCATCTTCCAGCCAATGCCTGAGGTTGCCCAGCAGGCTGGCGACATAGGCACTCTGCCCACCATCGGAGAGATGGTAGTTGACCCACAGTCCCTCCTTGCAGCGGACTACCAGGCCGGCTTCTTCAAGAATCCGTAAATGCTTGCTGGCGCTGGACTGCGCCAGCCCAAGAGCCTCATGGATTTCACAGACGCAGAGTACCCTGCGCTGCAGCATTTTAATGATTTTGACCCTGCTGCTGTCGGACAAAGCCTTCATCACGGCAATGAAGTCGTGCATACAACCTCCATATTCATTTTTTGGAATATACATCTCGATCGCAGCCTTGTCAACGAGTAGAATCATCTTGTTTTATGTAGTGCCACATGACGTCTAACTAAACTTGTATATAATATAATTTGAATCTATCAAAGGGAAACATCTCTAACAGCAAGCGCATGAAAACCACAATCAATCAAAATCACATATCGTCCTATCTTGATATTTTCCGGATCAAGCCATCTTTGGGGAATCAGGAGAAGGCGACAGGTGAGGTGATAATCCTTGAGGCGGTTTCGAGGTTTTCAGCGATACGTTTGGTCTGCGGCAGAGCGATATCCGGAGGAAAGTGACAGGGCATTACGAGTGCAGAAGCTCAAACATAAACCGCAGCTGCTGCAGTCTGTGCCGGTGAACTGTACTGTTTTTGTGCCGCCGGATTTTTTCAGGCGCAGTGCGCCGGTCGGGCAAATGCCGGAGCAGCGTGGGCAGGGGATACAGTTGTCATTGATTGTCAGTTGCGGCGTAAATATCTCGGCAAGGGATGGAGCGGTACCATTGCCGGTAAAGCATTGCTGCCGTAAAGAGATTCTGGCGGGGATACGGCGTGCGGTGGCGGAACAAGGCTTTGGCACAGCTTCCAGTCGTAGAGACGAGTGGGCGGCGTTGAAGGCGCCTTTTTTTAAGGCGGTAAGATAGGATCTCCTGCTCGATGTTTGACGTTCTTTTGAGGGGGCGGTCTGCACCAGCAATACAGATGACAGATGGGGACCTGCCTGTCTTTTCAGGCCATCCAGCTCTGCAGTGAATTGAAGATAGGCCGAAGCATTGGTGCAGGTGGCGCAGGTGGAGGCATTGAAATGTATCTCTTTTTTTGTCATAGTGCCGAGGAAAAGCAGAGCCTCCATGGAAAAAACGGCAAGACAGGGGACAACTGTTTCCTGATCGGCGAATTGTTGCTGACGGGGGCAGGAAAAAATAAGACGCTGCTTTTCCGTCCGGACTGTTTCGGCAAGTTCTCTGTGAAAATCGTAGGTTGCCGTGAAGGCATCGTTTGGGCAGACTGCTGTGCATCGTAGACAGCCGCTGCATCTGCTGCGGTCAAGCTCAAGCCTTTTGCCGTGATATTGTAAAGCTTCTGTCGGGCAGGCATCTATACAAAGGTTGCAGCGGCAGGTGTTCAACCTGTTTCTCAGGCAGCGGCGGTTCTCAATTTCGACTTCAACACCGGAACCTTTGAAGATATCTGTTAAAAACGAGAAGCCGACCATAGGTAAGTGGAAGTATAAGGGGTTTGGGCCATCTGCATTTCAGGCAGGCGTCGCCGCGTATTGCTGCTGGGAGGCCATAAAACCGGCAAGACAGTCGGCCAGCGAGAGATAGAAGCTGTTCCCGGTGCCGGAACGGATTGCCGCGCAAAAACTGTAGACCCAGGTGTTCAGACATGAGGTGAAAAACGTGCGCCGCATTTGACGAAACTTCTGTGCGGCTTCCTTTTCCCGGTGTGCCAGTGCCTGGATCTCTTCTCCGCAGAGAAAGGACATAAACTCCAACTCTATGGCAATATGATCGGGGGGTTCCTTCTCTTCCACGCGCAGACCGGCATCTTGGTAAAATTTCAAGGCTGTCATGGTGGAATCACCCATGATGGTTTTGTTTTTATCGAGATAGATGGAGCCGTAAGGAGGGGCAGGCAGCTCAAAGGGGCCGATAAAAAGTGCGGCATAGTCAACAAGCAATTGTTCCTGTTCCAGGCGAAGAAGGCTTTTGGACATATTTCTGGCGGAGGTCGCGGCCTCCGGAGCCGGATTTTCCAGCAGCATGGCGAGGTTGGAACAGAGTTTCTGTTCCAGAAAAAGCGGCTTGTCGGGTTCATAAAAACAGGCGGCCAGCAGTCTGTAGCAATCGCCTGTGACGGTAAGCTGATGAGTATCAGGGGTATTCATAAAGGCTCTTTCAGTAAAAGAGGGCAACGATCCCGTTTATGGGAGCGCTGCCCTGTGAGGAGGTTGGTGGTTCGGGAAAACTTATGCCATTGAGCGTTTACGAATATAGTAAACGTTCGGTTTCGTCCCTTCTTCCGGTTTCAGTACGATGGATTCATGTTTCCGCAGAAGTTTGGCAACGTCGTTATTGCCGTCACTCAGATCACCGAAGGTACGTGCGCTGGACGGACAGGCCACGACACAGTAGGGTAATTCACCGTTTTGGACCAGATGATCGCAGAAGATACATTTTTCCACGATACCAGGTCGGCGTACCGCCTCATAATCGGGGTGGCTGTATTCGGTTTTGTAAGGTGGAATTGCCCCTGCTGCGGCCGCCATTTTCGCACCGGAGGCGGTGCCGGCGTACAGGCTTGTTGCATCGGTATAGCGGGCATGGGTCGGCTCATCTTCAAGATTGTGACTGATGACGCTGTACTGAGAGTTGCCGGCGTCCAGATCATCGTCACTGTACGGACAGGCGTACTGGCAAGCGAGGCAGCCGATACAGCGCTCGTCATTGTGCATGGTAATGCCGTCTTTGGTCTTGAACATCGCCTTGGGTTCGACCGGACAGGCGTCAACGCAGGGAGCGTTGCTGCAGTGATTGCACAGCACCGGATAGTTTGTATAGGAAACCTTGGGAAATTTTCCTTCCACCTCGATCATATAGTCGGCCCAGTTGTGGCTCTGGCCGTTGGCCCGCTCTCCGGTATTGTTGCCTGTCTTGCAGGCGAGACCGCAGGCGCCGCAGCCGACGCATTTATGTAGATCTATTACCATTCCATATTTTGGCATCTTGGGTTACCTCCTTGCTAAATTTTTGCTATGCTGACACCGGTAAAGCCGCAGTTGCGCGCCGTAGAACCGGAGAGTCTGTCGTAATCATCGGGCATGATTTCATTAAAGTTGGCGCCGCGTGGCTCAAATTTCTTGAAATCTTTCGTTGCCACCCGGCCATAGGCCCAGTGTCCCTGGCCGAAGCATTTAGCCGCGCATCCCGGTCGGACACCTTCCCAGAGGCGGGCGCGGACGTTGAGACTGCCGAGCACCGATGTGACCTTGACCATATCCCCTTCCTTGATGCCGAGTTTGGCGGCATCCAAGGGATTGATCTGGATGACGTCTTCGCCTCCCACGGATTCACCTGGATCACAGTGCTTGAAGGTATAGTACATCGGCAGATTGGCGCTTCGACCTTCCCGGTTGAAACGGGATTTCATATCGACCAGGTCAAAGGGGTAGGTGGCCCTGTCGCCGTGACGACGGGGGGATTCGTAATGGGGAACGAAGGCACGCTCTCCGGAAGCCTCATAATTGGTGACCCGCAGAACCTCGTCGACACTGACCTCATGCTTGTCGGCATGTTCGGTCAGCACCTTTTTCAGGGTTTCACTGTAGAATTCAAACTTCTTGGTTTTTGTCGGGAAGCCCTTTTCCCACAGGGTTCTCGGGGTATGCTTGGCAGAGTTGACTACACCTTTACTGCGGAAATCCTCCCAGCCGTTCAAACGGTCGCCCTTGTAGTCGCCATACTCTTTCGGATCCCAGGCCTTCTGGCTGCGGATCTTGGTGGCATAGAGGGCAAACTCCTGCGAGGTGGTGGGTTTTTTGCCGGTTTCCGGATCCTTGAATTCGTTGTGATAGTAGTCGTAGATGTTGGAAAACCCTTTTTCCTTGAGTTTTTCGGCCAATAGCCAGACGAACTCGGTTTCCGGCGCCTTGGTTTCAAAGAGCGGCTCGACCAAGGGTTGCTGGATTGAGGTATGGCCATAGGTGTTGGCCGCGGCACGGACGATGGCCCACTGTTCGGAGTGATGTATGGTCGACGGCAGGACAATATCGGCGAACTGGGTCATTTCCGACAGCATTGTGACAATATGGACAAAAAACGGTACATTGGTCATGGCCTTGTCCCATCGCTGCCCTTCGGTACCGGCAAAATTAAAATTATTGTAATAGGCGATGGCAAGTTTTATGTCGTATGGATCTTCAGCCAGGATGCCATTGGCGGCATTGTTGGTTACAACGCCACCGCCCGATTTTTTCTTCAGGGCTGGAAACGTAAGGGTACCGCGCTGGTCGATTTTTTTGTTTTTTGTACCTGCCCTGGCTATTTCGTCCTGGTATTCAGCATATTTGGGAAAGCTACTGGAGAGGGACTTCTGGTAGGTAATGACTCCACCTTCATTATCTACTGCGCCTACCAGACCATTGAGGGCATGCATGCAAAGTACGGCGTAGCTGCCGCGTGGCTGCATGGTCGGCCCATACCAGACTCCGCAGTTCGGTGCAGCGCCTGCGAAACCGGTGGCCACTTCAATAATGGTCTGTTCGTCAATACCGGTGATCTTGGCGGCCCAGGCCGGAGTTTTGTCCTTCAGCTCAATATTCCACCATTTGACCAGGCCGTTGCTGTGTTTTTCGGCAAAATCCTCTTCCGCCACATTATTGCCCGCTATGAATCGGTTTTGACCGTCCTTGAAATCGCCGACAAACTCCTTGTACCAGCTACCGGTGGTGAGAATGACATGGGCCATGGCTACGGCCAGGGCACCATCTTCCGCCGGTTTTATCGGCAGCCATTTATGCGCCTTGACGGCGGTATTACTCATCCGCGGATCCACGGCGACAACGGTGCCCTGGTCGAGGACGTTGCCAAGCTTCGTGATAGAGTTGGGAACCTGGCGGTTGGAGGAGATGGGATCGCAGCCCCAGACAATCAGGTATTTCATATTATCCAGGTCATAGTCGCGGTAGCCCCAGTATCCCTGGGTATAGTAGGCGCCGAATTTTTCAACTTCGGCACAGATGGCGCTATGGGAGATGTTGTTGGGAGAACCGATTAATTTGGTCAGATAATCGTAGAAGAGAGCGTTGTGGTCGGAATAGCGGCCTCTCATAAGCATGTACTTATGGGTTTCTTTGTTTTTTCGGAGCTCCATGATCTTGTCGGCAATGGCATCAACGGCCTCATCCCAGGTTATCGGCACAAACATGGGATCGACCCCCCGCCCTTTTTTAGGATTGGTTCTCTTCATAGGAACCTTGATTCGATCCGGATCGTAGAGTTGCTGCAGCACGAGATGGCCACGCGGACAGCAGTAGCCACTGTTGGCCTTGCTCAGCTGGTTACCGCGTACCTTGACGGCACGACCATGCTGTACGAAGATTTCAATGGGGCACCAGGTGGTGCAACCCTGACAGGTAGAAGGAATCCACTGTCCCGGTGCTTCTCCCATGGTACTGTCGCCTGTAGCCATGGCTAGCGCGTTCATGCCTGATTCTTTGCCGGTGTAACCGCTCAATGCTGCTGTGGCGCCGGCGACTGCCGTCAGTTTGAGAAAATCCCTTCTCTTTATTTTCATCAGTACCTCCGTGTTGCGTTGTTGAATTGGATGATGACCCACCCTTTTGTTTTTGGACGAACATATCAATAAAAACACCTTCTTTTTAGTATGCACAATCCGTGCCATGCCAATTTAGTGGTAAAGTGTTACCCCGGCGTAACGTTATTTTTATCGCCTGGAGAAAAATAAGTGCTGTTTCAAGAGGTTATCTTTTTTTTCCGAGTAAGACCAGGAAACAAAACATCCTGCGCCGGAATATCATAAAAGACAATGTAATATTAATAACTTGATGGCGTGAGTGATTTTTTTTTGTTACACAAACGAAACACTTCTCTATGTCCGTTCTGCCGGAAAAAGCGGCGTCACTCCGAGATGTTGCATTTCCCAAAGGTGCGACTCAGCAAGTTCAGAAGCTCGCTCGCCTTCGTTCAGCAAATATACCTTTTGGTGTATATCCTGCACCATTTCTTCCAGTCCGGGCTTCTTGGCGACCAGGTAGTACACGGAGTTGATTCCACAGAGCTGGCGAATCGCTGTCAGTAACCCTTGGCTACCCTGACTGTCAAAGGGGGAAAGATACCTATTTACAGCGACCCTGACTGTGACTGTGGAAGGTGCGGGAAAAAACGATCATGCACTCAATTCAGGAACGATACTATCTTGTTCCAGGCAATTATGCAAAAGAAATGGCTGCCGTTTCAGTATGGCCTCATCTCAAAAGTATCGCCGTAGAACTGGCCACGTATGGATGAAAGGGAGCATCCGTCCTGCTCCAGAGAGCACAACGACTCTTTCGGAAAAAAAACAGGCAATCGAAGAAACACCAAACGACTGGTTCGAGCAGGTTCAGTGTACTATTCCGCAAGTGATTCAAGAGCTTTCAGCCGGAGAAGCAGTACTCTCCGGCTGAAAGTCGCTTGCCTTGTCCTTCAGCTCCCGAAACTTAGCCGACACCGACTCCAGTTTGGCTTCCCATTCCGGGTCAGGAGTCTGCCCTTCCGTCACTTTGAAAAATACCTGCATCAGGGCCGTCATGCCGATCGGCTCGATAACCGATTGTTTGATACCCCAGGCAAGGACGACGGCAACTATCAGGGTCAGCGGACCTGCAGTTCCAGGGAACAGTCCCACCAAAAGTGCCGCAGGACCGAGAATGAGTAAAAAGACCAGGAATGTCGCACCCCAGATGAACAGGGCGAGCCAGACGGCATTTTTCAAAAACGCTTTATAGTTCTGGGCATAGAGAATCAGGGCGGTGCGCCCGGCTTCCCACGGGTTGGCCGCCTGCGTCTTCATGATATAGGCCAGGAGTACCTCGTCGAGATAGGTCAGCGAGAGATTGACGATCATATTGACGAACTTGATAACACCTCGCAGTCCCGGTATCGGTATGAGCGTGGCGACAGTCAGGAAGACCCGATTGAAACTTCGCAATATGGTTTTGATCAGCTGATCCAGACCGAAAAGAAGGGAAGAAGCGGCAAACCTCTGCTGCACGCATTCCCTGGCATAGGTGATCTGATTCTTGCCGTTGGGGATCTCCTTGCCGAAAGCAACCTCAACCAGAACGGCTATATGGCCGGCCTTGACGATATAGAGCAGGTATTCCCGAATAAAGTACATGATAGCACCGGCAATACCGAATCCGACCAGTCCGCCCCACATACCTCCTGCTGCCGCGCTGTCGGCAATATACCCGATTCCGTACCCCATGCCCGCACCGGTACCCGTGAGAAGCACAAACCCCAAAGTTATAGCAAAGTAGATCATGAAACGGAAGACCAGAAACGGAGCCGTTTTTGCCAACAGCCCCAAAACCTCTCTAAAATGAAAATCCTTCATCATCTCTCCCCAAAGCTGCGGTCGAAACCATTATAGTCGAAACAAAATGGTATCATCTGCCTATCCTATACCAGAACCGACCTTTGACAATACAACTTTTATGCGCCGAGCCATAGCGTCGCCGATCTTACCATGCCCGGAGTCTCACTTCGTTCGTTTACCTGCAGTGTTGCCAAAACAAGGTGCATAGACAGCTGTAGCACCTTGCTTGCGCCTCGCATCCACGGCAACCTCGACTGTTGAGAAAATCGGGCTAGAAAAGCTGTTCGGTGAGCCACTCCGCCAGTCGACAAGGCTCACTGCTCAATCCAGTGTACAAGGAGCAATAATATATTACAATGAAATACCGTTTTGACCTATGACGGTTCAGGAGAAATCCGGGTTAAATGGTGCAGAGCTCAATACAATAATGATTGGTACCACGAGAGAGATGTACCTTCGTTTTGAATACTTTCTTTCCCTCCTGAGCTGAAAGCATGGCTTTTATAATTTTCAGCAAGAAGCACGTGCCTGCTTTTTTGGGCACACTAGATTTTGTTGAAGGGATTAAAGAAAAATTTATCGTTTATGGGGTCTAAAGCGTTTGAGTGTTTTTGGAGAATGGCTCTTTTGCTTTCTTCGCTCTTTTTTCCGATTTTGCTCTTTTCGGTTTTTTAAAACCTTTCACCAAAGCTTTCTTGTTTTGCTTCTCGTCCTTGATGTCGGCAGTAGATGCTGTACTGGCATTTTTTTCGTGAAGGTGCTGAGTGCGCATCATTTTATTAAAGATTCTGGCTTGATGTAGCGTTTTTAAAACGGCTCTGGGCATGCCCATGGGGAGATCGACAGTGCTGTAGTCATCAAATATTGATATCCGTCCGATGAATTGGCCGTCCAGGTCGGCTTCGCCCGCGATGGCACCGACAATATTGTTGGGCTGCACCCCGTCTGATTTGCCGATTTCAATGCGGTACCTGTCCATACCTGCTTCCGGTGGGAGATCAACGGCATGTCTGCGTTGCTTGGTTTGCGGTGTTGTGTGACGGCGGGCATTCGGCACCGGTTGGCGCTGGCTACCCTGTAATGTAGTCTGTTTCCCTTGCTTTTCATCAAGAAGCAGCGGAGTTTTGCTATGCATCATTTGGGCCAGGGCGCCGGCAACCTGATGGGCGGGAGTGCTGTTTTCCCGGCAGTATTCTTCCATCAGAGCGGCAAAAAATGAGCAGTCACCGGCCAGGGCCGTGCTGATACTGAGTTTCAGGGATTCGATCCTGCGGGCGTTGATTTCTTTAACGCTTGGCAGTGTCAGGGGGGCAACCCGGCCGCCGGTCTGTTTTTCAATACTGCGAATCATCTTCATTTCTTGCTGTTTGACAAAGAGGATGGCTTTGCCGGATCTCCCTGCTCTTCCTGTTCTGCCAATACGATGGATATAGGATTCCGTGTCGTGCGGTGCATCATAGTTGATGACATGGCTGATACGTTCGACATCGAGTCCTCTGGCGGCTATGTCCGTTGCTACCACGATATCCAGTTTTCCTGATTTGAGCTGGTCGACCATTTTGGTGCGCTGTCCCTGGGGGATATCGCCATTGAGCGGCCCGCAGTTGTATCCTGTTGTGGTGAGGTGTTCAGCGACCTCCAGTGTCTGGGCCTTGGTCCGGACAAAAATCAGCATACCGTCGAACTGTTCCGCCTCAAGGATCCGATCAAGCGCTGTTTTTTTTGTGGCAAGTCCTCTGGTGAGGAGATAGCTCTGCTCTATATGAGTGGCTGTGACCGATGTGTCAGCAACGGTAATCTCCCTGGGTGAGTTGAGATGGTTGCGAGCGATAGTGCGTATGCTGTGCGGCATGGTTGCGGAAAACAGGGCAACCTGTTTTGCTTGAGCCGACTGCGCCAGAATCCATTCGACATCATCGAGAAAACCCATATTGAGCATCTCATCGGCTTCATCGAGGACAAAGCTGGATATCGCCCTGAGATCAAGAGTGCCGCGACGCACGTGATCAATCACCCGACCTGGTGTTCCGACGATGACCTCGGCTCCACGTTTGAGCTGGTTCAACTGAATGGCGTAGTCCTGGCCGCCGAATATGGGGATTACTTTGAGATCCCTGATATTTTTGCCGTATTTCTTAAACGATTCGCTCACCTGAATAGCCAGTTCTCGCGTCGGAGTGAGAACAAGTATCTGGGGCGCACCTTTTTTTGACGGAACAAGATTGTTGAGTAACGGCAGCGCAAAAGCGGCTGTTTTGCCTGTGCCGGTTTGCGCCTGGCCGACAACATCGTGGCCCGCCAGGAGTAAGGGAATGATGTCATTTTGGATCTGGGTGGGGGTGGTATAGTTGTGTTGTGCGAGTGCTGCAAGAAGTTCCCGGCGAAGAGCGAGCGCCTCAAAGGTGCCTGCTGTGGCGATGGTGGTCGATTGTGCTAATTGTGCTAAGGTTGCGGTTGCCATTATGGTCCTGTGTTGATCCTGTAGTGGTTGTCAAAAGTAAATATTTATGATTGTATCAAGGCACCGCATCCAAATCTGTTCGTATTACGCGTAAAAGATGAGACAGTGTGCTTTCGTGATGTAAATATAAAAGAAATTTTTTAACGTCCTGCCATTTCTCTATTCTTGTTGTCTGCGGTGCGAAGCAATGCAAGGGGAGGAGTGCTGTGACGAGTGATTTATGAGAATTGTTCTTCTACCATTCCCTGAGAAATTTAGCAAGCATTTCTTCGGCCGGCTACGGGCCACCTAAAGAAATGGCCCTTCTCGGAGTCGCGCGCTGCTCACGTACCATCCAATCTCTTTGCTGCCTACCAAAATTTTATCCGCGGAGGCAGGCGTAGGCTCCGCAGAGGTAAACGAAGACTCGGGAAAAGCGCATTTTTCAAGGTAGCCCACACTTTGACCAACCGGCAATTGATATTCAAATTGCTATTCATTTAGAATGTCTATTCTCGGGGCTTGCTCAGTTGAGCTCTGGTAATCAGTCTAAAATTTGGTTGCTAAGGGTCCGCTCAAAAATAACTTCACATTTTGAGGCGCAACTACAACATACCTAGCGGCACATTTGCACCTCAAATTTGCGAACGTATTTTTGAGCGAACCCTAAGAATTTGTTTTTACATAGGAATCTGGAACAGTCACAAGTTTTACAGTTGTTGCGGCGGTTCCCGGCACCCCGTGAACGCTTTTATAGCGGAGAAAAAGATTGTCGCTCTTCCTATACCAATAGGACGCGGACCAGAATTTAGAATAAAAACCTTCCGCTCGAATTTCAACTTTCTGGGTAAAGACTTCTTTTTCGTCAAACATGAGCGTCTCTGTACCCATTTTTTCGGCGGTCAAGGCGATAACCTCGATTTTGTCGGCCCGTATGACCCAGAAACTTATCTTCTGTTTGTCGGAATCAAGAAAATTGCCCAGGGAAAAAGAAAGTGGTTGGTACCAGGGACGATCGTCGATTTCAACCGTCGTGTCATAGGACTCGCCGAAACGAGTGCCATAAATATGCAGGGTGTTGCCGTTTCGTTCGGCTGTGATATCATGCTTATTTTCAACGACTATCCGCCATTCCTGGGTATCGCCATTACCCCTGCAATAATTGAGAAATTTTTTATTTTCTTCAAAAACGCGGATCAAGATCAAGCCATTTTCTTTTTTAGCCTGCCAATTGAAGGAGGATTCTTTCTCGCCGACGCTTTCGATGTAGCCAAAAATCCCCCGGGGGATATCTGTTGAGTATTTCATCCCGGCGATCGTCGATGATGCTGCAAACATAGTCGAAAGCAATGTGACAGTCAGTAATGATTTTGAAATATGGAAAAAGTGCATGGTCGTATTTTGCTGATAAAGTTGAGAGCTTTTGGGATATTGCACATGGCACTGGACGGCCTTTCTACGAGTCCGACCGGGAATTGCCTGAGAACAGGCCCGCAGCCTCCTAGACTGAATCTTCTTCTATCATTTTCAATATTTTTTATTGTATTCTGTGAATGTCAAGAGGCAGCAGGGAAAATGTTGCAGTCCCCGGCAAAGGAGTTTCAGGGCGAGTGACCACCCTACGGTAATTAAAAATACCTGAGGGGGGAAGCAAAATCAACATTAGTGGAGTATTTTTTCAATATTGCGCACCAACCCGTCCAGTGCCAGAATGCCGCTGATCTGACCCACGGAGTTGTAGGCAATGACTCTGTGGATGCGGTGCCTGCGCAGGGTAATGATCGCCTGGGCAATGGAATCTTTGTCCTGCACGCTGATGACGGGACTGCTCATTATTTTATCAAGCGTCACTTTTGCAATATTATGGCCAAAGCTGAGGCTGTTGGCGGCATCCTTTTCACTGACAACCCCGATGGCTTTGTTGTCCTTCATCACCACGGCACAGCATGTTTTTTTCTCAAGAGTATTCTGAGCGATTCGTTGAGCATAATCCACCTCTTTGAACCAGAATTTGTCAGGTTTCTTCTCTTTAGTATTGGCAAGCAAATGCCGACCCGCATATCACCGCATCTTTTGCCAGGTTCATTGATCACTGCCGGCTGGTGTCAAAGCCTATTTTTTTGCGCCATTTTTACCAGAAAAGGTCTTCCGCATATCATTGCAAGCAGAATAGCAAAGGAGGCGGCTGCGACACCAAGAAGGACATTGTAGTAAGGAGGGGCGGCCAGGGCTAAACGGATAAGCAGGGTGGATAAGGCAAAACCTGAATTTCGAAAGATGGTAAAGAAGGATGGGTGGAAACACTGGGAAATGAGCACTACAAGAATATCGGTCAAAATGAGCAGGGTGTAGAAG
>JBHEOR010000010.1:0-43892 GCA_046260685.1 Desulfopila sp.
TGGGACTTTGAAGCATTCGTGTGCTCTACGAGAAGGCTCAAATGGGACAAGATGGGGTGCTCCTGTAGAGTTACGATAATTGTATTTTGATTGATCAGTTATGGGCACTAACTCATCCAGTATCCAGAAGTTTGCGGAGGAGTTACTGGTTTTATTTCACTATAAATTTGAACCCTAGCCCTCTGACTCCGGCCCCCGTGCGGTTCCACCGCAACAGGGGCCCTTAATTCCAGAGATCCCTACTCTACCAGAGGTCCTTACTACACTACTGGCTTTGCACAAGGCACGTATAAAAATATGAGGCCTGCTTATTTTTTGGGCGCAAATTCCTTTTCGGATTTTGCCCAGGCATCCGCAAGAGACTCGTATGCATCAGTGAACCCTTTCTTCATCCGGCCCCACGCATCAGCTGAACTGGTTTTCATGCTCCCATACCATTCGGCCACGTGATTCCTCTGTTTGCGAAGGGTTTTAAGGTTCTCTCGAGCTTGCTTGCGTGTGGCTTCACTCATGCTGGTCCATTGTTTATCGATTTTTGCCTCCAGCGCGTCGATGCGTTTATCCAGTTTATTCATGGATTCTTTTGCTTTTTGCAATGCCTCATCCTTTTTATCGGCAGTATATGAACCGATAGTTTGGAGCAAACTTTGTGTTTCTTTCTTCACCTCTTGTATTGATGTGTCGGTGTTTTCCGGTTGAGCATGGCAAAGTGATACGACACCAAATACGCCAATTAACAGTAACGCATAGATTTTTGATTTCATTTGAGACCTCCTTGGTTGTGGGTGGCGGCAACCTTATTGTTTATTTGAATCTTTTAAGTAATAAGGCCAACACAGTAATTGCCTCATCAGCTTTTTCTGGTATACACTATATGGTGTTTGAAAAGGATTTTGCAAGTTATTAGAGATGGACTGGCCTTTTGTCTGCTGCTTGAGTTTGGTAATATGTTCGGGAACGATAAAGAAAACGTATGAGTGTTTTGAAAGGTACTGAGTAATTGTATATCAACTCCAATGGCAGTCAAGATTTTTCAGGCAAAAAAACAAAAGAAGAGGACAGTTATGCACGCAGCGAAAAAGAAAGTGATTTTTGCATTCCGCGGTGATCCAATGTGTTTTATCCATGTGTTGTTGAACGGTATAGATCTTCGTGAAAGAGGGCTTGGCGGCGAAATTGTCATGGAGGGCGAGGCCATTACGCTTTTGCCGGAGATGCGCCAGCAGGGCCATCCACTGTATTCGCTTTACCAGAAGGCACGAGAAATGGGTATATTTGCCGGGGCTTGCAAGGCATGCTCCGCCAAGCTCAAAATGACCGAGGTTGTGGAGCAGGAGGGGTTGGAAAAATTGGGGGATATGACGGGTCATCCCGCCATGGCGGGATATATCGAAAACGGGTATGATATCATAACGTTTTGATTGTCAGTTAATGCCCGTCCAGAAACGGCCCTTGTCGGAGTCTCGCCTTGCCCGCCTACAGCCCCACTACAGCCCCACTACAGCCCTATCTCTTCGTTGCTGTGAAAAAGAGGAAAAGCGCTTGCCATTAAGAGTTGAATTGTGGCCGCCCGCTGATATGATTTGCAGTATATCATTACAACTGATTGGTGTTAATTGTATTTTTGTCAGCTACTGTTGCGGCCGGCAATAATTAATGGGCAATGACTTGAAAGTCCGGTACGGCATGGGGATTTTTTTTTGCTATAAATCTTTGAAATTTGGGAGTAGGAATGACTGCTCTACAAGATATGGTGTTTTTGTTGTTGAGTGTGTGCCAAATATAGTGTATAAGCTGTTTTAGAAGAGAGGGAGTCTTGCTGTAGAAATGAATTAGCCCGGCCGGGCTAATAATCCAGTACGCAATCCCGATTATCATAGCATATTCTTTGATGGAAATGAATATTTTCTGGACATACTTTAAAAAAAGAGGGAGTGTCATGGCACCTGATTTAACCAAGCAGGTATTGACCGATACCGCGGAAACTGTACTGGCACGGAGATATTATCTCAAAGACTCAGAAGGAGTTCCCACTGAGACATGGGAGACGCTCTGCCGTCGGGTTGCGGATGCGGTAGCGAAAGCAGATAAAGACAGAGGCGAATTCGAGCTGCTCAAAAAAGATTTTTTTGCCATGATGTATCATATGGATTTTTTACCGAACTCACCCTGTCTGATGAATGCCGGCACAGATCTCGGGCAGCTTTCCGCTTGTTTCGTCTTGCCCGTAGAAGACTCCATGGACGGCATATTTACCGCAATTCGCAACGGTGCACTGGTGCATAAAACCGGCGGCGGAACGGGCTATTCCTTTTCCCGCCTGCGTTCAAAAAATGCCTCCGTTCGCTCAACCCAGGGGGTTGCCTCAGGACCATTGTCCTTTGCCGCCGTCTTTGATGCGGCAACGGAAACCATCAAGCAGGGTGGTAAGCGGCGTGGCGCCAATATGGGAGTGTTGCGCATAGATCATCCTGATATTATGGATTTTATAGCGGCTAAAGAGCACCAGGAAAAGTTCAACAACTTTAATTTCAGCGTGGCAATAACCGATGCCTTTATGAAGGCCGTGGAAAATGATGAGAACTATCATCCCCTTGAACCCTCAATCGGAGGACCGGTGGCTGAGCTCAATGCCCGTGCGGTCTTCGAGAGAATAGTTGACCTTGCCTGGCTCAATGGTGAACCCGGCGTACTGTTTATCGATGCTGCCAACAGGGCCAATATGACACCGCAGCTTGGTCAGTTTGAAGCCACCAATCCCTGCGGCGAGCAATGGCTGTTGCCCTATGAAAGCTGCAATCTCGGCTCGGTGAATCTGGCTAATTTTGTCAAGGATGGCGCCGTTGATTATATGCGCTTGAGACAAACGGTGCATACCGCAACGGTGTTTCTTGATAATGTCATTGACTGCAATCGCTTTCCCATCAAGGAAATCGAGGAAATGACCCTGCTGACCCGCAAGATCGGTCTGGGTATCATGGGGATGCATGATATGCTCATTCAGCTTGCAACTTCCTACGGCAGTGAAGAGGGCCGCCGGATATGCGCTGATGTCATGAACTTTATCCGTAGTGCCGCCGAAGAGAAATCATGCGAGCTTGCCGAAGTCAAAGGTGCTTTTCCCGCCTATGATGCAGATAAAAACGATTATCCGGCACGCAGGAATGCTGCGCTGACATCCATTCAGCCCACCGGAACGGTTTCCATGATTGCGGATTGTGCTTCCGGTTGCGAGCCTTACTATTCCATCGTCATGGTCAAAAACGTCATGGATGGAGACAGGCTTATCCTTATAAACAAGTATTTTGAGTCCGTGGCGCGCCGGGAAGGCTTTTATTCCGAAGAGCTCATGGCCAAGGTTGCCGACAGCGGCAGTGTCCTCGGCCACGAAGAAATCCCGGAAATATGGCAGGAGGTGTTTCGCTCGGCACAGGATATAACTCCTGAAGATCATATCAAGATGCAGGGGATTTTGCAGCAGAGCGGTGTGGACAGCTCCATTTCCAAAACCATTAACCTGCCCAACCGTGCAACGCGTGAAGAGGTCAAGCTCGCCTACCTTCTGGGGTATCGGTCCGGATGCAAAGGGTTGACTGTTTATCGTGACGGTTCCAGGGATTCACAGGTGCTTTCCAGCAAAGAGAGCGGCAAGGAAAAGGAAAAGACCGCCGTGGTCTCCAGCAACGGCCAGTGCAAGCGCAATCTGCCCGATACCCTGGATGCCAAACGATATCGCCTCAAGGACCAGGATCAGAAGTCGGTCTATATAATCGTCTGCTTTGATGAGTCCGAGCAGCCCATGGAGGTCTTTGCCAAATTCCCCTTTGACAACAGGGTCGATCTCAAGGATAAATCCACCATGTGGACCACGACCTGCCGCCTGGTATCACTGGCGCTTCGTTTTCATGTGCCCATGGACGAGATTATCAAGCAGCTTGACCGCTCCAGCGGCCATATGCTCGACCTGCCCGCCCAGCTCTCCAAGCTCTTTAAATCCTTCATGGCTGGAACCCAGCACGGTTTTGCCTCGATCTGTCCTGAGTGTTCTGATAAATTGATCTTTGAGGAGGGGTGTGAGGTCTGTCGCGCATGCGGCTACAGTAAGTGTTCCTGATGCTTTTTGCTTTTCAAGGTGCTTCTGTGATACAGAAGGGGAAGAGGGGAAATAGGGACCGGTGGAGTTGCGTTGCGTGTAGCTCTTGAATCACTGCATGTAAGAGGGATGTTATAGATATGAAAATAGGCAGAAATGAAGCCTGCCCCTGCGGCAGCGGTAAAAAATATAAGCGGTGTTGTGCCGATAAGGCCGCACCGAAGGTCAACAAGACGCAACCGCCAAAAGAGCAGCGTCTGACCCTGGGAGATACCATTGCCGCTTTTCAGGAGCAGGCTTCACAAAAAAATGAAGTGATACAGCATGTCGGAGTCTTTCTTTTCTATGCCGATGGCATGGGGGATGCCTGGGTACTGGAACTCACCGATTCCGACTGTATCCAGATTGCTGCCGGGGGCCGTCCCCTTGAAGTACCTCTGGAGGAGACCGAGGAAACCATCGTTATGGACTGGAGCCATTCCTTCTCGTTCAAAAACAAGGCGCTGCAGGTTACCTCTCATAAAAATAAAACAACGGAAATTCTTGCCAATGCTCCGTCGCAGAAGCTGGCGGCTCTTCGGCGCAAAATACTGAAAAAGATTTCCCCCGAGCTGCTTGACCGGGTGCATGTCGATAAATGAGTAAGCCGGCAGCTATAACGAGAACAAAGCTGCCTCCGTGGGCACGCATGCTGCCCATGTTTGCCGTGATGGCGGGCATCTTCTATCTTTCCCATCAGCCGGGAGACGACTTTGATGTTGTCGAAATAGCGCATCTCGACAAGGTGGTCCATTTTCTGCTCTATGGTGTGCTTGCGGCGGCGACGCTGTATGGTCTATCCCCGAAATTTAGGAGAAACTTCCCGATAAAGGCGGCTGTCGCAACGTTTGTGATCTGCGCATGCTATGGCATGGTCGACGAGTTCCATCAAAGCTTTATTGCCGGTAGATTCCCCAGTATCATGGATCTTGTCGCCGATATGGCAGGTGCCTTAAGCATATGCTTGTTGTGGTGTGCAAAAAAAAGAAAGGGGTCGCATCTTAATTATTAACTATTTTATCTATGTTAGGTAAGTTTGATGCTTTTAATTTGAAATAGTTAATAATTAAGATGCGACCCCTTCTCAACCTCTTCTTGACCTAACGGTATTGCTGTGCTTTATTTTGGAGCTGGAGCTGGAGCTGGAGCTGGAGCTGGATATCATTGAGCTCCTTTTCAAGGGCAGCGAGTTGATCCCGGCCGGCATTGGGATTGCGACGGGCTTCCATATATTCAAAGCGTTTGTCGTTCATCTCTTGACGCAGCTCGACTGTGTCATTGAGAAATTTCTGATGCGAGGCGCTGTTCCAGCCATTGTTGCCACTGTTGCCATTGTTGTTAAAAGCTGCGGCACCGGGGCAGTTGGCATAGCCGCTGGAACCTCCCATATGACGTCCCCTCATATTGTAGCCGCCTTGCATCATAGGTCCGCTGCCCATCCCGTTATTCATCCCGTAACCCATCATATGACCGCCATTTCTATGTCCGCCCATGCCGTAACCGCCGCTGTGAGCGTAAGCGATACCTGCAACAAGACCAAGTGCCAGAACAGATGCGATAAGTTTCTTTTTCATGATATTCTCCTTTGTGAATGAAATTTGAAGCCTCGTAGCATTGTCAGTTGGTATCTGTAACCGGCTGAGCGTAACTGCGATACCCTTTCCTTTTTGTTGTGCAGGGTGTATGCCGGAATCTAAAAATTTATTTTGAATTTCTTATGTATCTGAAATTGCATTAAATATTTTGAAATTCTCCGGCAGCATTGAACGTCGGCGTCTTCAGGTGTCTCATTGTTGGACAATGGCTGGGGCGCTGCCGTTGTCCATGTGCCCAGTTTTTTTGCACCCCTTTCAATATCGACAGATCCAAGAATCACCCGCGAACAGCCAGGTTTTTGAGCGAACGTTTGCGCCAGAGGTAAAAAACCGCGGGAACCACCAGCAGAGTGAGGAGCACCGAGCTTACCATGCCGCCAACCATGGGCGCGGCAATACGGCTCATTATCTCGGAACCAGTGCCGGTGCCTAAGAGGATGGGCAGCAGGCCGACAATAGTGGCTACAGCGGTCATCATGATTGGTCGAACTCGCATTGCAGCACCATCCAGCACGGCCTTTGTCAGGTGGTAGGGCGTTGGTGAGAGACCTTGCTCCAGTGTATCGGTAATCATTTTGTAATAGGCTTGATTAAGATAAATCAGCATGATAACGCCTATCTCGACAGCCACGCCGGCAAGAGCAATGAAGCCAACACCCACGGCCACGGAGAAGTTGTAGCCCTGTAAATACATCAGCCAGATACTGCCCACCGTGGCCAGCGGCAGGGTGCCCATGATAATCGCCACTTCCATGAAGTTGCGGAAGTTCATGAACAGCAGGAAAATAATAATGGCTATAGTCAACGGGATGACATAGCTCAGTTTTTCCTTGGCACGCAGCATATATTCGTACTGGCCGGACCAGGCAAGCGAATAACCGGCGGGCAGTTCGATGTTTTCATTGACGACTTGTTGCGCCTTGACCACATAGCTGCCCACATCGACGTTTTCGATGTCGATGAAGGTCCAGCCGTTGAGGCGCGCATTCTCACTCTTTATGGCGGGCGGACCGTCCTCGACGTATACATCTGCAACATCGGCAAGTGCGATACGCTGCCCCGATTGAGTTACTATGGGCAAAAGAGAGAGCTGCTCCGGCGAATTACGAAAGTCCTGGGGATATCTCAGGTTGACAGGGTAGCGCTCCAGCCCTTCCACCGTCTGGGTAACGTTCATGCCGCCTATTGCCGTGGCCACAACCTGCTGAATATCGGCAATATTGAGTCCATAGCGGGCCGCCTTTTGTCGCTGGATATCGACCTTGATGTACCTGCCGCCGGCAACTCGCTCGGAGTAGACCGAGGCAGTTCCGGGGACGTCTTTCATTATTGTTTCAAGCTGCTGACCAATGTGTTGTATTGTGGCAAGCTCGGGGCCGGCTACCTTAATGCCCACGGGGGTTTTAATGCCTGTTGCCAGCATATCGATCCGCGTTTTTATCGGCATGACCCAGGCATTGGTCAGCCCTGGGAACTTGACCAAAGCATCAAGTTCTTTTTTCAAACCTTCGGTGGTTAGCCCGGGACGCCATTGGCTTTTGGGTTTGAGTTGAATAAATGATTCAATCATGGTCAGCGGCGCAGGATCGGTCGCCGTTTCCGCCCGGCCCACCTTGCCAAATACCGATTCTACTTCCGGGACCGTGGCAATAAGCTTATCGGTCTGCTGCAGCAGCTCACGTGCCTTGCCGATGGAAATGCCGGGATAGGTGGTGGGCATGTACATCAAATCTCCCTCGTCGAGCGGTGGGATAAATTCACTGCCGATTTTGTCCAACGGCCAGAGGCCAACGGCAAGCACCAGTATCGCTGCCAGGACCATCATCTTGGGAAAGCGCAAGACACCCTGTAAAACAGGGAAGTAAATGGCGGTAAGCAGCCTGTTCAGCGGATTTTTGTGTTCCGGCAGCACCTTGCCGCGGATAAAATATCCCATCAAGACCGGTACCAGTGTTATTGCCAGTACCGCGGAGGCACCCATGGCATAGGTTTTGGTGAAGGCCAGGGGGGAAAACATGCGGCCCTCCTGAGCTTCCAGGGTAAATACCGGCACAAAACTGACGGTGATGATAAGCAGGCTGAAAAACAGAGCCGGACCTACTTCGCCGGCTGATTCGGCGACGATTTTCCAACGGTTACTGTTCGTCAGCGGCGTGCGTTCCATGTGTTTATGCATGTTTTCGATCATGACGATGGCGCCGTCAATCATGGCACCAATGGCGATGGCAATACCGCCGAGCGACATGATATTGGCGTTGAGCCCCTGCAGGTGCATGACGATAAAGGCGGTGAGAATGCCCACCGGCAGACTGATGATGGCCACCAGCGAGGAGCGCACATGAAAGAGGAAAATGATGCACACCAGGGCCACAGCACCGAATTCTTCCAGCAGCTTGTGCCAGATATTCTTCACCGCCCGCTCAATCAAGGCGCTGCGGTCATAGACGGGGACCACTTCGACACCTTCGGGGAGGCCCTTTTTCAGCTCTTCAAGCTTTGCCTTGACGCCATTGATAGTTTGCTGGGCGTTTTCGCCAAAGCGCATGACCACAATACCACCTACGGTTTCTCCTTTGCCGTTGAGCTCGGCAACGCCGCGACGCATCTGCGGCCCTTCCTCCACCTCGGCCACATCCCTGATAAGTATCGGGGTGCCGTTGGCATTCACGCCCAGGGGAATGTTCTCTATGTTTTTGGCGCTCTGCAGATAGCCCGTGGCCCGCACCATATACTCGGCCTCGGCCATCTCAACAACAGAGGCGCCGATTTCCTGATTGCCCTTGCGGATGGCCATCTGGATTCGAGCAAGGGGGATGTCAAAGGCACGCAATTTGTCGGGATTGACCTTGACCTGGTATTGCTTTACCATACCACCGACCGAGGCCACCTCAGAGACACCGGAGACGGTCTGCAATTCATATTTGAGAAACCAGTCCTGCAGGGAACGCAGCTGGCTGATGTCATGTTCTCCTGTTGTGTCGATGAGGGCATAGAGGTAAACCCAGCCTACACCCGTTGCATCTGGGCCAAGCTGTGGCCTGGCGTTTGACGGCAACGATGGGGCCACCTGGCTGAGGTATTCCAGCACTCGGCTTCTGGCCCAATAGAGATCGGTGTCTTCGTTGAAGATAACGTAGACAAAGGAATCCCCGAAAAAGGAATAACCGCGGACCACCTCCGCACCGGGGACGGAAAGCATGGCAGTGGTCAGAGGATAGGTCACCTGATCCTCGACCACCTGAGGAGCCTGACCCGGGTACCTCGTTTTGATGATGACCTGTACGTCGGAGAGATCGGGAATGGCGTCCACGGGAGTATTTTTTAATGAATACAGGCCAATACCGACAAGTATTACCGTGGCAAGCAGGACATAGAGGCGATTGTTGATCGACCAGCGTATTATGGATTCAATCATTGCGGTGAGTTCCGTGGTAAATAGTGCAGTATGTAGAGTATGCCGTGAAGAAGTATTGCCCTCGTAATGGAGCGCGCCTTACTCCAGAGTCATGTCGTCGAGGCTCATATCATCAAGTTCTATATCATCGAGCTTTGTATTCTCCTCCGTTTCCGGAATGTGAATGGCGGTGATTTCATACTGGTTCGTGTCTGTTTTGCTGATCTCAATATTGAGCTGCATCCCCTCCTCGATTTTGGAGAGTTCCACCGATTCGGCAACAGCGAAGTCCATGGTCATTTCCGGCCAGTCCCATTGAGGGATTGGCTCATGGGTTGCATTCACCCGGCGTTTTTCTGCATTGAAAGTGTGAATGGAGGCCTGGGCCCAGATACTGGTCGGGGGCGAAGGCTGTTTTTCATGGTGCATTCGTTTGAAATCCGATGTTTTGCTTGATTCGGAGTCGATGAGAAACTGGGCCGAAGTCACCACTTCATCGCCTTCCCGTAATCCTGAAAGAATCTCGGCCGAATCCTGGGCATAGCGACCGACTTTGACGTTGATCGATTTGAAGCGGCCCTCGCCAAGATGAAGCACCACCCGGTTGCTGCGGCCGGTACGAATGACTGCCTCCTGGGGGATTACCAGAGTTTTTTCCGAAGTGTCGGCCTGGAGGGCGACCTGTGCAAACATATTGGGCCTGAGCAGATTGTCTTCATTGTCAAAGCGCAGTCGAACTCTGACAGTGCGGGTTTTAGCATCGAGAGCGGGATAGATGTAGTCGACCCTGCCACGCCAAACCTTGCCGGGCAGATAGTCAAGTGTCATGGTGACCTCGTTTCCAATGGCAACACGAGAAGCCTGACGTTCAAAGACCTCTGCTTCGACCCAGACCTGCTCAAGAGTGCCGATGGCCATGATGTTTGTCCCGGGCTCGACATAAAAGCCTTCGCGAATGACCAGATTGTCGACCACTCCGCTCTGCGGTGAATAAAAGGTGATATTCTGCTGAACCTTGCGGGACTTTTTGAGACTGGTGATAGTCTCTTGTGGCACCCGCAGGGCGCGCAGCCGTAGCTCCGCTGCTCGAATGAGGCGGGGGGAACTGCGGTTGAGTGCCAGTAGCAGCTCTTCTTGGGCATTGACCAGTTCCGGTGAGTAAATATCATAGAGCGGCTGTCCTTTGGTCACCGGATTGCCTGAAGCCTTGATGTAGAGCTTCTCAATCCAGCCTTTGACCCGCGGATGGACATGGACAAGCTGGTCTTCGTCATAGCCGACATAGCCAACGGTCCGGATGATGGAATTGAGCTCGGTACGCTGTGCCGCGGCAGTGCGCACCCCTAAATTGTTGACAACATCGGGAGAAATTCTCACGGCCCCCGGGCCGGTATCATCACCTCCCGCATCTTTTTCATAGACAGGTACCAGATCCATGCCCATGGGAGATTGTCCCGGTTCGTCCCGCCGGTAGTCGGCATCCATGGGGGCGACCCAGTAGAGCGGCTCTTTTTCTGCCGATTGTTCCTCTGACCCCTGTGGCCCGCCTGACAGGTTGAGGGCATTATCAAGCCGGGGGTATATTGCAATTGTAATACCCACCCCGGCCAGGATACCGCATGTGAGAACAATCAAAGCACGTAAACTTTCTTTCATTTTGCATCTCCTGGTGGCAATCCACTATTTCGGTGTTTTTTTATAACTACGCGCTATGATTTCGTTTGCTTCCTGCATGAAATAATAGTTCAGGCGGATGATCGCTTTTTGTTTTGCCACGGTAATATTGAGCAGCTCTATTCTGGCATTGAGTTCGGCGATACGGGCGCGCACGACTTCGGCAAAATCGCCGTCATCATTGGTATAGGCAGTCAGGGAGGCCTCTGTCTGCTCGTGCATCTGGGGCAGCAACCTGTCCTGGTAAAGTTGCTGACGCTGGGTAAGTCTGTTGAGCTGGGCTCGATTTTTTTCAAACTCGGCTATCATTTGGCGCAGCATGGTCCACTTGCCGGTTTTGACCGCGCCGGCCTGGGATAGGGCGGCCTGGACCTCTTTTTTCTGGCGGTTTTTGGTGAACACCGGCAAGTCAAAGCTGAGACCAAAGGAGATGAAATCCGCTCGATCACCCGCCGTGGAACCGTCGTCTCTGTAGCCGTAACCGGCGCTGAGTCCGAATTGGGGTTTGTATTTCTCCCTGGCGAGATCAACTGCCAGCCTGCTTGCATCTATTCTCTTCTCGATTGCCTGAACTGCTGGATGTTCAATGAAATATCGGTGGAGCTCTGCGGCCTCGGTCTTGACTGAGGCCCTATAGAGAGATTGCTGGAGAGGCGCAATGCGGGGCTGGTTTTTGTTGAGCGTATAGGGCTGTACCAGTTTGGAAGCTGTAGAGGTGGATGCAGTGTGGTAGTGCTCGCTGAAATGTCCACGTAGCCATCCGGCCAGTTTTTCCTGAACAGTTTCCTGTTGCTGCTTGAGCATGGTGAGCCTGTCTTCCAGCCGGGTCAGTTCAAGCTGTGCCCGGACAATATCCTGTTGTCTGGTTCTACCGATACCGCTGGAATAGCTTGCTTCGGCAACATCGGCGAGTTGCTCAAAAAGCGGGCGATCCTTTTGGATAAGTGCAATACTCTGCTGGGCGGTATAGGCATCAAACCACAATTGGCCCACGGTGACCACGGTCTTGGCCCGACGGTCCTGCCGCTGGAAGGGGAAGCGGCGGGCCAGGTTCTGCAACTGTCGCTGCTTGATTGTCAGGCTGTCGCCCCGCGGCAGTATCTGGGTTATGCCGATTTTGACCTGGGTCATGGGGTCCTGCTTGATATCGAAGGTGTCAGTGGGGAAGTTTGCAAGCCCCACCGACATCCTTGGATCCGGCATTGTCGCCGCGGCGATGCTGGTGGCCTCTACAGCATCCTGGGAGTGCCTGTTTTGTACCAGCCAGGGGTCGTTGCGCTGTGCTGTTCGCACTGCATCCTTAAGGCTGAGAATGTTGGCTTCAACGAAGCTGACGTCTGCTCCATAACCGTTTGCCGGTAATGTACTTGCCAGAAATATCCCCGCTATGATGAAGTTTCTTAGCGACCCTTTTGGGGCAGTATGCTTTTTCACCGAAAAATTCTCCCTTGTTCTGTATATTGACCGGCAATATCTTGCAGCAAGCGGCTTTGCTCTAACGGCAGTTAGTTATTTTGCCTGCTGTTGCCCCGCCTGCTTGGGCTACATTGCCATATGGGGATACCGGAACTTGACAACCTGCTGTTCCTGCGCGTCTTTGAAAACACAGATGACGCCCCATTTGCCTGGTTCATCAATGGTGAAATTGGCGGCAAAAACGCCGCTGCCAAAATCCTTCAGGACGGCAAGCTGTTCTTCTCCCGAAGGTGAGATGAGTTTCACCTTGCCGGCAACTTTCTCTATCTTTGCACCATCTCGTGTAAATGAAGCCATGACATGATGGGTGTTGCCTGCAGGGTCTTTCATGTTCATACTGGCCAGATCCATAACCTGAAATTCAGCGTGGACATTACCGGCCATGGTGGCATGTTTAAAGGTGCCATCCGCGCTTTTACTGCCATGGTCCATCCCCTCCATGGCCAATGCCGCGCTTCCAGACATCAAACTGAAAATTGTTAGTGCTACCAGCATTACTCGTTTCATAATCGTCTCCTGAAAATAAAAATGGTGTGTGCGTAGTGTTTGTTTCTAGGGTTGAGTCTGCGGCGGGGTCGTCCCACTGCTGAGCTGTGTTAAGCAATATATATGCCTAAACCGACAATGGGATGTTTTTTTGGACTTTTGCTGTAAGGTTCGCTCTATGAAACACTTTGCAACCATGCTTGCAATAAAATCGTGCACGCCGACAATGTGTCCGGTAATGTGGTGTTTGGCCAGCGCCTATATATTGGACAGTCCGGTGGCGGCTGTATGTCCAATTATTGGGCAGTGAGGAATTTTTGTTGATTGTGGGCATAGAGGGAGATTGTGACGGCAAGGAAAAAGATGGTGACTCTCATCGCCTTTACTTTGTGAAAACCTCTTTTCCCAACGAAGTCGGCAAAGCTGTAGCACATTTTTTATTTTGGCGCGGGAGTTGCAAGAAAGCCAGACAAAAAACTCGACACAAGACCCTCGCTTCAGCGCTGCAAAGCAATTTTTTAAAGTATGTCATGATACAAAAACACAACACCATTCCCCAGTCACCCCAGCGGATTCGCTTTTCCAAGACCGCCGTTGGCCTACTGGCGGCAACCATTGTGATGGCCTGCATCCTTGTTTTTTCAACTGTGGAAAACATCAATCGGGCCCAGTCCCTAATGGAGCAGTTTCTGGTGGATAAGGGGGAAGCTATTATGCGTTCCATCGAGGCGGGCAGCAGAACCACAATGATGATGCATCAAATGAGAAGGGGGGATTCTCTGCATACCCTCCTGACGGAGTATGCTAAGGACCAAGATATTCGCTATATCAGCATAACCGGGCTCGATGGCGGTATAGTAGAGCACATCGGGCCGCAGACCCGGGCTGATTTGACCGGTGAGGATCTTGACGATATAAAGGTTGGCGAGGTTGTGACCAGGCTCGACAACAAAGAAGGAGTATTTGGTCTTTTTAAGAAATTCCAGGTAGACTCCCGCTATCCCATGATGCACATGCAATCCAGGCATATGAGTGAGGCTCGTTCGGCCCGGGCCGGTCAGAAGATACTTTCGGTGGGGCTTGATACGCATAAGTTCGATAGCGCCCGGCAGCAGGATGTGCGCCATGCCTTATTCATGGGGGCGATTCTCTTTCTGGTGAGTACGGCCGGGCTCTATTTCCTGTTTCTCTACCAGAAAATGCGTATCACCAGCTCCAAACTGGCCAATATGAAGCTCTATACCGAAAATGTCATCGAATCGATTCCCGTCGGCATGATCACCCTTGATGCTGCTGACCAGGTTGTTTCGTGCAATAAAAATACGGAGGAGCTTTTTGGGTATCCCCTGTCAATCCTTCAGGGACAAGACATTAACACGGTCTTTCCCGGTTGTTCCACTACCTTCACCGAGACCTGCGATGGCCTGCTTGAATATGAGTCGGAATGTGCCGATAACACAGGTAAAATAATCCCCTTGCATGTCAGTTGCTCTCCTCTGGTCGGCAACGACAATGAAAATATCGGCAAGGTTTTGATAATACGGGATATGAGTTCAATTAAAGAGATGGAGCTTCAACTCGAGCGTTCCCGGCGAATGGCGGCATTGGGCAAAATGGCAGCCGGCATTGCCCATGAGATACGCAATCCCCTCGGGACGCTGCGCGGTTTTGCCCAGTTTTTCGGCAACCAGCCGGAAACAAGCGACGACGGTAGAAAATATTCCAGGCTCATGATCAGTGAAATCGATCGGCTCAATCAGACAATATCTGGGCTGCTCCAGTTTTCCCGGTCGCGCCACCCGCAATTCCAAGAGGTTGCAATTGATGCGCTTTTCCATCGAGCCATCTCCATGATGGAATCCGATGTTGCCGCGAAAAACGTTGATCTGCGTTGGCATCACGATACCGGTATTTCACTGCGGGCCGATCCCGATCAGTTACTCCAGGTGTTGATGAACCTTCTCAAGAACAGTATCAATGCGATACCTCCGAGGGGCAGGATTGCCCTGCAGTGTATAGAGGAGGACCATTTTATAAAAATCAGTGTCGAGGATAACGGCTGCGGTATGAGCGAAGATGTTCAGGCGAAAATGTTTGATCCGTTTTTTACGACAAATCAATCCGGAACAGGCCTGGGACTGGCGGTCAGCCATCAGATTATTGAACAGCATGGTGGGAGTTTTGAGGTGCAGGCAGCACCGAAGAGTGGGGCCACCATCAGTTTTCGTTTACCTAAATAAGCAGGGAGAAAGCCGTGGCCAAAACGCGGGAAACCATATTGATTGTCGACGATGATGCAAACCACCGGACCATGCTCAAAGTGAATATGGAAAGTGCCGGGTATGCAACCCTGCTGGCTGGAGATGGTGAGGAGGTGCTGCCGCTGCTGGCGAATCATGAAGCTGATGTCATTCTTCTTGATTTGAAGATGCAGCGCATGGATGGCCTGGCAACGCTTAGCGCATTACTGCAGGCCGCCATTACAACGCCGGTGGTGGTGATCACCGCCTTTTCCTCGGTGGAAAGCGCCGTTGATGCCATGAAAAAGGGTGCATTCGATTATGTAACCAAGCCAGTGGATATCGACGAATTACAGTTGACTATCTCAAGGGCATTGAATTTCCGAACCCTGGGCAGGGAAAACCAATCGCTGAAGGAAAAGCTCGAAGACCGCCACCAGTTCAGCAGCATCATCGGTAAAAGTCCTGCCATGCAGGAGATGTTTGCCACCCTTAAACTGGTGGCTCCGGCTGATTCGACGGTGTTGATCACCGGTGAGTCCGGGACGGGAAAGGAGCTGATTGCCAACGAAATCCATGAGAACAGCGCCAGGGCCGATGCTCCTTTTATCAAGCTCAACTGTGCCGCGCTGCATGAAAATCTATTGGAAAGCGAACTCTTCGGGCATGAGGCAGGTGCCTTTACCGGTGCCGCAACCACCAGGAAAGGACGTTTTGAGCTTGCCCATAAAGGCACGCTGTTCCTCGATGAAATTGGTGATATGAGCCTGGCCACCCAGGCTAAGATCCTGCGTATTCTCCAGGAGGGAGAATTCGAAAGAGTCGGTGGTGATACAACGCTCAAAACCGATGTTCGCCTTCTCGCGGCAACCCACAAAGATTTACAGGCCATGATAGCCGAGGGTACTTTCCGGCAGGATCTGTTTTTCAGGTTGTCGGTTATTCCTTTGCACCTTCCGTCGTTGCGCGAAAGAAGCATCGATGTCCCGGAACTCGCCCAGTTTTTTCTTCAACGCTATGCGGATAAAAACAGGAAGGACATCAAAAGCTTTCACCCTGAAGCGCTGAACCTGCTCATTCAGTATGATTGGCCCGGCAATATACGGGAGCTCGAAAACACTATAGAGCGTGCCACCATACTCTGTCTGGGCGAGCAGATAACTCCCCATGAGCTTCCTCCCCAGTTGTTCCCGGAAGGCACCCAGGCGAAACCCTCTGATGTTCCGTCAAGGCAAGGCGCCACCCTGCGAGACATTGAGCGTGAGATTATTATGACCATTCTTGAAAAAAATGGTCATAATAAAAGTGCAACGGCCAAGCAGCTGGGAATCGCACGACAGACGCTGTTGAACAAGCTGAAGGAGTATGGCATCTAAGCAGGGGTCGCATCTTAATTATTAACTATTTTAATCCATGCCAGGCAAGCCATGGTGCTTGACTTTAAAATAGTTAATAATTAAGATGCGACCCCTATTCAGATGGTTATGGTATAGATGCGACGATGGCAGTTGCATCGTCAATGGCAACTTTCTCCTCAGAGGAATCGAACAGGCGTTCCACCTGTTCAACTGGAGGTTGGCCTGAGGCGAGAATATCCAGAAGTTGGTCCTCGGCCAGATTTCTGAACAGGCCATCACTGCAGACAAGGATGCTGTCGCCAGGTAATACGGCAAAGCTGCCATGTTCTATGTTTGTATCTATGCAGCCTATGCATTGCTCAAGAACGTGGGCGAAGGGGTGGTTGATGGCCTCCTGGCGTGATATATGGCCGGCATCGATCTGGCCTTGAACGAAGGTATGGTCGCGGGTGACTTGCCGGAGGCTGCCCTGGCGCGCCAGATACATCCTGCTGTCGCCGATATGGGCCCAGTGCACCATATTTTTACTGAGAAGAGCCGAGGTGGCCGTTGCCCCCATGCCTGCCGAGTCCGGATTGGTCGCCACCTCCGCGGTGATAACGCTATCGGCCATGTGGAGAGCGTTGTGCAGCAGGAGAGCCTTGTCTTCCTGTCGTATATCCAAGGCTTGCAGACGTTCGATTATTATTTCTGCAGCCTTGTCACCATTGGGGTGCCCTCCCATGCCGTCGGAAACCGCAATGAGCAGATATTCTTCAGTGATCGGGGTGATGAGGAAGCGGTCGTCGTTTTTCTTTCGGCCTGCGCCTTGTATGGATTTTCCGTGGGCCTGGATTGATGAATGACTGATCATGTTGTGTATTCCTTGCTCGTTCTTAAGTTTTTAAGGGGTCGCATCTTAATTATTAACTATTTTTATCTGTGCCAGGCAAAGCATGATGCTCGACTAAAAAATAATTAATAATTAAGATGCGACCCCCAGGTATTCTCAACGAAGCTGCTTCGCCATCTCCTTGGCAAAGTAGGTGATGATAATGTCGGCCCCGGCCCGTCGCAGTGACAGGAGAGTCTCCTCCATGACTCTGGTTTCATCGATCCAGCCATTTGCTCCGGCGGCTTTGATCATGGCATATTCACCACTGACATGGTAGGCGGCGACGGGAAGATCGAATTCTTCCTTGAGCTTGGCTATAACATCGAGGTAGGCAACGGCCGGTTTGACCATGAGTATGTCGGCGCCTTCGTCGACATCGAGGGTGGCCTCGCGCAGTGCTTCTCTGCTGTTGGCCGGGTCCATCTGATAGCTTCGCCTGTCGCCGAACCGGGGCGCACATTCAGCGGCATCACGAAAGGGGCCGTAAAAGGAGGAGGCATATTTCACCGCATAGGACATAATCGGTATGGTATCGAAATTGTTTTCATCGAGGGCGGCACGGATTTCGGCAATCCGGCCATCCATCATGTCCGATGGCGCGACCATGTCGGCTCCGGCCTGGGCATGGGACAGTGCCGTCTTGGCCAGAATCTCGATGGTTGCATCATTGTCGACCTCCTCGCCGATGATACAGCCGCAGTGGCCGTGATCGGTATATTCGCACAGGCAGACATCGGTGACCACCAGCAGCTGCGGCGCTTTGTTTTTCAGCTCTTTAACGGCGCTTTGGATAATGCCGTTTTTGGCATGGGCGCCGGATCCCATGGCATCCTTTGATTCAGGAAGACCAAAGAGCAGAAGGGTGTTGATGCCGAGCGAAAGACACTCCCGGGCCTCCTTGGCAAGCTGGTCGACGGAGACCCGAAAAACTCCGGGCATGGAGGGCACCTCCTCTCTTCTTTTTTTGCCGGGCAAAACAAAGAGCGGATAGACAAGTTGCGACGGGCTGAGCTGTGTTTCACGTATGAGCGCCCTGAAGGCTTTATTCTTGCGCATTCTGCGTGGACGGTATTCTGGGAAAACCATTGATGACTCCTGTATTTTTTACTATTGAAACATATCTATACTGTTGATTGAAAATATATCGATTGGGCAGCCTGCCGCTGTGCGAACCCTTACTCTATAATATTAAGGCCTTTGAGCTTTTTGTGAAGATGGCTTCTTTCCAGGCCTATAAGTTCGGCGGTCTTGGAGATATTGCCCCCGTTTTCTCCAAGTTTGACGGCGAGAAACTGCTGTTCAAATGCCCTTTTTGCCTCTTTGAAGTCAACGGCAAGATACGGTATCCGTATGTTGTCAGGCAGTTGACCATTGGAGTGGTTGTCAGGATTTTTAAGAAATCGTCGAATATGGGTATCGCTAATTGTCTGCTCCGAGCACATGATCGCCAAACGTTCGATGAAGTTACGAAGTTCTCGTACGTTGCCGGGCCAGTCATGCTTCATCATCTCCAGGTAGGCGCTCTCGTCAAAGGTTTTTCTCACCAGTCCCTTGCTGTTCAGCGTTTCTATAAGGTCTTCGACGAGCAGGGGAATGTCTTCTAGACGATCACGCAGCAGTGGAACATGGATGGGAACCACATTGAGGCGGTAAAAAAGATCGGGGCGAAAGGTTCCTTTTTGGATTTCTTCTTCGAGGTTTTTATTGGTTGCCGCCAAAACACGGACATTGACTTTTATGGTTTTGCTGCCACCGACGCGCTCAAATTTCTGCTCCTGGAGGATACGCAGGGTCTTGGCCTGCGTCTTGAGGCTCATGTCACCAATCTCATCAAGAAAGAGAATGCCGCCGTCCGCCTGGTCAAACTTGCCACGTTTGCCGGCGTTTGCCCCCGTAAACGAGCCCTTTTCATGACCAAAAAGCTCCGATTCAATCAATTCTTCAGGGATGGCGGCACAATTGACCTCCACCATGGGCTGGTTGTTGGATGGTGAGAGGCTGTGGATAGCCTGGGCGACCAGCTCTTTGCCGGTACCATGCTCTCCCCGAATGAGCACCCAGGCATTGGTGGGGGCGACCATTTCGATCTGACTGCGCAGGGCCAGGATGGATTCTGAGCTGCCGGTAAGCTGGTTTTTTTTGCCGGTAGATTCACGCAGAAGCTTGTTTTCGTGCTCCAGCTGTGCAAGTCGCAGACCGTTGGTGATGGAGAGTATGACTTTGTCGTAGGACAGCGGCTTTTCAATAAAGTCATACGCTCCCTTGCGGGTGGCCTGCACGGCGGTTTCTATGCTGGCATGACCGGAAATCATGATGACCGGAATTGCAACGAGCCGTTTAATTTCCTCCAACGCAGTGATGCCGTCCATGGCGTCGCCAAGCCAGATATCGAGCAGGACAAGATCGATGTCTTTTTCTTCAACAAGGGCAATACCCTGTTCCGCAGTGGAAACGCTGAGGGCGGTAAAGCCTTCATCTTCAAGAATGCCTTTGAGCGAATCCTGAATTGAAACTTCGTCGTCTATTACAAGTATTTTCTTGCCTTCCATGGAGGTGTCTCAGATAATGGTATTTTTTTTTGCAAATAGTTGCACTGTATCGATTTTTTATTGATGCGCAGGTGGAAAAAGAAAAAAAGAAAAGAGCCCAAAGCGGCGGTACACTATCAGGTGATGATTCAGCTGGTGATTGAGTTATCCGACTGCAGGGGAAGTTCGATGCTGAACACGGAACCGCGGGGTTCATTATCCTGCACTCGAATATAGCCATTATGGTCGGAAACGATGGTGGAGACGATGGCAAGGCCCAAACCGGTCCCTGTTTTTTTTGTGGAGAAATAGGGTTCAAAGAGGCGCCCCTTGTCTTCAGGTGTGGTGCCCGGGCCATTGTCGCATACCCGGAGGAAAACACTTTCATCATCACTTGACAGCTCCACATCAATATTACCGCCATCAACCAAAACTGCAACCGCATTATCGAGCAGGTTGATAAGGCAGCGTTTGATCTGTTCCGGATCAAAAAGTAAAAGAGGGATGGTGTTTTGGGCATGACAATGAAACTCAATATGCTTGTGCGCCTCTTTGTAGAAAAAAAGGGTGTCCTCGGCAAGTTTGACGATATCGGCTTCGGCTTTTTGAATTTTCGGCATTCGAGCAAACTGGGAAAATTCACTGACCAGTCGTTTAAGCTCATCAACCTGATTAATGATGGTTGCCGTGCATTGATCGAAAACTTCATCTTCATCCTCAAGGATGACGGGATAGCGCCTGCGCAGCCGCTGTGCCGAGAGCTGGATGGGAGTCAGCGGATTTTTGATTTCGTGGGCAATCCTGCGGGCAACTTCTCGCCATGCCGCCATTCTCTGCATTTTTTCAATCTTGGTAAGATCGTCGAAGACGAGCACATAGCCCAGGGGGGTCTGTTCTTCGTCTTCGAGGCGAGTAAAGTTGATTAAAAAAGAGTAGGTTTTGCGCATTACACTAATACGCAGATGCTCCTCTATGCTTGTTTTTTTTGATACCTGGAGCTTTTCCTGAAAACTGTTGATGATGGCGGCGTGTTGCTTAGGCAGTGTGTCCTGGAATCGTTTGTTGAGGTAGAAATTTCTGTCGATATTAAGAAGATTCTCGGCAAATCGGTTGATGGTGGTGACTCTGCCTTCTTCATCCATGGATATGACGCCGGCCGAGACATTCTGCAGAATGATTTCGGTGTAACGGCGGCGTTGCTCCGATTCCTGTGAGCTCTCATGAAGGGCTGCCAGGGTATCGGCAAGCTTTTTGTTGCTGCTGCTCAGATTTATTGTCATTTTATTGAAGGCATCAATGAGTTGGCCTATTTCATCATCGGCTTTACCCTCAATGGCAAATTCGAGATCGCCTTCGGCAATACGTTTAGTGGCATCGGCCAGTCTGGCCACCGGTTCGGTGATGCCCTTGGAGATATAAAAGCCGAACCAGATGGCGCCAAAAATGATGAGCAGGGTGACAATGAGCAGAATGACCAGAAGCCAGAATTTAAATGGCTCTTTGAGATATTTGAGCTGGCGGTAGCCTTCCAGTCCCTGGGAGATGAGATCCATGCTGGCGAGCTGATCTTTGTTAAGAAGCAGTGTCGTTGTCAGTGTTGCCCGGATTTTCTGTTCTCCTAGAAGTGTGATGGTGGTATGGCGAACCAGATTACCCTGCAGAGTCTCCTGAATGATGTTTTTTCCGGGAGCGCCACGCTTCAAATTCTGAATGGTGCTGGCTGGAATGGCCGGAAGTTTCATGCCCTTGAGGCGATCACTGCTTGCTGATATTTCAAAACTGGCATCCTCCGATGTCAACAGCAGGTTGTCCGGACCGTATCGTGTTTGAAATTTGAGCGTGTCTTTGAACTGTTCAACGGCAACGTCAATGTCGTCATCAAGGGCAATTTCTTCCAGCCGGGCGCTGATGTCGCCTCCGAGTTGGCGTGCCTGGTTCTCAGTGTTGCGAAGTATGGTTTGAGCAAGCTTGAGAGATTCCTGCAACGACTGCTCAACATTGGCATTGAACCAGTAATCCATGCTTTTAGAGACAAACTGCAGGGCTACGAAGAAAAGCAAGATGGTGGGAATGAGGGAGAGTGCCAGAAAAGAAATAACCAGTTTTTTCTTGAGACCGGCATGGGAGGGACCTTTACGACGTTCAAGAAAGAGTTCGGCAAGATTTCGAAGCACAAGAAACAATACCAGCAGAACCAATAGAACATTGATGTTGATAAAAACGAATATGAGGATATTGGAATTGACCGGTATGGAGATTTCATTGTTATACAATAATGACTGGAACCATACAAAGATCGGGATGAGGCAGGTACAGACAAGGATGACGAATCGTGTCAGCTTTTTCTTACGGCGCCTCTGCTCGGAGAGGTGGAAATTCTCACCGAGCAGAGTTTGCGGCAATTCGTTGAAGCTGCCGGTCTGATTATCGATTTCCGTGGTCATGGATTACAGTGTAAAGGCAATGGTGTGCCATTGTGTCTGGATGTCCCACCAGGAGGTAAAGGGGATAATCCTGTGCAGTCCCATGGGCAGGTTGTTTTTGTAGAGTAATGCGCGGATGCGCAAGGTGTAGGCGGTGTCGGGCTGTAACTTCTCCAGTCTGACAACTTTCAGGCCGTTAATTTCATTTGTTGTTTTTTGGGCTGCTGGTAAATCGTCAAAAGTGAAAAAACGTTTGCCGCTTTCTTCTATCTCGACGGTATAATCTTCTCTGATAGTGTCGTAGCTTAAGAGATGCCTGGTTTCAATGGTGATGCCTTTGTCACTGTCCCAGCCCTGCTCTGTTGGGGCAAGTTCGATAAAAAACGAAAACTCAATGGGGACACCGCTGTGAAGTCCTTGGAGCATCTCATCTGTAAAGCTGTTGGTGAGCATGGCAAAAAGCAGGAGGTGGCTGCTTGAGCTGGTGACGGTAATGTCGGAAAACGCCGGATCCTCA
Source organism: Desulfopila sp. (assembly GCA_046260685.1). Lineage (GTDB taxonomy): Bacteria > Desulfobacterota > Desulfobulbia > Desulfobulbales > Desulfocapsaceae > Desulfopila_A. The sequence continues at coordinate 22,698 of JBHEOR010000010.1, forward strand.
TTGTTCCTGGACCAAGAAGGGGAGGTTTGAACGAACAGTGTGAAAATGATGAGCGGCAGAGTAAGTAACAGAAATAGTTTCTTCATAGTATATTAAAAAAGTTTACTTAAGATTATATGCAGGATTGAGGTATAATTTACCTGAGTCACCGACCGTTGTCCATGCTGTTTACATGAAAATGAAACGCCGATATTGTTCCACGACACGAGATGGGGTAATTTTTTCATATTCTAAGCGCAGGATGTAGGTGGTATAAATGCAACGGGAGTGATGACATACTTGCAATAGAGCCATGTTCTGTGCTATATACCGTTGCCAGTGCGACAATGTAGGCGTTTTGAGCGTCGTTTAAGAATATTTGACTGGAAACAGCCTGAGGTATACTGCATTTCCGGCAGTATCATTGTATATTACGACAATATCTTGGACAAACAACATGAACTTGCTGTGTTTCCATGATGATTGTGAGGCAGAGGCATTCCAAATGCCTGCTTTGAGCTGAGCGATATTGTAAAAAGTAAAGGAAATCAAACGACTATTGATTAATGGAGAAAAATGTCACCACGACCGAAAAAAGCAAGGAATTGCGAAGGAAAATTCAGTGGAATGGCCTTTAAGCCTACAGGAAGGCCGCTCCACGAGTTGCGGCAGATAGAGTTGCACCTTGATGAGCTGGAAGTGCTACGACTTTGTGACAAGGATGGGTTGACCCAGGAAGAAGCCGGTGCACGGGTGGGGGTTTCTCGCGGCACCATTCAGCGTATTATCACCGTTGCCAGAAAAAAGGTTGCTGCCGCTCTGACAGATGGTGCCGCCCTCATTTTTGTTCAAGATGAGGATGAGTGACAAAGAGTGACAAAGCGTTAACCTTTTGCCAATATACGTTAGACGTTTTCCCGGGTTTTGTGAAACGCAATATCCGGCCATTTTTCCATGAAGAAATTCAGCATCCAGTCATTGTGGGCGAGATAGGTAAGAAAGCCCTCCGAATCTTTTGCCAGTGCCCCCTGGTTCTTCGCCTCAAAATGTGCCATTTTTTTGGCATCTTCGCAGCTTACCCACCGGGCTGCCTGGTAATCCACCGGCTCATAGATTGCATCGACACCGTACTCGTTTTTGAGCCGGGCAACGGTGACTTCAAACTGCAGAACGCCCACCGCCCCCATGATATAGTCCGAGCCGATCAGCGGTCTGAAGACCTGGACGGCTCCTTCTTCGGCAAGTTGGATTAATCCCTTTTGCAGCTGTTTCATTTTGAGCGGATTCTTGAGAATGATGCGTCGGAAGTGTTCGGGGGCAAAGTTCGGAATTCCCGTGAATTTGAGCTCTTCCTTGGGGGTAAAGGTGTCACCGATTTTGATGGTGCCATGATTATGCAGCCCAATGATATCACCCGGCCACGCCTCTTCCACGTTGGCTCGATCCTGGGCCATGAAGATAGTGGCATTGGCCAGGGTGATGTCCTTGCCGAGGCGATGGTGTTTTACTTTCATGCCACGGGTGAATTTCCCGGAACAAACACGGAGAAAAGCGATTCTGTCACGGTGCGCCGGGTTCATGTTTGCCTGAATCTTGAAGACAAAGCCGGAGAAGGTGTCTTCTTCCGGGGCGACGTCACGTGTCACTGCTCTACGCGGCTCGGGTGGGGGGGCCATTTTCACGAAGCCGTTGAGGAGTTCCCGGACCCCAAAGTTGTTAATGGCACTGCCGAAGAACACCGGCGTCTGACAGGCGCTGCGGTAGTGATCATATTCAAAAGGATTGGCTGCTCCCTGCAAAAGTTCGATATCTTCACGGAGTTCGTCGGCCTGGCTGCCCAGCAGCTCATCAAGGCGCGGATCGTCGAGATTTTCGATGGTGATGCCGTCCTCTTCGCGTGATTCCTGGCCCGGAGTGAAGAGGTAGATTTGTCGGCGCAGGAGGTTGTAGACGCCCTTAAAGGTTTTGCCCATACCTATGGGCCAGGAAAGCGGGGCGCATTCGATCTGGAGTTTTTCCTCGATGTCGGCGAGGATGTCGAGCGGCGACATTCCTTCCCGGTCAAGTTTGTTGATAAATGTGATGAGCGGGGTGTTGCGCATTCGGCAAACCTCCATCAGCTTTTCCGTTTGGGTCTCCACACCTTTGGCATTGTCGATTACCATGATGGCGGAGTCCACAGCCGTTAATACCCGGTAGGTATCCTCGGAAAAATCCTGATGGCCGGGAGTGTCAAGGAGATTGATTTCATAATCGTAGTAGGTGAACTTCATCACCGATGTTGTCACCGAAATGCCGCGTTCCTGCTCAATTGACATCCAGTCGCTGGTGGCCTTGCGCTCGTTTTTTCGGGATTTGACCGTACCGGCGAGGTTGATGGCGCCGCCGTAGAGCAGCAGCTTTTCAGTTAAGGTTGTTTTTCCCGCATCCGGATGGCTGATAATTCCGAAAGTTCTTCGTCTGGCTATTTCCTGTTTGCTCTGTTTGCTCATTTTTACTATTGTTTCCGCTGGAACATTGTTGTACAGAGTGGTTCTCTGATGGTTGACACCGCATATAGAGGAGAGGACCACTTTAGGATCTTTTGATGGTAATGCAAACAGAAAACTGAATTTTTTTTTATAAATGTGGCACATCCCGCCGGCACGGGGGAAATGCCGGTTGAGCACACGAGGACGGCAATATGCAGGTACGACCCATGGCGATCCCTGATGTTCTGGTGGTGGAGCCCAAGGTTTTTGGGGATGAGCGTGGATTTTTTTATGAAAGTTTTAATCTGCGCAATTGGAGAGCCGCCACCGGCCTTGACACCATTTTTGTGCAGAATAACCACTCCCGGTCTACCAGGAACGTACTGCGCGGCCTGCATTATCAGGTTCATCAGCCGCAGGGCAAACTTGTCCGGGTGGTGGTTGGTGAAGTCTTTGATGTGGCCGTGGATCTGCGAAAATCGTCGTCCAGTTTCGGTCAGTGGGTCGGCGTCCGGCTCAGTGCCGAAAATAAGAAGCAATTCTGGATTCCCGAGGGATTTGGTCACGGCTTCGTGGTTCTGAGCGAGGTTGCCGAGTTTCTCTATCAGGCAACTGATTATTACGCCCCGGAGCACGAGCGCTGTATCATCTGGAACGACCCTGATATTGCAATTGACTGGCCGCTGGAGCCCCCTCCGAAACTGTCGGCAAAGGATGGTGAAGGCCGATTTTTCAAAGATGCCGATGTCTATGATTAACTGGTTTGGGACGGTTCCGGATTCTGTTGAGGAGAAATTGCAGGTTGAATGTTGGTGGCGCTCAATTCAGCAGTGACGGAGAGAATTACGAGGTCAAAATACTTAAAATCGAGCTGCCGTGGGCACGTTCGATATTGACCCAGTTGTACCACATTTCAAGGCGCAGGCGTTCCCAGGGAAGTTGGTGTTCATCCCACAATGGTGCGATGCCGGGAATGAGGGTTACTATTTCATTTTCCAAACCTTCCATTTCCTCTTTGGCATAATTGCAGCAGATAAAAGAGAGGGCATCTGCTAGTTGCAGTATGAGGGGAAATCCCTGTACTGCCGTGGCTACCCCCGGGGTATGGTGGAATTGCAATCCTTCGATCAGCGAATCCGGGAAATTCCATTTCTGCAGTAGCCTGCTGCCCACCTCGCCGTGCGTGATACCAAATGATTGCTGCTCTTGTGCCAGCTTGTCTTCACTTGAAAATCCCTGTATCCATGTATCCGCTTCATATTCCGTGGGAAAGGTGAGAAGCATGGCCAGTTTGCCGATATCATGGATGAGACCGCCTATGAAAAATCTCCCCGGCGCTGACAGACTGAAATGCTCAGCTATCACTCGGGCGGCAAGTGCACAGGTGAAGGAGTGGTCCCAGAAATTTTGTATGGTAGCATTATTATGCCGAAATACTTCACTGAAATTATTCATTACCGACTTGCTCAGCACAATACTTTGGATCTCATTGAAGCCGAGAATGGTTATGGCTCGTTCCAGTGAACTGACCTTTTTGGGCATGCCGTAGAGGGCGGAATTGGCAATCTTGAGAATCGCTATGCACATGGACTGGTCGGCCAGGATTGCCTGGGTCAGCTCTTTGGCGGTACCCTCGGGGTTGTTCACCACATCCATTACCTCGGCAACGGTTGAGGGCAGTGATGGGAAGGAGTCTATTTTCTGTTCTATACGTGAATAGTGGGTTTCTTTCATTGCAGCCTGGAGTTTGTTAAGGGGCACCTGGGAAACTATGAACGAGCACGAATCGAGAGTATTTTGAGCATGTTGTGACTACTATACCACATCCTGGCTCTCTGCACAAATGGTGCGGCGCCTTTGTCATGCTATTATTGTATAAATTGGAGAATCTCAAGATGATAGCGATCAAACATGTCAATGTTGTTGTGTTCGGCATCTTCGATCAAAACACTTTTTTTCTCCCCACGAATATTCTCGATAAGTCGCTCTGTCTGCGCCGGAAGGACGGTGCTGTCGTTTCCTCCGTATATGATGAGACTGGGGGCGGTAAACTGAGCCGCAGAGTCAATTAAACGAAACGGGTGCCGAAGCAGCAGCGAAACAGGCAGGAAAAAAAACCGGCGTCCGGCAATGGCCTCTATGGAGTCAAAGGGCGTAATGAGGATAGCACCATCCACTGGCCGCCTTGAGGCAACATGGCCGGCTACACCCGAGCCGAGACTTCTGCCCATGACAAATACTTTTTTGGGCCGATAGCGTTGTGTGACTTCGTCAAAGACGGCCAAAGCATCCTTGAAAATCTCCTGCTGCCCGGGGGAGCCGGTGCTGGCGCCGTAGCCTCTGTAGTTGACAAACAGAGCAGCGGTATCACCGTATTGCTGGAATTGCTCCACTGCATAATAAATATCCTCGGCGTTCCCTCCATAATAGAAGATCAATCGGTCGGGCGCATATTTTTCCTGGAAAAGCCATCCCTGGAGTACAACGTTGTCATGGCGCAGAGTGAATTCCACACTATGTTGCGGCGCTTCATGATGAGCTCTGGTCGGAAAAAAAATAAACTTTTTCTGTTGGAAGTAGAGAAAAAGCAATAAGGCGGAATACAACAGCAGGCCGATCAGAACTATCTGTTTGAGACCGATTATCATTGCGTGTAAGTATCTTTGTCTGTAATGCAATCTATGACAACCGGAGCAGGACCAGTCTGCTTACCCATAGACAAGATCGCCGCCGGAATAGCCCAGGCCGCCCGCACATGCCATGCACAGGATGTAGACAATAACCACCTTTTTGTGTGCTGCTCCTTTGTTCCGCAGAACAATAGAGAATGCCAGCAGTACCGTGAGAACAACACTGAGTGTCATTTTGACGATAATCAGCGGGTACCATTCTCCGTAAAAAAATTTCAACCAGTCAAGAATGCCCAGAAAAGCGGTTGGGAAAATGCTTATAAGTGCGACGACGGAACAATAGTAGGCCGCCAGGGAGAAATGTTTGCCTTTCCACTTCAGCGCCAACAGCCCGAAAAGAAACATGCCGATAACCATTCCCATGGGTGCATGTGTCATCGCCGGATGGAGTGGGTGGGTAAATCCGACACTTTCTAAGAATGCGTAAATGGAGTTGACCATGAAAGTCTCCTTTCTTGAGTAGAGTAAGCAACGAGTAGAAAATAAAACGTTTTCAACTGCATTTCAATGATAATCATTCTCAAGCAGAAGTGCTTTTGAAATATGTATCGCGCAGCAAAAAAACATGTTTTGACTGCCACGAAGAGAGTGTGAAAAGATCCATTTTTTCAAATTGGTCTGTATTTCAAGGCACGGTTATGCTTTTCAAATAGGCTAAAATATCGGCGGCATCATCGTCATTGATCTGGTTTTCATCGTATTGCGGCATTACCGCCGTCTCGGCATTGCGGAGTCGATGTGTAAAGGAGTTGAACTCCATGTCCAAAGCTGCAATGTTAGGGCCATTGCCGTCGTAGCCGTTGTCTCCATGGCAGGCGGAACAATTGTGCATCCTGTACCATCGTTTTCCCTCGGCGACAGTTCCTTCCGGCTCGCTGCAGCCGACGGCAACGAGCAGGGCAGCAAGACAGGCATGGAGACCGAGGGAGCGCAATATTCTTCTGGGGAAGTGCATGATTACCTCCTGTTGAAAGATCAATGTATGAAAAGTTTATTTCATATCGTTAGTTTACCAGGAAAAGTTTGCTTTACCAGGGATTTTTTTCGCATATTCCGCGTGCGGGCTAATAAGAAAATAAGAAAACAGTTGACCGGGCGGGTCGGGCAATGCTTTGATGCGTTTGGTAGCGTAATAGAAAAGGTCTGCGCCGGTGGAGTCTGTATCGTCTTAAAAAGTGAGAGGGTCATGGTTTTCGGTGCGGGACGGTGAGCGTGTTGAAGGCCTCTTGGAGACGCTGGAGGATGATTGATCTGGTATTGCGCTGTTGGTTGAGAAGAAGTGCGAAAGGGGCGAGGTCGGGGTCGGTACCGAAGTAGCCGGCGTAGCCATAGACCCCCTGCAGCGTGCCGGATTTGAGAAAAATTCCTCGATGCTGTGACAGCAGATCGGCATAGGGGCGGAATCGCTCCAGTACAATGAGCATGGCGCCTGGTGTGATTGCGTTGGCAACAGCCAGGCCCGAGCCGTCCACCAGCCGTATAGCCTCTGCTGACAACTTCAGCCGCCTGCTGATATAGCGACGGGCAGCCGTGTTTGCCTTTTGCCAGGTGGCGGGGCCTCCATGGATTTTGCGACCGCAGGCGAGATAGAGCTGATTGGCGATATAATTGTTTGAATAGCGCAAACAGAGCTGCACCAGTCGGCGCAGGGGAGTGGCCGATGCATGGGTGAAGAGGCGGTTGGCGTGCGGTGGGACCTCACCCGATCTGAAGCCGTTTTCCACGGTGATGCCATGGTGTTGAAAAATGGAGGTGAACAGTTCCCCGCAATATCGCAATATGTTGGAGTGGTTGCGCCGCGCAGCAAAGCTGCTGACATTTACCCTGTAGGAGCCTTTGCCGTAACGGGAACCAATTTCGTGCATGAGTGGTATTGCAGGAGTCTGGGGTTCGCCGGAGACCACCTTGTTATTGGAGGTGACCGTAAAGGGCAGAGAGTTGAAGTTGACGGCAAGGGCTCCATTGCCTGCGTCATAGGGATTGGCCGAGTTTTTCGAGCCGGGTGGGGGGCCTTCAAGGGCAAAGGCGGTGTCATCAAGAACGATGCTTTTGAGCCGCTGAATCCCCAGGTCTTGTAACCGTGTGGCGATTTCAGCTATGCTTTCCGAGGTCAGCAGTGGATCTCCCGACCCCTTGATATAGAGATTGGCATCATTGTCACGATAGAATTGTGTGGTAAAACGAAATTCAGGCCCTAGAGTCTCCAGAGCCATGAGGCCGGTAAAAATTTTAATGGTGGAAGCGGGAATGAAGCGGCTGTCAACATTGGAGCCATACACAATTGTGCCGGAGACCTGTAGGGCGTAGCCTCCGTTGTCAAGGTAGGGAAGAATGGTGTCGAGCGGGTTTCCTTTGCCGCAAAGCACAGCAGGATTGAGCAGACCAATGCAGACCCCGCAGACAAATGCTGTTGCGACACGTTTGCCCAGGGGGCTGAAGAGGTAGAGTCGCAGAGCCGTTACGCCCCGATGTCTATCCATGATAAACTATTAAATCTTTGGCAGGTTGGCCATGGACCTTGCTATTTCTTCCTCGGGATATTCATAGTTTTCCAGTTGCCCGGAGTAGAATTTATCATACGAGGCCATGTCAATAAGACCGTGGCCGGAAAAGTTAAAGAGAATGGTTTTCTCTTCGTTGAGATCCCGGGTTGCCTCGATAATGGCCCCTCGAATGGCGTGACAGGTTTCCGGGGCGGGAATGATACCTTCGGTTTTGGCAAACAGAACACCGGCTTCAAAACATTCCAGCTGCTGCACTTTGAGCGGCTCGATCAATTTTTCCCGCACCAGTGCAGAGACGATCGGCGCCATGCCGTGATAACGCAGTCCTCCGGCGTGAATGCCCGGGGGGATAAAGTCATGTCCCAGGGTGTACATGTAGAGCAGTGGCGTCATTTGGGCGACGTCACCGAAATCGTAGGCCAGTCTCCCCATTGTGAGCGATGGGCAGGACGCGGGTTCCACACCGACAAAACGTATGTTTTGACCTTCAAGTTTGTCCGGCAGAAAGGGAGCCATTATCCCGGCAAAATTGGAGCCGCCGCCGCAGCAGCCGATGATGACGTCCGGGGAGTCTCCCGCAATTTCAAGCTGTTTTTTCGATTCAAGGCCAATGATCGACTGGTGTAATACCACATGGTTGAGTACCGAACCGAGGGCGTACTTGGTGTCGTCACGGGTGGAGGCATCTTCCAGAGCTTCAGAGATGGCAATTCCAAGAGAACCGGGGGTATCCGGATACTGATTGAGGATCTTTGTACCAATTTCCGTTGAGTCGCTGGGGCTGGGGACGATTTCGGCGCCGTAGGTGTGCATCATCGATTTTCTATAGGGTTTCTGGTCGAAACTGACCCGCACCATATAAACTTTGCATTCAAGGCCGAACTTGCTGGTGGCAAAGGAAAGAGCACTGCCCCACTGGCCTGCACCGGTTTCCGTGGAGAGCCGTTTGACACCCTCGACCTTATTGTAATAGGCCTGGGCCACGGCGCTGTTTGGTTTATGGGAACCAACGGGGGAAACACCCTCATTCTTGAAATAGATTTTTGCTTTGGTGCCGAGGGCTTTTTCCAGGTTGTTCGCCCTGACCAGGGGAGCCGGGCGCCAGATTTTAAGAATATTGGAAACTTCTTCGGGAATATCTATAAACCTTTGTGTTGACATTTCCTGTTCTAAAAGGCCCATGGGAAAAACGGCACTGAGTTTTTCCGGTCCCATCGGTTCCTTTGTTACGGGATCAAGCGGTGGTTCGAGCCCGTTTGGTATATCCGGAACAACGTTGTACCATTGTTGCGGCATTTCATCATCGCGAAGTATGATCTTTTTATTCATCGAATCGCCTCTAAAAAAAACAGTTTGTAGGTTACCTGCACTCTCTATTCAAAAAAATGGGTTCGTGCAGGGGTAAATTCTTCAGCTTGAAGAGATTTCTACCATGAAGACGGGTGTACAGCAAGACCCTTTGCCCTGTTTATCAGATTGCCGCTGCCGCCTGCCAGCCCGTTTTACGGAGACGGCATTGCAGCAGTTCTTCTTCCTGCCACAAAAGAATCGGTGCCAGGGCTTCGGCTATCTTCACCCCTGGTATGCCGACCGTAGATCGCATGTCAATCTCCAGTGTGCGGTTGTCGATTTTCCTGATGTCCAGAAGAAGCGGTCTGAGGTCAACTGTCCCGACCTTGCCTTTGCGGATGCGTGTTACCGGATACTGTTCGGCGTTAAGGTATGTTGTACAAGCGTGCCATTCATCGGCGGATAATCCCCGGGGCAGCGTGATTGCGTAGGTGTTGATAATGCTCTGTGCCATTTTGCCGGAGTGGAGCTCAATGGATTGTACATGGAGTCCTTCGGGAAGGCTGTTGTTGAGTCTGTCTGCAGCGTCGGTCGGGTCGGCGAGGGGAGCGGGCAGGTCCATGATAAAAAACTCGGCATCGCTTTCCATGCCGACGGGCAGGGCTTCGCCAAAGGAGATTTTGGGCGAAGGGTTGAAACCTTTTGAGTAAGCGGTATGGATACCGGCTCTTTTCAGCGACCTGAAAACCAGCTGAAGGATCTCCAGATGTCCAAGATACCCTATTTTCCCAAGGCGCGAGTAGTTTACTCTATATTTGAAATGCTGCTCCCGGTGAGCGCCTTGTGATGAGCTTGTGCTGCGCTGTGGTCGCGAGGTCGCAAAATCATTGGATGAGCCGGTGGATGAGTATGCTGTTGTGTTGTGCTCCAGCTGGTGGTAACGGCTGTTATGAACGATGGGCATGATGGTTGTAAAATCACACAGGCCGCACTGTTGGCAGCCGTGATAGCGGCAGTCCGGAGTATAGGTTTCGCTGCCGGCGTTGGCATTTTCCTGTTGGAGGAATTGGATGTCCACTCCGCTTGAAAGATGTTGCCAGGGCAGAATCTCGTTGTCGTCCCGGGCGCGCAGATAGGTGGAGAGATCTATGCCGCACTGCTCTGCCGCCTGCTGCCAGAGAGTAAAATCAAAGTGATCGGACCAGCCGTCCAGCCGCGCCCCAAGGGAGAAGGCGCATTCGATCAGCGGGGCCAGTTGCCTGTCGCCTCTGGAGAAAACGCCTTCCAGAAAGCTCATTTCCGGATCATGCCATTTCAGTTTGGCGCCTTTTTTGGGCATGTTCTTTTTGAGGTGGATGATGCGCCGGCGAGACTCTTCAAGCGAAAGTTGTTCATGCCATTGAAAGGGAGTGTGCGGTTTCGGGACGAAGGTTCCGACACTGGTGGTTATTTGTGCTCGCTTCCCGGCATTGGCCGCGGTATGGCGTTTGATTTTTTGGGTAAGCTCAATGATGGCGTCGATATCCTTCATGGTTTCCGTTGGCAGGCCGATCATGAAATAGAGTTTTATACCGTTCCATCCCAGTGTAAAAGCATTCTTACAGGTTTCCAGAAGATCGTCTTCGGTTATCCCCTTGTTGATGACCCGCCGCAGCCGTTCGCTGCCGGCCTCTGGTGCCACGGTGAAACCTGTTTTTCTGACCCGTTGTATCTGATCCATGACCGGTTGTGACAGTGTACCGACCCGCATGGAAGGCATGGAGACGGAGACGTGGTCTTCGGCGAAACGGTCCATGAGGCGGGGCAGGAGATCATTGATACAGCTGTGGTCTCCCGTGGATAAAGAAAGCAGCGCTAACTCTTCAAAACCGGAGTGCTCTATTCCATTTTCGGCAAGGTCCATTATCTGTTCGACGGTACGTTCCCTGACGGGGCGGTAGGTCATGCCGGCCTGGCAGAACCGGCACCCTCGGGTGCAGCCTCTGGCGATCTCTACGCCAAGCCGGTCATGAACGATTTTGGCGTTGGGAACGATGGGTGCCTGAAGATGGGCAGTGGCGTTAAGATCACTGACGATGCGTCTATCGACCTGGGCGGAGGTACCATGGGAGTTGGTGATGGCGGTGAGCCTGCCATTATCGTCGTACTCCGGTGTGAAAAAAGATGGTATGTAGACTCCCTGAACGGCGGCTAGCCGGCGGAGCAGGGCGTGTTTGCCACTGCCGGCCTTTTTCTCCTGTTGCACGATTGCCGCAATTTCCAGAATCGCTTCTTCCCCATCTCCCAACAAAATGGCATCGAAAAAAGGGGCGACGGGTTCAGGGTTGAAAGAGCAGGACCCTCCGCCGAGTATCAGTGGATGGCTGTCATCGCGTTCTTTACTGTAGCGGGGAATGCCGGAGAGGTCCAGCAGTGTCAGAATATTGGAGTAGCAGAGCTCATAGGGCAGGGTGATGCCCATCACATCAAATGAGCTGAGTGGTTGGCCGGACTCCAGGGAGAGCAGTGGCAGCTGCTTCTGGCGATGCAGTTTTTCCGCGTCTTTATCGGGAGCGAAGCAGCGTTCAGCAAGATATTTTTCCTCATTATTGAGGAGATGGTAGAGTATCTGCAAACCAAAGTGTGACATCCCGATTTCATAAAGATCTGGAAAAAGAAGAGCGAAATGGACCTCCATTGCTTGGCGGTCTTTTTTGAATGCATTGAATTCACCGCCGAGATAACGGGCCGGTTTGGAAACATATGGTAAAATTGAATCGGACATAAATGGGTCTCTTTTCTTTATAATGGATGGCTGCCTGGAGCCGGCACTCCTGATTGATTATGTTCCTGCTTGACATCAGCTTTCCAGCTTTTGCAGATGTCACGTCGCCTGAGGTATACAGGAAAACGCATGTCCCCCCTATACGGGTTTTTGGGGTATGTTTTTCTCGGAAATAAGTGCATTTCTGAATTGATTATGCATGTTTTGTTAAATATATCATTTTAATACAACTGGTTATGTGGTAATACAAAAAAACACCCGGACACCAGTGAGAACATGACTAAATTAAAAGCTGTAAAAAGTCAAAAAAAAGTCAAAAAGGATCTTGATGACCAACGAAACTCAGTTGATCGCCCCAGGAGCCCTTCAATGCTTCGTGCTGAGTTTCGCTGGTCATCAGCAAAAGGATTCATTGGTGATACGCCAATACGTCAATACGTCAATACGCCAATACGCCGTATATCGGCGGCATGATTGCTTTGGCGGCTCTTTGGAGGCTACATGGTTGCTTTTTCGCTGAAGGTTCGAGAGTGGGCAATATCTCATTGCTTTTGTTGCCTCTGTCTGGCTAAATGGGAGGTGAGAGCAACGCTTTTTATTGTAACGAGTTGTTCATGTTGCCGCGTGAAAAGCAGTGCCGGCCAATGAGGATGTTTTGCTTCCTGATGATGGACGATACGGTGATGGATGATACGATAATGGATGATACGAAAAAGCGCTGACGTGCTGAGTATACAACCAATACAACAATCAATACAACGATTATTGGAAGTAGAGGGAAAAATATGACGGGGAAAAAACTGGTGATGAAGTCGCTGAAGGACAAGGGCGTCAAGTATATTTTTGGCTATACCGGTGGGGCTATCATGCCGATTTTTGATGAAATCGATAAACAGGATGATATCCGGTTCATCATGTCACGCCATGAACAGGGGGCAGCCTTTATGGCCCAGGGGCTTACCAGGGCATCGCTTTCCACCGATACCCCTAAGGTGGGCGTTTGTATTTCAACTTCAGGTCCCGGGGCCATGAATCTCACAACCGGTATTGCCGATGCCTATATGGACTCGGTGCCGATGGTTGCCATAACCGGACAGGTGGAAACGAAAGTGATCGCCACGGATGCCTTTCAGGAAAGCGATGTGGTCGGGGTCATGATGCCGATCTGTAAGCAGACCTATATGCCGCTTGCCGCCGCCGATGTCGAGCACATGGTGCATGAGGCCTTTTATGTCGCCACAACGGGAAGGGGCGGTCCGGTTGTGCTGGATATACCTAAAAACGTGCAAAACGAAGAGGTTGATGCCGGCTATTCTTTTACAGCCAAGAATTATCGTCCCGATCTGCCAGGTTTTCTTTACCATCCAACACCGGAGATCGAGCCGGTGCGACGGGCCATATACCTGATAAACAGGAGTGAGCGGCCCATAATTTTTTGCGGGCATGGGGTTATTAATTCCAATGCCGGCAAGGAGCTGCGCCGATTTGCCGAAAAAGTTAATATTCCCATTGCCTTCACCCTGCATGGCCTCTCTGCCATTCCCAGTGATCACCCGCTGAGTCTTGGCATGATGGGCATGCATGGAACCGTCGAGGCCAACCGGGCCATCATGGAGGCGGATTTACTCATCTCTTTTGGTATGCGTTTTGACGACAGGGTTACCGGAAAACTCAATGAGTATGCCAGGGATGCCGATGTTATACATGTGGAGATCGACCCTTCGGAAATCGAGAAAAACGTAGCCACCACGGTGGCCATCAACGCCGATGTCTATCGAGTTCTGCATGTGCTCAACGGTGAGCCCATGCTGACCTGCAAACCCCGACGCCGCTGGTTTGACAAAATTAATGAGTCTCGTCGGGCCATGGCCGATGATCTGCGCCGGGAAATAGAATCCGGTGTGGGAGACTCGGGCCGACTGTTGATGAAATCCATAATCCACCAGCTCTCCGAGTTGACCGGCGGCATGGACCTGATCGTGCCCGATGTCGGACAGCACCAGATGATGGCAGCCCGTTTCTATAATTATCAGACGGAAAACAGCTGGTTTTCCTCCGGCGGTGCCGGAACCATGGGAGCATCCCTGCCCATGGCCGTCGGTGTAAAGCTGGCGCGTCCGCATGAGCGTGTCTGGTCGATCTGCGGCGACGGCGGCTTCCAGATGAATATTCAGGAACTTGGCACGGTCATGGAACAGCAGATCGATCTCAAGATAATCCTGCTCAATAACGGCTACCTCGGTATGGTCCGTCAGTGGCAGACGCTGTTCTTTGATGGCCGTTATGCCGGTACTCCCATGCAGAGCCCCGACTTCGGGCTCATCGCTCAGGCCTATGGCATTGAATATATCAAGGTGGAAACCATGGATCAGGTCAAGCCGGCTCTACTAAAAGCCATGGAACATAACGGCGCAATACTTGTGGAGTGCCTCTGTGATCCCGGAGAGGTTATTCTGCCGATGATTCCGGGAGGAGGCGGTTTTGGTGATATGATTATCAAACATCCTGCAAAAGGGGCTGCAACCGGTAAAAAGAGTCAGGTAGAGACCAGGGGCAAGACAACAACCAGCAAGACAGCGACCGGCAAAACAACGAGCAAGGGAGTAAAGCAATGAAGCGACGTACAATTCTGGCCTTTATGCTGGACCGCCCCGGCGTACTCAATAAAGTATCCATGCTGATCAGGAAAAAAATGTACAACGTCGATACCTTGACGGTATGTACCTCACGAGTGGAAGGGATCAGCCGTATGACCATTACTCTGGAAGAGGATGACGAACGTAAGATGGAGCAGGTCATGCGGCAGCTGGAAAAATTTACCGAGGTCATTTCCGTTAAAGAACTGGATATCGACAACAGCTACTGGCGTGAAGTGGCCATTGTCAAACTCGAAGTGACCGCGGACCACCTCAATGATTTTCATGGCCGTTATAATTTTGAGATCCTCGATCGCAAAGGGGAGGACACCCATATTATTCAAGTGGCCGGTTCAACAAGGCATATCGACGGTTTTCTCGATGAGATCGGACGTCGGCATATAATTGAGATTGCCAGGACCGGTGTCTCCGCCATGGAGAAATGAGAATTTAATAAAGGTATTTCTTTTGCTGGAAGATTTATGCATTACAATCCCGATATTCATCATCGTCGATCGATTCGATTGAAGGGGTATGATTATTCACGGGCCGGGGCGTATTTCGTGACGGTCTGCACGCACAACCGGGAATGTTTGTTTGGAGAGATTGCAGATGGGAAAATGGTGTTAAATGATGCCGGACAAATGGTGGCATCCATTTGGGGTGGATTGCCGGTTCGTTTTGATTGCATGCAATTGGACGAATTCGTGGTCATGCCAAATCACATCCACGGCATTTTCGCGTTACATCATTCGGACGACCCATTGATGGGCGACCCCCGTAGGGGCGAACCTTGTGTTCGCCCTAACACGCCTGACGATCAAAAATCGGGCGAACAAACGTGCCAGGGCGAACAAACGTGCCAGGGCGAACACAAGGTCCAGGGCGAACACAAGGTTCGCCCCTACGGGAACCGTCCAGGTGGGGTTCGTCCCGACGGGGGGCGTCCAGGTGCGGTGCGTCCCAACGGGACATTGCCGAATACGGTTGGGCGGATTGTCCAGGCGTTTAAATCTGTTACCACGCACGAATATATAAATGGTGTCAAACAACATGGTTGGCCGCCGTTTTCTGGGAAAATATGGCAGCGCAATTATTATGAACATATTATCCGCTGCGAAGACGAATTACACCGCAGCCGAGAATACATCGCTAATAATCCACAGAAATGGGATTTTGACAGGGAGAATCCAGGTATTTCCATATTGGAAACGCCTCTAATAAAGGTACGGTAATGCCCAAAAACACAAAGATTGTAGCAACGGTTTCATCGCTGAACTGTTCCGTTGAATTTATCACCAGATTGTATAAAGCCGGCATGAACGTCGTTCGGCTCAACACCGCTCATATGACCCATGATGATGCGCGTGGGATTATAAATGCTACTCGAACGGTGTCCGAGAAGATAGGCATTTTGATCGATACCAAGGGGCCGGAAATACGAACCTGCGACGGTAATGCACCTCAGGCCGTTAAATGCGGCGATATTATACGAATAAAAGGAGCCCCCGACGAGCTCTCCGACGCCGATGTCATTTGTGTGTCTCATCGGAATTTTGTCGATGATGTTCCCGTGGGCAGTTCCATTCTTATAGATGATGGCTATATCGCTCTGGGAGTGGTTGATAAAGATGAGGAATATCTACACTGCATCGTGGAAAACGATGGTGTCATACGGGCGAAAAAGAGCATAAATATTCCCTCTGTTCATGTCAAACTGCCCGCTTTAAGTAAAAAGGATAAAAATTTTATTCGTTTTAGTGCCGAGCAGGATATCGACTTTATAGCACATTCTTTTGTCAGGAATCGTAATGATGTGATTGCGGTACAGGATATTCTCAATGAAAGCGGTTCATCCATTAAAATTATAGCCAAAATTGAAAATTCCGAGGGAGTTGAGAATCTCGACGAAATATTTGAACATGCCTACGGGGTCATGATCGCCCGTGGTGATCTTGCCGTGGAAATTCCCACTGAACGGATCCCATTGATCCAGAAAAAAATTGTCAAGGCCTGTATAGCTCAAAGGCGACCTGTGATTGTTGCCACACAGATGCTGCATTCCATGATGGAATCACCGCGGCCGACCCGAGCCGAGGTTTCCGATGTGGCAAATGCCTGCCTTGACCATGCCGATGCCCTGATGCTTTCAGGAGAAACGGCCAATGGTATGTATCCGGAGCTGGCCGTGCGCACCATGGCAAAAATTATAGGGGAGGTCGAGGCCAAGAGAGAAAGATTTTTAGAGGTGCCCTATAGTGATAGTAACAGAATTACCGGCTATCTCGCCAAGTCCGCGGTCAAGGCGGCATTGCGCCTCAATACCAGGGCCATTGTAGCGGACTCACTCACCGGAAAATCCATTCGGGCATTGGCGGCATATCGCGGCGGTAATACTATCTATGCCCAGATGTATGATCGCCGGGTCATGCGCCAGCTTTCACTCTCGTATGGTGTTTATGCTGATTTTATCCCAATTGATATCAACTCTGCCGAGCCCCTGCGCAAATCAATCTGTCGCCTTATCGACGATAAATGCTTTGCCGATGATGATCTTATTATTGTTCTCGCCGGTAGCTTTGGAGTACAGCAGGGCGCATCCTATATCGAAATAAGCACTGCCAAAAATCTTAAAGAAAAATGCTCCTAACGCTTAAGAGTTACCGTTGAAGGTAGGTTGTAATTGTATGCAGTTGGACGAGTGCGTGGTCATGTCCAGTCACATTTACAACATTTTCCCGTTGCATCCGTAGGGGTGAAGCCGGTGTTCGCCTCTATGGGGGGGCGCCGCCACGGGATATTGCTGAATACAAGGAACAATCAGCATGAAGAAAAAAACGAACAAAGGGGTGGTCTATGCAACCGATGTCGGTCGGATCTGCCCCGGTTGTGGGTATCCGGCCGGGCAGTGCTGCTGCAGCAGCAAACAGAGTAGACCGGAGGGGGATGGTACCGTGCGCATACAGAAAGAGACCAAAGGACGTAAAGGTAGCACTGTCTGTTGTATTACAGGTATTCCACTGGCCGGCAAGGAGTTGACGAAACTGGCCAAGGGGCTGAAGAAGAAATGTGGTTCGGGAGGAACCGTGAAGAACGGAGTCATTGAAATCCAGGGAGATCACCGGGAACTATTGGCCGAGCTCCTGGGTAAACAGGGATATACAGTCAAATTGGCCGGAGGATGATTTTGCGTTATCCGGCAGGGGCGAACACCAGGTTCGCCCCTGCCGGATCCCAATGTACCAGTCCTACTTCAGGAGAACATCATGTTTGCTCGAATTCACATTTTTTGTATTGTGCTTTTTTCTCTGTTGCTGACAGTACCCGCCGGGGCGGAGATTGTGACAACAGCCAGTGATCAGCATTCCCTCAGTTTGACGATTTATAATTCCAATCTGGCTCTTATACGTGATACCCGGGGTATTGATGTGCAGGCCGGGCGGCAGACCCTGGCGTTCAAAGAGATCAGCTCCAAGATTCAACCCGAAACCGCTGTCCTGCAAGGTGGAGCAATCGATGTCCTGGAGCAGAATTATGAGTATGATCTGCTCTCCCCGGAATCCTTGCTGCGCAAATACGTCGGCAGGCATATCAGCCTTGTCCGCACAAGAGGCGATGATGATGAAGAGGAGTACACGGTTGATGCCAAGGTGCTGAGCGTTGCCGGTGGTGTCGTTATCAAGGTCGAGGATCATATTGAAACCGGCCTGCATGGTCGTGTTCTCTATCCCAATGTACCGGACAATCTTCGGGAAAAGCCGACACTGACAATGTTGGTGGAAAATGCAAGCGAGGGCAAACAGCAGCTTGAACTTTCCTATCTGAGCGGCGGTCTGTCCTGGAAGGCCGACTATATTGCAAAGCTTAACCGGGCAGAAGATAGAATCGACCTGCAGGGCTGGGTGACCTTGAATAATTCCAGCGGCACCAGCTACGGCAATGCCAAGCTCCAATTGGTGGCAGGAGATGTTCATCGAGTAAAGACGGGCCGGGAGCGTATGGCGCCGGTCGCTTCGCGGATGCTGGAGTCCAGAAGCGGTGCCCCGCAGCAGGATATGCAGCGCGAGTCCTTGTTTGAATATCATCTATACACGCTTGAACGACCAACAACGATTCTTGAAAATCAATCCAAACAGGTTGCCCTGTTGCAGGAAAATAACGGTATATGCAGCAAGCACCTGGTACTGCGCGCGCCGCATTCGAATTATTACTGGAATAAAGTTGGTGAAATTGCCAGGGGTGTCGGAGTTGGTGTCTTTCTACACATGAAAAATGACACGGCTTCAAATTTTGGATCGCCCAAGCCGGCCGGCACCGTGAGGGTGTATAAGGAGGATGGCTCTGGTTTTCTGCAGTTCATCGGAGAAGACTCCATTGATCATACTCCGGAGAATGAAACCATCAAGATACAACTGGGCAAGGCCTTTGATGTTACTGCTGATCGTATTCAGACCGATTTTTCCGTTGTCCGCGGCAGGAACAATGCCCAGAGAATATATGAGAGCGAATATAGACTCACCCTCGAAAATGCCAAGGATGAGCCGGTGATGGTGAGAGTGGAGGAAAATATTCCCGGGGACTGGCAGATCATCAGCGAATCGCAGCCCCATACCAAAGAAAATGCCCTGACCGTCAGCTGGCCGGTGCACGTTGCCGCCAAGGGGTCGGCTTCGCTGGAGTACCGCGTTCGCCAGATTATGCAATGACAGCAATACTCTGAACCAGCTTGACAAACCGTTACATTATGCATTTCAAAGCCTTCATTTTTTCCTGTAATGGTGATTGCGCAGTCGAAAGGGGCACCTGGCCGGCTGCACAGGAGCTGGTACTTGTCGAGCAAGCAGAATGGTATTGTTGCTTGCCGGGTGCTGTTGCAATTACCCCGAGAAACAATCCAGTGGCTCAACCAATAAAGGGAGGAAAATATGAACCACACACCCGATAAAAAAGTCTCAGTACTTTTTCTCTGTACCGGCAACTCCTGCCGAAGCCAGATGGCCGAAGGCTGGGCCCGGTATCTCAAGGCCGATTCCATCGATGCCTATTCCGCCGGCATAGAGAAACATGGCCTTAATCCTCTGGCCGTCAAGGTTATGGCCGAGGCAGGAGTCGACATCTCCATGCAGAGATCAACCCTTATTCCGGAGTTACCGGTTGATCACTTTGACTATGTTATCACCCTTTGCGGTCATGCCAACGAAACCTGCCCATACTTTCCCGGCAAGGTGCTCCATCGCGGTTTTGATGATCCGCCAAAACTTGCCGGGGATGTAGAGGACGAGGAAGAAAAACTTGTCCATTACCGGCGAGTGCGAGATGAGATACGGGAGTATGTCCAATCGCTGCCGGCATTGTTGGACAAACATCAATCGAAATGAAACGGTGCCAGATACGCTGCCAAACTTTTTTTTGCAGTACTGTCGAGGGCTGGGCAGTTGGAATGGTCCTTGGCCCCTTCAGTGACTCTGACGGCAAAGACCATGCAGGTGGGTTCGCCGCATTCGCCGCAGTTGGTTTTCGGCAAGAGCTTAAGGACATCCATCATGGCTGGTTGGCTTACCCCTTTTGTGCTCGGTTCAATATCCTCGCGGTTTTCCCAGGCGGAATTAATCTCCCGCTGCAGCCAGGAGACGATCTTTTCCGCCTGTTCCCTGTCCTGCAGGGCGTTGACCGCAATCCTGCGAGAATGAATGGTTATCAGTTTGCCTGAGGCTTTCAGGGTCAGGGAAGGCGGATCTTTGATATAGCCAAAGCCGCCGAGAACGGTATTGAGGTAGGGGAGAGCATCTCCTACATCATCATCGAGATGGGCAAAACAATGTAGAGTTGTTGCTCCGGAGTTGCATTTCGATCGGAAAATTTCAAGAGCATAGTTGTTGAGAAGCATACCTTTTCCCTCCATCATGTGAAAGACGAGTCACAGTACTGCCCGCCGAGGTGTTTTATCCGCCTGCCTCATCTGATTCTCTCGTGAAAAAAATTACCCTGTTCGATGTTTCTCCTCGCACCAGGACAATGGATATCACAGTACCTTCAACAGCGGCTCGTCAGTGAAATACATCCCCGGAAGACCTATGCAGGCTCCGGCCGGCTTACAAAACACCACACTGCCGTCGGCCCACGAACCGCTGCCGAGAATCCTGCCGGAAAGGGCAGACAGGAACTTATTTTTGCAGCATCTTTTTGATCTCATCGGCAGTTGGAACCTTGCCGACACTCTTCACCTCACCGTCAACTACCAGGCCGGGCGTCATAAATACCCCGAATCCCATTATTGTGTTGAGATCGGATATTTTTTCGATCTCATAGTCGAGACCCATTTCCTTGGCCACACTCTCAGCGTTTTCGGCAAGTGCCGAGCATTTGGGGCAGCCGGGCCCAAGAACTTTAATTTCCATTGTCATCCTCATGTAGTTATTTGTTATTTAAAAAACGTCCCAAAAAGAACACCCGACAGTGTTGCCATGACAACTACCAGGCAGACAAACACCAGGGTCTTTTTGTTTCCAAGAACACTTCTGATCACCAGCATGTTGGGCAGACTCAAGGCCGGGCCGGCCAGCAGCAGGGAGAGCGCAGGACCCTTGCCCATACCGCTGCCGATAAGTCCCTGCAGAATCGGCACTTCGGTCAATGTGGCAAAATACATAAACGCCCCGGCAATGGAAGCGAAGAAATTGGCCTGCAGCGAGTTGCCGCCTACCGCCGTTGCCACCCATTCGGAGGGAATCATCCCTTCATTGCCCACTCTTCCCAGGAGGAAGCCGGCGACCAGTACACCCATCAGCAGCAGGGGAAGTATCTGCTTGGCGAAATCCCAGGACGATGTGAACCACTGCCCCATTTCTCCCTTATCCAGGC
>JBHEOR010000100.1:0-10080 GCA_046260685.1 Desulfopila sp.
TTCCCTTACCACCCATCTCCAGCAGCACAACGTACCCACGGATATTATCGATTCCCTGCCTCGACCGCTGCTTTTAACACTGGCAACCTGTTCCACCGACCCGGACGACCTCATCCGTCTGGCCGTCCTCAGCTGTGAATTTATCTTCGATGGTGCTTCTCGTGTAACCGGCCTTCGCTACACCACAGGTAAAAAAGATAAAACAAAGGCTCAAATCAAGGATTATGATCTTTTTGAAGCCGTCGCCAATAACCCCGCCCTGCCCGACGAATACAAAAGAGCCATGGTGCTGCGGCCCGGCGCCCAGGGTGACAGTGAAATTGTCGGCGACTATCGAAGTGGTTATGACAGCCATATTTTTGAATACCTGCGAAAAAACTCCTATATTGCCGGGGGCCATTTTGCCGCCAATATGGCCGATGATGCCGTTCGTTACTCCATTGCGGAACTCACCGCCGAGGACATGCAGGGATTGCGGCATCTGTATTACCAGAGGATGTATATTGCGATCAGCAGCCATTGTGATATTGATATCGCCAGCCGCTCTTCCTACACCGAGAAAGAGTTGGAGGAATTACGCCTGCAAATCCTCGAAACGCTTACCGTGGGCAGCGTTCCCAACCTGGCGACCCTCTGGGGCTGGAACTTCGGCTTTGATTACTCTCCCACAAATTACCGACTCCACGCCTCCCATCAGCAGATCCACCAGCAATATGCCGTTATCCCTGAACTGGTGGCCGCTTACTGCGGCGACAGGGAAGGCCACGAGGGTTACCTCCCCGCCTTCTGCTGCGGCGACATGATACGCAGTACCATGGATGCGTACCAGCGCAACACTCAAAGCGATTTCTTCAACGATTATTTTGCCGCCATTACCGGCAATACCAGAATGGACAACCGCCCCGACGCCCCCTCATCCCTTGTGGTCTGGCAGGATGACAATGTCATGATCATGGTTCCCAAGGCTCAAACCTCTCAATGGGAACTACAGATAATGACCCGGCCGGATGCAAACGGCGCTTTTTTCGGCAATGTCCTGGAGACGGACTTGAGCTGCAGAAAATCATTGGATACAGCCCTGCTTAAGGCACAGCAAATTTTCGCCAAACTTGGCGCCACAATGGTTACCTCCATCGAATTTTCCAAGCGCATCGCCAAGCATGGCTCCATGCGGCAACCTCTTATGTATTCGCTGCTCCCCAAACTGCCATTCTCCATGGGGGCCTTCAGCGAAGCCCAACTGCGCTTTATTAATCGACATTATCCGGAGGATTTTGCCGCAGTCTGCCGAAATCAGCTCGAATGACAAAAGGCAAGGAGGTAAAAATACTCTTTGGCATGGTGGAGTTTCTGCAAAACTTGCAGCATGCTTTACATTAGAAGAATGCACGATATAGTGATAGAGCTGATTATCAACAAAGTTCAATTGATCCATCCAGGACATCGTATAGCATACAACACAGTATCACAACACCGGGAACTCAATCCGTTGGAGAGTAAGCATATGGAACAGAAAGGATATTTTGGCAATTGGGGCGGGGCGTTTATTCCCGAAGTACTGCACCACACCTTTACGGAACTCGACCAATATTTTTCAACAGCCAAGGCTGATCCGAATTTCTGGCAGGAATACAAAGACCTCATGTCAACATATTCATGCCGCCCTACCCCGCTGACCCATGCCGAAAATCTCTCCAGACATTTCGGTGGTGCGCAAATTTATATAAAACGGGAAGATCTCAATCATACCGGTGCCCATAAGGCAAACAATGTCATGGGGCAAGGGCTGCTCGTCAAGCGCATGGGGAAAACCCGGGTCATTGCCGAAACCGGAGCCGGTCAGCATGGTGTGGCAACCGCCACCATGGCAGCCAAATTCGGCTTTGACTGCACCATATACATGGGTGAGATCGACGTTGAACGTCAGCGTCCCAATGTCTTCTGGATGGAAAAAATGGGTGCGAAGGTTGTACCTGTCAAGGACGGTTCCCGTACCCTTAAAGATGCCATCAACGAGGCATTTCGCGACTGGGTCACCAATCTTGATACCACCCACTATGTTTTCGGGACGGCCTGCGGTCCCGCACCCTTCCCGGAAATGGTCAGCTGGTTCCAGTCCATTGTGGGCAAGGAGGCCATCCAGCAAATCCAAAAACAGCATGGCCGCAACCCCGCCAGGGTGTATGCCTGTGTCGGCGGGGGTTCTAACGCCATGGGTATTTTCGGCAGCTTTCTCGACCAGGACGGGGTCGAACTTGTCGGTGTCGAAGCGGGTGGCGAGGGCATAGGCAGCGGCAGACATGCCGCTCGACTCTGCGGCACAGATGCCTCCCCGGGAGTAGCCCAGGGATATCGCACCATGTTTTTACAAAATGACGACGGTCAGATGTGTGAGACCCATTCCGTTGCAGCTGGACTTGATTATGTCGGGGTCTCCCCCATACTCTCCGATCTCTGGGAACAGGGCAAGGTGCGCTTTGAAGCAGCGACGGACAGTGAGGTCATGGAGGCGCTCGATCTTACCATGAAAAAGGAGGGCATCATTCCAGCGCTTGAGTCGGCTCACGCTTTTGTCCAGGCCTTTAAGGAGGCTTCACAGCTTGCCGGCGACGATGCCGTAATCATTAACATGTCGGGACGAGGTGACAAGGATATTTTCACCATTGCCCATGCCTTTGATGATCCCTCCTGGAAAGACTTTATCGTCAAATGCGGCCGTACGTACAGCAAATAAATACAGACACAATCTTCGTATTCCAC
This sequence comes from Desulfopila sp., assembly GCA_046260685.1. GTDB lineage: Bacteria > Desulfobacterota > Desulfobulbia > Desulfobulbales > Desulfocapsaceae > Desulfopila_A. The sequence goes on from JBHEOR010000100.1 coordinate 2,761, forward strand.
ATAGAATGGTGATATATGCAGCTTCAAGAACATTTAGAACAACAACTCCACAAAAAAGATATCCTGCTGATGACACATATTGTCCTGGGCTACCCGTCATTTGAGATCAACAGGAGAGTCATCGAGCAGATGGTTGCGGCCGGAGTCGACTCCATCGAGATGCAGATTCCCTTCTCTGAGCCCATGGCCGACGGTCCCGTCATCATGAAGGCCAATCTGGACAGCCTTGCCGGCGGCACAACTGTGGCCCGGTGCCTTGAATTCGGCGCGGAAATGGCCCGCACCTATTCCATTCCATTTCTTTATATGACCTACTTCAACATCATCTTCAAATATGGTGAAGAGCACTTCATAGGTCATTGCGGGCAAAAAGGTATAGCAGGCCTGATCGTCCCCGATCTGCCACCGGAGCAGAGTATGAGCTTTTTCCAATTGACAGCACGGCATCATGTCGCTCCTATCCTTATTTACTCCCCAACCTCCACCGATGAGCGCATGAAGGAACTCGACAAAGCAGGCAAGGGCTTTATCTACTGTGTCGCCCGCCGCGGCGTCACCGGCAAAAAATCAGAGCTTGACAGCGACTTCTCCGGTTATCTGGAACGTTGCCGGCGGGCAACGAATAAACCGCTGGCCGTTGGTTTCGGCATACGCTCTCGCCAGGATATCAACGCCCTGAAAAACGTGGCCGATATGGCGATTATCGGTTCCGAAACCATTCGGCTGGTGGACAGTCAGGGATTCGAGGCGGTAGGGCCTTTTATTGCTGATTTGATGCAGAATTAAGGAGATAGCGACTTATGACGAGTGACAAACAATCGATCAACGATACACTGGCAACCACGGATGTGCTTTGGAATCTAAATGATCTCTATACAGGCCTTGACGATCCAGCCATCGATGAACACAGCACCTGGTGCCTGGAAGAAAGCAGAACACTGGCCGGCAGTTATAAATCCACGCTTTCCGACCTGTCCGCCGCGGAGCTTTACAGCCTTGTTCAGCGTCTGGAAAACCTTTATGTCGTGTTGGGAAAGCTTGCGACCTTTGCCTTTCTTAACTTTACAACCCAGGTTCAAAACGGCGATGCTGGTGCTTTTTATCAGAAAATACAAGAGCTTGTCAGCCAGGTCGAAAGAGAGTTGGTGTTCTTTGAACTTGAATGGAACAGCCTGCCAAATCCCACGGTGCAACAACTTCTTGAGCATAAAGATCTTCACCGGTATCGCCATCACCTTGCAAGCATGCGCCGATACAGGCCCCATCAGCTGAGTGAAGCAGAGGAAAAACTGCTGATCGAGCGCAAAGTTGTGGGCCGCAGCAGCTGGAACACCCTGTTTGAAAAAATTTTTGGCCATCTCCGTTTCGGCGAAGAGGAAAGAACCGAAGAAGAGGTCCTCACCGATCTCCACAACAGTGATCGCGAGGTACGACGCCGGGCTGCGCGGGAAATGACGGAAGGCTTGCAGAGCCAGAACCATATACTCACCCACATTTTCAACACCCTGGCCGCGGAAAAAATGATAACCGACCGGCAGCGACGCCATGCAAACTGGGTCGCCGCCATGAATCTTGACAACCAGGTCGAAGACGCCACCACGGACTCACTGATCAGCGCCGTGACCGGCCGCTACGATATTGTGCAGCGGTATTATCGCATCAAAAAAGACCTGCTTGGTCTGGACACCCTCTATGATTACGACCGCTACGCCCCTCTGCCGGCCTTACCGACCCAGAAGATAGATTGGCTGGACAGTAAAAGAATAATCCTCGATTCCTTTCGAGATTTTTCACCGGAAATGGCCGATATCGCCGCCCGCTTCTTTGACAGCAACTATATCCATGCTCCGGTATTTGCCGGCAAACGCGGCGGGGCCTTCGCCCACCCCTGTGTCCCGGATGTCCATCCCTATGTCATGGTCAACTACACCGGAAGCCTTCGCGATGTCTCCACGGTTGCCCATGAGCTGGGCCATGGCATTCATCAGGTGCTCGCCGCCGAAAAAGGCTATTTTGCAAGCGATACACCTCTCGTTCTGGCGGAGACCGCCTCGGTTTTTGCGGAGCTCCTGGTGTTTAAGGCGCAGCTTGATCTGCTCGGCGATGCCCGGGAGAAAAAAGCGTTTATTTGCCAGAAACTGGAATCAATCTTTGCCACTGTTTTTCGGCAAACCGCCATGAACCGTTTTGAAGATGTTATGCATAACGGCCGCAGGGAGCAGGGTGAGCTCAGCAGTGACCAGCTCAGCGAGTTCTGGCTTGCAACCCAGCGCCAAATGTTTGCCGACGCTGTCACCCTGTCCCCGGATTACGGCATCTGGTGGAGCTATATCCCCCATTTTCTCGCCACTCCGGGATATGTCTACTCCTACGCCTTTGGCGAATTGCTCGTCCTGGCGCTCTACGGCATCTATGAAAAAGAGGGTGCTCCCTTTATTGAAAAGTACCTGCAGCTGCTGCGTGCCGGCGGATCCGATACACCCTACGAATTACTCAAGCCCTTTGCCATTGATCTCAATGATACTGCTTTCTGGAACCAGGGACTTCAGGTTATTGATGCCATGCTGCAGGAAGTGGAGTAGGTAGTAAAACCAAACACTCACGACCAGAGAGGACACCAATGAATATCGTTGTTTTGGATGGCTACACCCTCAATCCCGGCGATCTTGACTGGCAGGACCTGGAACACATCGGCAACCTGCAGGTATACGAGCGTACCCCCGAAGAGCAAATTGTGCAACGGGCCGAGGATGCGGAAATTGTATTCACCAACAAGACCCCCTTTTCCGCTGCAACCCTGGCCGATCTCCCCAGGCTCAAATATATCGGGGTGCTGGCCACCGGGTATGACGCCATCGACCTTGACGCCGCGCGCAAGAGCAACATTACCGTAACCAATGTCCCCGGCTATGGCGCCGACTCGGTGGCACAGATGGTCTTTGCCCACATTCTCAATAGTACCAACAATGTCGCCGGCCATGCCGCCGATGTTGCGGCAGGTGGCTGGAACCGGGTAAACGACTATTGCTACTGCCTTACCCCCCAGGTTGAACTGCGCGGCAAGAAATTGGGGATTATTGGTTATGGGGAAATAGGCAAAGCCACTGCCGCAATCGGCCGGGCCTTTGGTATGGATATCGCAATTCACACACGGACAACTCCCCAAAACCTTTCAGAGGGGATGTATTGCAGCGAACTCGACAAGTTGCTGCAGACATCGGACTATATCAGTTTACACTGTCCACTGACCGAACAGACCAGGGAAATCATCAACGAAGGACGAATAGAGCTGATGAAGGAATCGGCCATACTGATAAACTGCAGCAGAGGCCCACTGGTCAATGAAGAAGCGCTGGCCAGGGCCCTCAACAACGGCACAATCGCCGCCGCCTGTCTCGATGTGCTCTCGGAGGAGCCGGTCAGGAGCCCCAACCCGCTGATCGGCGCGCGAAACTGCGTTATCACGCCGCACATCGCCTGGGCCACCAGGGAAGCACGTTCGCGGCTTATGGCTATCGCCGTAGAAAACCTGCAGGCCTTTCTCCGAGGTGAGAGCAGAAACTGTATTACCTGAAACGCAACTACAACGCGACTTATGGGGTACGCGACTTCAATTGGCTCATCCCGGTACACAAGCCCCCTACCCTCCCATCGCCAGATTCGGCAGAAACAAAGCAATCTGGGGAAAGGCTATCAAAATAATGGTTGCCAGGATCAGCATCAGCAGAAACGGCAATGCATGGCCTATGACCTCCAGATACGGTCGGCGGAAAATGAGCTGGGCCGTAAAAATATCGCAGCCGAACGGTGGTGTGGCAGAACCTATTGCCGCCTGCAGAGTGACCAGCGTACCAAGAAGGATGGGGTCAACTCCGGCGCCAACAACATAGGGCTGAAATATCGGGCTGAGGATAAAAATGGCCACGATCGGATCGACAAACATGCAGGCCACGAAATAGACCACAACTACAATGGTGATAACCCACAACATGGATGGGTCGGTACCAAACAACGGCGGCAGAACCTGGGAAGGAAGCTGGAGAAAGCCAATAAGAAAGGAAAATGCCTGTCCCGCACCCACAAGAATAAAAACAACTCCAGTAATAACTCCCGTCTGAAGAAAGGCATCGACCAACCTGTTAAAGGTAATGCTTCTATAAATGATCGTCTCCAGAAACAGGGCATAGAGCACTGCCGCGGCAGAAGCTTCGGTGGGACTGAGAATACCGGTATAAATGCCGCCCACAATAATAACAGGAAAGCCCATGACCGGCATACCGCGCTTCAACGCCGTCAGCCGCTCCCCCCAGCTGGCCTTGGGCAGGGTTGGAATTTTTTTGATCCTGGAATAAACATAGCAGTATGTGGAAAACATGAACAGTATCATTAAACCTGGAATAATACCGGCCAGAAAGAGCATACCGATGGAGGTGCTGGTCGCTACGCCATAGACAATAAATCCGATACTTGGTGGGATAAGAAAGGCGATATCACTGGAATTGATGATCAGCCCCAGAGTGAACGAGCTTTTATAGCCCGCCTCAAGAAGCATGGGGCGCATGGTTCCGCCAATGGCGGCAACCGTCGCCTGGGTCGACCCCGAAACGGCCCCAAACAGTGTACAGCTGGCATTGGTGGTAATCGGCAAACCGCCGGGCAGATGGCCGACAAAGACCTTCAACATATGAATGAGTCGCTTGGCCGATTCACCCGAGGTGATAATACTGGCGGAAAGTATAAACATCGGCACACACACCAGGGCGGGGGGAGTGACTCCGGCTATAACCTGCTGCACCAGCGTGATTATCATGCGCGGCGCGAAATCCGGCATATAGACAAACAGATAGAGAATAAGCGAACCCAGCAGCGTTACCATGAATGGAAAACCAAGGAGCAGCATGATCGCCAGAGTAATGGAAAAAAGTATCATGGCTGCGCCCCCCCGATTTCTTCATCTTCATATTCGCTCTGCTGATCGGGGGACTGCCACGGCTCCTTTTCGATAAGGTTTTTTAATATTGTGCGGATATACTGGATACAGGCCAAACCGAATCCAATGGGAATGATCACGTAAAACGTCCACTTCGGCATACGCAGAGCGGGAGTCATATGACCTTTTTGCATGGCATTGACCAGATACTCCCAGGAAGCCCATGTCATTATGGCCATAACCACGGCGCTGATAAACGAGATGGATATGATAAAAACCTTTTCCATTGTCGGCGGCATGGCATCGAGAAACGCCCCCATTCTGATATGGCGGGCCTTGCGCACACCATAGCTGACGCCGGTAAAGGTGGTCAGCATGACCAGAAACTTTGAGATCTCTTCGGCAAAGTAGATGCTTTGAAAGAAAGTTCGGGCAAAAACATTGGTGATCAACAGTATTGCAAGTGCTGCAACGCAGGTCACCAGAATTGAGACTTCAATGCCATTTACCACTTTCCCAATGGCCCGATTAATACCGCGCAGCGTTCCAATTTTTACGGGAACCTTTCCATCTGTTTTCATGAGGTTACCTTCGGTATCAGGAACATATCCACCCTGCCGCAGCCCAATAGACCACGGCAGGGCCGAGCAGCCCCGTTATTGGATATTGAGGGCGTCTTTGGCATTGGCGATATCGCTCAACAATGCGTCCAGAACTTCATCGGCGCCTTCTCCACCCATTTTGGGATACTTGGGATAAACGGTTTCGGCCTGTGCTTCAAATTCCGCAATGGTCTCATCATCCAGTACATGAAACTTGAGAGAGGGCTTGGCCTCCTTCATTTTTTCCATATCCGAGGCATTACGCCCGGTAATCCAGTTACCGGCCGGTACAATGGCATCAATCCAGAACCTGCGCATTTCCTGCTGTACCTCCTCCGGCAGGCCATCGAAAAACTCCTGGTTGACGGAGGGTATGCCGACAAACGGCTCACTTTTGAGCTGGGTGACATACTCCTGCACTTCATAGAACTTCATGCTGTAAATAGCAAATAACGGGTTGACCTGCGCATCGATCAGCCCCATCTGCAGACCGCTGTATACCTCGCCGTAACTCATTGGAGTGGGGCTGGCACCATAGGCTTTATAGCCCTCGACCAGCAGTTTGGAGGACATCAGGCGAAGCTTGAGGCCTTTCATGTCAGCCAGGGAAGTAATCTCTTTACTGGAGGTGACCCACTGCCATCCTTCAAACATGATGGACAGAGGCACCAGGTCGTTTTTACGAAAGGCATCTTCTAAAAGCGGCAGGAACTGCCCCTTTCTGGCCATATGGTCAAGCACCTCGGGGACTTTTTCCGTGGGAAAAATATAATTCAGTGCAAGTGCCTGCGCCTGAGGAACAAAAGCGCTGATCCAGGCATGATCGGAAAAGACAAACTCCACCACGCCCATCTGGGCCAATTCGTTGATATCTCCGAGATTCCCCAGCGTGCCATAGGGATAAACCTCGATATTGATTTTGCCATCAGACCACTCTTTCATATGATCCGAAAATTTGTTGGCCCAGACGGTCATGAAGTCACCTTCAATCTCCTCTGAAGCCAGTTTGGCTATGATTGGAGGACCCGTGTAATTTGCGGCAAGAGCTGTTCCAAAAGACAAAACAACCATAAGTGTCGTTAACGTCAGTAAAAACTTTTTCATGCTGTTACTCCTTTCCGTTGGGGCTCATACTTATGAGCCGGATTAATAAGTTTTACGTTTTCCTCCCCTGTAATTTCACCTCCTTTTGCACCTTTAATTGCTTTGAAAATAATTAAGCGCTCCGTTAACAAGCATGGCAACGCCATTTACAAGTACATCCTCGTCGATATTGAATCGTGAATTATGATGAGGATAGTTCGCCTCCTTGGCGGGATTGCCGGCACCGAGAAACATAAAAACTCCCGGAACCCCGTTCGCTGAATTCGGAAAAATCCTCGCTTGCAGTCGTAATAGTATCGACAATGAATTCTTTGCCGCCATAGAGTTCCTGGGCAGTCTGTCGCGCTATTCCAACCATATGGTGATCATTGATCAATGGTATATTTTCATGTTCGATGTCGATATCACAGCTGCAACGGTGCGTTTCGCACACCTGACGGGCAATTCGGCAAAAACGTTCGGTTGGATGCTCAATGCTCTGCGGACCACCTTTATAGAGAAACCTGATGGACCCTTCAAGATACACAGTGTCGGGAATAATATTGCTTTTCGTTCCCCCCTCGATCTTGCCGATCATGATGATGGTCGACTTGAGATTGCTGATCTCCCGTGTCTGAATCATCTGCACAGTCTGAATCATGTTTACAGCAGCCAGAATAGGGTCAACCGCCTCTTCCGGCAGAC
>JBHEOR010000100.1:10162-10407 GCA_046260685.1 Desulfopila sp.
ATAGTCATTTTGAAGACATCAAGGCCTGCCATGACCGGTCCCTCGTTGATTCCGATTTTCCCGGCCTCCAGGGGAGTCCAGACATGTATTGCCATTACTCCGTCGACCCTGGGATTTTCCAGAACTCCTTCTTCGATCATGCGTATGGCCCCGGCAATTTCTTCATTGGGCTGAAAGACGAATTTAATTGTTCCTGCAATGGCCTGGCGATGGCTGCACAATATTTTAGCGGCAACCAGCAGCAT
>JBHEOR010000101.1:0-9839 GCA_046260685.1 Desulfopila sp.
GAGTGAGTTCAGGAAGATAGACGGTGGGAATAAGGTCATATCCCTTGAGGAGTAAGTACCTTACAGATTATTTTATTCCAACAAGACAAAATAATAATCTGCAAGGTGCAAATAGGAAGTGAGAGTATCAATAAAACTCACTACCGCATTATGGGAATTTTATAGTGATTTTTTCGTCGTTTCCTTCATGCTTTGATTTAATCTTCAAATCCAAACTGTTGTTGCGGATGCCAAAGGCGAGCATTGCTTCTCCTTTACCATCGCCTTCGATATGGGAAATTTCTTTCATTGCAGCCACAATTTTTTTTGTCACCGAATAACTCGGAGGGGGAAGCTCGGCCTTTCTGTATTCGGCAACTACTTTTACCCCGCTGTCTTTGGTATTGGATATGGTGATTTCCTTGGCATTACTGTTAATCCCATGCAGAACGGCAAGAGCTATCCACTTTAATGCAGCTTCATCAGTGTCGGTGTCGTCTTTTAACTCGCTCATCTCTTTCAGAGGATCATTGGTTGCAAAACAGTCACAGAGATCTTGAACCTTGAGGTGCAGGTTTGCAGAATCTTTCATAATGTACTCCTTTGTCTGTGTGTTAGGCACTTTGGCTGTCAGAATTAATAGGTGCCTCTTTTCGTTTTCATACTCCGACAGAAGAAATAATAATCATAATTTAGCCTGACACAAATATTTCTCACCTCAAAATGAGTAAGAAATATTTGTGTCATTAAGGAACACAGTCAAAGGGCATGTATCAACCGCATCCTCCTCCCGATCCGCTGCAGCTGCCGTCGGCACAAGGACTTCGTCGTCCCCGGAGAGATGATGTTTTTTTGTTTTCATAAACTGTTTTCAGGCCTTCTTCAATAAATCCAGCTGCTTCCACTGGTTTTACTCCGGATTTGGAAAGAATTTCAAGAGGAGTCTGACCGACACCACTCACCAATACGGCGCGGCAGTCGCCAAGAATTTTCGCCAACTGGTGCCAGCGTTTTATTCCGCCGCCAACAGCAGGACCTGAACGGTCCTCAACTTTACGAAAAGAATCTTCAACCTGTTCCCAGATCTGAAAAGTCCTGGCTTCTCCGAGATGCTGGTTGATAAGTATTCCTTCTTCAGTCGCTACAGCCACGTAAGGTCGCATAGCGGCAGGCATTGGTTTCAGTGAAGAACAAGCAGTCAGGCAGCTTCTGAATTCCTCGGTACGATCTTCGTCAAGTAAACCCACCGCATCGGCCCGGCAGCGTGTGCAGTGGCGCATCTGGGGTAGATACTCCTCCGCTTTGGCACGAAGCTGTTCCATCATCTCCGTATCCGGTTGAGCAATTTCGCCAAATGGTGTGTTCACATTGGGAAACATGGCCATGCAGTTAAGAAGATCTACATCTAGTTCCTTCATGGTTCTGGCGACATCTTCGACGTGGTGGTCATTGATTCCCGGAATGACGATACAGTTGACTTTTACCGTGATGTCATGTGCTTTAAGTTTCCTGATCGCGGCAAGTTGCCGGGACAGGAGAAGTTCAGCCGCCTGCAGGCCACGATAGACAACATTGCCGTCTTTTACCCAGGAATAAATTTTCTGCCCGATCTCCGGGGCAACGGCACAGACGGTAATGGTTACATGCGAGACTTCAATTTCGGCTAATGCCTCAATATAGGGGCCGATACCCATACCATTCGAAGAGACACAAAGCAGTGTCTGTGGATGATTTTTCCTGATGGTGCGCATGGTCGCGATGGTTTCCGGCCCATTTGCAAAAGGATCGCCGGGACCTGCGATCCCGGCCACGCTTATTCTCGGCTCTTTATCAAGTACCCGCTGCATATATACACCGGCTTGCTCGGGAGAAAGTATAGTGCTGGTAACTCCCGGCCGTGATTCGTTGACGCAGTCATACTTACGATCGCAGAAATTGCATTTTATATTGCACTTTGGAGCAACCGGCAAATGCACTCTGCCGAATTTTCCTTTTGCATCGGCGTTAAAACAGGGATGGCTCCGGAAATCTTTTTTTCCTGAATTTTTCATAATAAGTCCTTGCGGTAAATAAATTGAAGACCGTTCCAGAATGAATGAAATGAGTTTTTACGACAAAATTACATGTAGCTGTAGCCGACTGGAGAGTCGCTTTGCTTCTTGTCGATAATCGTATTGGTTATGAGATCAAACAGCGCCTGTGCACCGTGGTAGCCGAGGTGTAAAATCCGTTGTCCGCCGACACGGTCATGGATTGGAAAGCCGATTCGAATCAGGGGCAGATTCTCTTTTCTGGCAAAGGTGTAGCCTTTGGAGTGGCCGATGACCAAGTCGACCTTCAGTTCTTTGGCCATATGTTCGATATCATAAAAATCGACATCTTCTTTCACCACCGGAAGCTCACAATCCATTCCCTCAAGTGCAGCAGCAATACTTGATTCAAATTTGCCGCTTTTCCCACCGGAGGCGCAGAGTACGGTATTAATGCCGATCTCTGCGAGAAAGGAAGTCATGCCGACGACTAAATCTTCTTCTCCATAAACCACTGCCCTTTTGTCGAAAATGTACTTGTGGCCGTCGACCATGCTGTCGATCAATCTCCCCCGGGCTGCGGTATACCCTGCAGGAATATCTTTACCGCTCAATTCGGCAAGGAGTTCAAACAGCGCATCTGTTGCCCTTATGCCGATTGGCAGCCCTTTTTGATAGAGTCTGGTCCCATATTTTTGTTCAAGTACCTTGCCGCCGGTTTCAGCAGGAAGAGTTGAACCGAGTTCTATGGTTGCCCTGGCGCCGCCCATGGTCCTGATGGAGGCAAGTGGTGTTCCGCCCTCTGGGATGAGTGGATAATCGTTTAACGCCTGACCATCGAGAGTGTCCGAATAATCGGGAAGAATTGTAGCATTCAGCCCGAAGTCGTCGCACACTTCGCGGAGATATCTGATATCAGCGGTTGAGATAAAGCCGCTTAAAAGATTGATAGACTCATTTGGTTCCGACTCTATTGCAAGCTGCGAGACTATTTCCTTTACAGCTGCAGTAAAACCTTCCATATGAGTGCCGGAAAAGCTTGGTGTTGAAACATGGACCACCAGAGGAGAATCGGAGGTACCGAATTCTTTATGATATTCCGAAAGAATCATTGGTACATTATCGCCAATGGTTTCTGTTAGGCAGGTCGTTGCCACCCCGATGACCTTTGGAGCATATTTGGTCGTGACATTTTTTAGGCCAAGTTTCAGGTTCGATCCTCCCCCGTAAATTGCCTGTTTTTCACCGAGCGAAGATGAGGCGATATCTATGGGTTCATTAAAGTGGCTGATAATATAACGGCGCATATACGTGGCGCATCCCTGGGAACCGTGCAGGAAGGGCACGCAGCTTTCGATTCCCCGAAAGGCAAGCGATGCTCCAAGAGGTTTACAAAGTTTACAGGCATTGGTGGTAGCGGTATAACTTGGCATCTTGGTCATGATTGTTACTCCTTGGTTCTTCGTGGGACAAACTTCCAGACGGGACTCATTACCGATCCGTATACTTCGCGGGCAAAATTCAACATACCCTGGAAACCGGCCAGCATTTCTTTCCGTTCGTGATTGTGGTCACAGAAGGCAACGCCGAGTTTATAGGCAATAGGTCGTTCCTTGACACCTCCGACAAAAAGGTCGACATCCTTCTCTTTTAAAAAGGAGGAAAGTTCGAGCGGATTGGAATCGTCAACGATGATGCAGCCCTCGTCGGTTATTTCTTCAAGTTCGATATAATCCTCTTTGGTACCGGTCTGGGAGCCGACCATGACCACATCCATGCCGATAAGTCGGAATGCCTTGACCAGGGAAAATGCCTTGAAAGCGCCGCCGACATAAATGGCAGCTTTTTTGCCGGTGAGTGCTTTTTTATATTTGGCCAGTTCCGGCAGCAATGTGACGAGTTCTTCCTTCACCACCTGACGGGCTTTTTCCATCATCTCCGGCTCATCAAAATGGCGGGCTACGGAATAGAGTGCTTCGGCCATATCTTCGATACCGAAATAGGAAACACGGATGGATGGAATGCCGTAACCATCCTTCAGCATGTTGGCCAGATCCATGGTTGCCCCCGAACACTGGACCACGTTGAGTGCCGCTCCGTGACACCGCTGAATATCTGCAACCCGTCCGTCACCGGTAATGTTGGCGACAACTTCGACACCGATACGCTGGAAGTATTCGCGGATCAGCCAGATTTCACCGGCCAGATTAAAATCTCCCAGAATGTTGATGGAGTGTTGGGAAATATTACTGATATCGCCCATGCCGACCAACCGGGCCATGGCATTACAGGCGGCTTCATATCCCGCACGCTTGTTGCCTTTCTTAAATCCTTCCGACTGCACCGGCAGCACCGGTATTCCTTTTTCTTCGGTTGCTTTTCTGCAGACTGCCTCCAGATCATCGCCAATAAGCCCGACTATACAGGTTGAATAGACAAAGGCGGCCTTCGGTTTATGCAGGTCGATCAGTTCATCCAAGGCCTTGGTAAGTTTTTTCTCACCACCGAAAACCACATCGAGTTCCTGCAGGTCTGTGGAAAAAGAGAGCCGGTGCAGTTCGGGTCCGGATGAGAGAGCGCCGCGAATATCCCAGGTGTAGACGGCGCAGCCAATCGGACCATGAACCAGATGGAGGGCATCGGCAATTGGGTAAAGCACGACCCGAGAGCCGCAAAAAACACAGGCGCGCTGGCTGACTGCGCCGGCAAGGCTGTCTTTGTTACAGTCAATTTCGAAAGGAGCCGAGCCCTTCCTGTGAATTTGTTTCGATCTGTCCTGTAAAAGAGGTGCTGTGCTCATAAGTTGCCATCCTTTAGTGCCTTGTGGGGTGTTAGTAGCCAAAAGAGCTTGATCTTTTTGTTACCTTCCTTTGAGCAAATGATGTGCCAGATGTTTATCTGATAATTTATGAACGTAAAAACGGGATGTTATTTCATGAAACCTAGTGGGGCCCGGCTCGTGAACAGCCTGTGTCGAAGGCTACAAAAATGAAGGTTGGTTGCTTATTTTGTAGGAATTTGTTGTAGTAACGTCAAAAGGCGAGGTGGTGGATTATTAATGTTAGCGCTCTTTCAACTCATGACTATTTTCTTCGTTGGTAGGATAAAAGTCTGTTTCCTTGTCAAAAGACAAAAGAGTCAGGAGATACAAAATGACATACGCAATAAGAATCCATAAAACCGGTGGTCCCGATGTCCTTTCTTGGGAAGAGTTTTGTCGCTCATGCGCAGGACCTTTTTGATGTAGTTACAGCCGGAGTGGTGAAGATCAATATTATGCAGGAGTATGCCCTAAAAGATGCAGCACAGGCTCATAAGGACCTTGAATCAAGAAAGACTACGGGAAGCACGATTTTGCTGCCGTAATCCCGCTTATCCCTTTTTTACGAGGAAAAAATGAAGATACCTAATATAAAAATTACCAACATCCTGTTTCCTACCGATCTTTCCGAGAATGCCCGACATGCTTTTGCGTATGCCGTGAGCCTTGCCAATCTTTACCAGGCAAAAATTACTCTTTTGCACGTGCTCCCCGAAGAACAAAGAGGTCTGGATGGTCATATCACCGGATATATTCAGACAGAAAAATGGGAGGAAATCAAATCCTCTCATTATCAGCAGACCCGACAAACATTAACTGGGAAAATTCGTCATCATGAGTTGGCGCGTCAAGTGCAGGACCAGTTTCCAGTGGAAGGAAAAGTTTCTGAACCGGCCGACGAAATTGTTATTGCCCATGGAAAACCTGCCAAGGAGATTCTCCGTTTAGCGGACGAGCGCAGCTGTGATCTCATTGTCATGGGAAGCCGCGGTAACTCGTCACTCGTCGGAACGATAATGGGAAGCAAAGCTGAAAAGGTTTTGAGGCAGTCCCATGTTCCTGTTTTGATTGTGCGGCTGCCGGAAGAATAAAAATCAATAAGGTGGCCAGAGAATGGGCAGCAACCAGACTGAGACGAGCAGGGCAATAACCGTAATGGGCACACCGACCTTCATGTAATCAATAAAACGATAGCCTCCCGGCCCCATAACCAGCAGGTGAGCAGGGTGGGAGAGTGGGCTGGCAAAGCTCGATGAAGCAGAGATGGCGACAGTCATCATGAGAAGATGCGGAGAGATTCCACATGAGGTGGCCGTACTAAGTGCCACCGGGGCCATCAACACCACCAGTGCGGCTGTGGGGATGATCTGGGTGCCCAGAACAGTTACGGTAAAGAGCGCGGCAACGACCCATCGAGGGCCGAGATCACCTACAGCAGTGACCAAAGCAGCAGCGCCCATCTGTGCTGCCCCTGAGTTTTCGAGAGCCGCTCCCAGCGGCAGCATACAGGCGATAAGGAAGATAACTTTCCACTCAATTGCCCGATACGCTTCGTCCATACTCAGGCATTTGAAAAGCACCATCAGGGTAGCCCCGGTCAGGGCGGCGATGGAGATAGGAACAAGTCCGAGGATAGCACTCAGGATCACTGACACCATAATGACAACCGAGATACGAGCTTTCTCCAGGCGCGGTGCGCGTGCTGCGGCTTCATCAAGCACGATAAAATCCGGATCGCGGGACAAGGCCTCAAGTTTACGTCGTTGTCCATAGACCAGCAGAGCATCGCCGAATTGTAGCGACATGTCCTGCAGTCCTGATCTATAAGCCGAGCCCTTGCGCCAGATCGCGAGCACACTGATTCCGTATCGATCACGAAAAAGGAGATCGGCAAGGTTCTTTCCCGCAAGATTGGTTCGTGGAGAGAGCAGAACTTCCGTTACGCCGATCTGCTGGGACTCCAGTTCGGCAATAAGGCTGGAGGACTGTTCTGTAATTGCAAGTTGTTGAAGGCCTTCAAGAATCTCAAGATCACGAGGAGCACCCTGCAGGATGAGCAGATCATCGGCCTTTACTTTTTCCTCCGGTGAAGGCATGCACAGCAGCTGTTCATCACGTCTAAGAGCGACAACGGTAAGGCCGAAAGCATTGCCCAAACGGCTCTCAACCAGATTGTGCTCTGCCAGTACCGAACCGGACGGAACGCGTATCGGCAAAAGCTCGGCCCGGTTACCCGCCAGCGTTTTTTGCTCTTCGCTGGACACGAAGCGAAGTTCTGAGATAATCTTACGGCTGGTTAATCCCTCCAGAGCCTCCCTTTCGCCCTGCAGCAGCAGGCGGTCTCCGGCTGCAAGTTGATGTCGTCTCAGATCTTTAATCTCTTCTTTCGCCGGCCCATGCAGTTTCAGCACATGAACTCGATGTTCCCGCCGCAAACCGCTCTCCGCCAAGGTAGCACCGAGAAGCGGTGATTCTGCGGTGATATATCCTACGGCCATGTGCAGAGACTCCCGAAGTTGTTCCCGAACAAGGTCCGACGATTCCAATTGAAGATGCTGACTGCCATGATACCGTTGTAAATGCTCGGGACTGCCATGGGCGATGAGTGTATCTCCTGTCAGCAGTATGTCGTCCGGGCGGGGAGCGAGCATCAACACACCTTTTCGTTTCAGTGCCAGCACCGTCATATAGAGAGCGGAACCAAGCCTGCTTTCGGCAATTGTCCTGCCGTCGAGCGGCGATCCGGGAGGAATTCGGGTAGTGAAAATATGGGTGTTGAGCTGGTAGGAAGTCCCAATTGCACCGCTGCCGCCGGTTGCGTCGCCGGAACGATTTGTGGGAAGAAGCCGTCTACCGAATAGCACCATAAAGAGAATACCGGAGGCAACTATCGCTGCCGTAATAGGGGTAAAGTCAAAAATGGCGAAAGGTTCAAGCCCTGCATTGCGGACTGCATCGGTCACTAAAATGTTCGGCGGGGTTGAAATGCCGGTGAATGGACCGCCCAGGAGACAGCCTAGTGCCAGCGGCATAAGCAGGCGGGAGGGCGGTCTTCCACTGCGACGTGCCAGTTCCATCGTCGATGGCAGTAAAATTGCCGCAACTGTAACGGTGTTGATGAGCGCCGACAATATACTGGCGGAAACCATCAGCACAACCACAAGCTTGACTTCGCTTCCTTTGGCGAATCTTTGCAGCGGCTGTCCAAGCTGGTGGGCAATCCCTGTGCGTGTGAGCCCTGCAGAGAGAATAAATAAGGCCCAGACCGTGACCACGGCAGGACTGCTGAAGCCGGATAATGCCTCTTGAGCAGTGACTAAACCTGTGAGGGAGAGAGCCGATAATACCAGTAGTCCAACCAGATCGACACGCAGCCAGCCACCTATAAAAAGGACTAAGGCACCGGCTATAATAACGAGCAGCAGGATAACATCAAATGGCAAAGGGTGTCCTCCGTAGATTGTCAATGAATATTGGTCTTACGGCTCACGAGATTATCAGGTATATTGTTTGAAAACAACTGAAAAGGCCTCTCTTGCGGGACTATGCGTTTGCTGGACTTCCTAAGGATCGAAGTGCTAATCACTTGAATACCAACGGGATTTCGGTTGGATAGATATTTTCCTCCCTCAGGTGGATCTCGAAAAGAGACCCGGCTTTTTTCGAATCAATAAAATTCGGACCAACCCAGAAGAGTAACATCACATTATGCATAATCAGGCATTTCGGCTCAATCATCAGTTCGTTCAGGAGCTTTCGGAGCGAATCGGCGGATCAAAAGAAGTTATTGAATCGAGTACAGCCCTTAGCGATGTATTCCTGAAGGGCAGCAATGCGCCGTCTCCCGAACACCTTGCCGAACTAATCAATGTCGCCCACTGGGCGAGTTACGCCACCGAGGAGGGACATTCGGTCACCGCTTCCCTACTTCTTCGGGAGCCGGACCATACTACGGACACCTTTCGTTTTGATACTCATCTAGATCTGACAACCAGGACAATTGTCAAACTCGGACCTGCCCTGGAAATTCCCCAGGCGGATATAGGAGTATGGCCGGATGAGTCGGGACAGCTGAAGATTTGGGGTTTTACCACTATATACTATGAGACCGCCATCACCTCGGATCTCCTCATCAAGATTCTCGGGCCGGGGCGGATTCTTATCATGTACAGCGGCCGGACCATCGCCGCACTGAGTGCGAACCGAGCGGTTTTTGTCGATTCACGGAGTTTTCTCCACTCCATTATGCCGAAGATTGCCGCTCAAGCCCATAAAACCGATATTTCACTGCTCAATCTGTTTCGCTACAATGCCATTCTGAAAATTGCCCAGCAGATGCGTATGCATGGGCGCGGCGGTACCGTGTTGGTGGTGCCGGAAGACATGAACTGGAAAAAGTCGATCAAGTCTCCGATCCGCTACACCGGCGGGGCAAGTTTTCTCGATGCGGATACCATGCTGCCGACTCCTTCACGAACCGAATTGGCGGATACTGAAAATTTGGTGCGTATTGTCAGGGATATGAACCTAACCATGACAAAAGACTGGCTGAGAAACTGGCAGCAGGTGCAGCAGCAGTGCACCAGGATTGCCAGGTTGACGACGGTCGATGGTGCGCTGGTGATGACCTTTGATCGGTACGTCTATTGTTTTGGTGCCAAGATTGAGACCATCGACACCAGGACCATCGCCACCAATCTCAGTATCATAGAGCCTTTTGAAGGACATAATATTGTCAACCGACCTTTTTCCAGCCTGGGGGGCACCCGTCATATTTCAGCGGCCCAGTTCGCCTTTGATCAGCCGGGGGCGATATCCATCGTCGCGTCCCAGGACGGCAACGTCACGTTTTTTACCAGGGAGACGGAAACACTCGACCTCCTCACAATTCAGCAGGCGGAGATGGCCCTGCTGCATGAAGGTCTTGGCGGTTCCCTTTGGAATCTCTCGCTCTTTTCCGAGATGGGTTGGCTTGAAAAAGATGTCAGTAGAAACGAAAAAGGCTACCT
>JBHEOR010000101.1:9849-10236 GCA_046260685.1 Desulfopila sp.
TTTTAGGAGCCGTTCCGGATATTCCCTTGGCCGGGTTATTTTTTGACAATGGGCTTAGGTTTAATGTCACCCGAGCTCTTTTTCGATACGTTCAGCAAAAAAAAATTTCAAAAGAGATTGGCATGGAACATCTCTTTTGTTGGTCAGCAGTTTCAGTTCTTCCAACATTGATTCTGGGAGACTGAGAGATATTTTTTTTACAGAAGGTTTTAGATTTAGGAGTGTCACCTTTTCTGCCCGGTTCCAATTCAATTATTTCTTTGTGGATTTCATTCAAATAAAAATGCATATATTCATGCCATTTCTTTGTCAAGAAATCTGGATTGAATATGGGCACTGTTGTAGCTATTGATGGTACTTGCTCTCTTCAAATATCTATGACTGAGG
>JBHEOR010000102.1:0-10045 GCA_046260685.1 Desulfopila sp.
GTTCTGTATGGTACCGGTGAGCTGTTCGTGCTTGACGCCCTGTTCCTCAGCGGCCACGATATAGCCCGCCAGGATGGGCACAACGGCACCGTTCATGGTCATGGAGACGGACATTTTATCAAGGGGAATACCGTCAAACAGGATCTTCATATCCTCAACGGAATCGATGGCAACGCCGGCCTTGCCGATATCACCCGAAACCCGAGGATGATCGGAATCATAGCCGCGGTGCGTCGCCAGGTCAAAGGCAACGGACAGCCCTTTCTGGCCCGCCTCAAGGGCTCTTCGATAAAAGGCATTGGACTCTTTTGCCGTGGAAAACCCTGCATACTGGCGGATTGTCCATGGCCTGCCGGCATACATGGACGCCATTGGACCACGAACATAAGGATCCATTCCCGGCAGTGTGTTCACGGTCTCCAGGCCCTCGAGATCCTCGGCCGTATAGAGTGGCTTGACCTTTATACCTTCAGGGGTCAACCACTCCAGCTCCTCTACTGCCTTGCCCTTCATCTGGCTGCTGGCAAGCTCCTTCCATTTCCCTAAATCCGGATGTTCACTCATAGGATACTCCTCCTATCTATTTTCTGTTTGGTCGACCGGCAAAGCTTCCCGATCTTCTAAGATCTCTCACACAACTCCACTAAAACACCGCCGGTCGCCTTGGGATGAAGAAAGGCAATCTTGGCCCCTCCGGCACCGATGCGAGGCGTCTGATCAATAAGCTGCACATCCTTGGCTTTAAGTTCTTCCAGGGCTTCCTCGATATTTTCAACACGAAAGGCAACATGTTGAAAACCCTGTCCTTTCTTTTCTATAAACTTGGCAACCGGACCATCCGGGGCTGTGGACTCAAGAAGTTCCACCTCGCTCTCCCCAACCGGAAAAAAAGCTGTCGTTACCTTCTGTTCCTCGACCGTTTCGGCACCTTCAAAATCCAAGCCGAGGATATCGGACCAGAAATTTTTACCGTTGTCGATGCTGTTGACTGCAATTCCCAGGTGATCAATTTTCAAAATCTTCATGCGATGCCTCCATCTTGTGCGGAATGATTTGTAATTTTGGTTATGTTATTGAGTACCATTTTTCCGTACTGTCGAGGGTGGCTGAACAATGCCCTGCCACACCATTTCAAAGAGCGCGTTGGCATTTTCGGCAAGGCTCTCCTTTTGCCCCCGTTGAATCCACATAAAAAAACTGCGCTGCACGAACCCCATGATAAAATCCAGCAGAATCCCGGCCCGCACCTCGTTATTCAAGACACCCTGGCGCTGCCCTTCTTTGAGCACGCTGATAAGCAGCCCCATCATTCTTGCCTGTCTGAAGTTCTCATCGGCCATCCATGTCTTCATGGGCAGAGTCATAAAGACGATACGGCCCAAGCCCTCATGACGCTCATAGTAATCCAGCTGGAGCCAAAACACTTTGCGCAGCTTCTCTTTGAGATCTTCAATGCCGTGAAGATGATCGACGATTCTATCCGTCAGCGTAGCCATCCAGATATCGACAAAGGCAAAGACCAGCCGTTCCTTGCTGCCGTAATGCTTGTAAATGGTGGTAAAGCTCACCCCCGCCTTTTCGGCGACATCACGGATACTGGCCCTATGAAAGTCGGAATGGGAAAATACCTCGAGCACCGCCTTTTCCAGCCGCAATCGTACTTCTGGATTTAACTCTTCGTGCATCACTTTCTCTTCTTTATAAAGGTAGAACGCAACTATTTATGGGGGAGCTAATTACCGAACATGGACAACAAAACCCCCGCTGACACAGCCGAACCAATGACACCGGCAACATTGGGCCCCATGGCATGCATGAGCAGAAAATTCGACGGCTGCTCCTTCTGTCCGACAACCTGGGACACCCTGGCCGCCATGGGCACCGCTGAAACGCCGGCCGAACCGACTAAGGGATTGATCTCTATGTTCAACATTTTATTCATAAGCTTGGCCAGCAGAACTCCCGACGCCGTGCCGATGGCAAAGGCGACAATTCCAAGCGCCAGGATCGCCAGCGTTTCCACCTTGAGAAACTGTTCCGCGGTGGCTGTTGCGCCAACGGTGACTCCAAGAAAGATTGTTATAATATTGATTAAGGCGTTCTTGGCCGTATCCTCGAGACGTCCCACCACTCCGCATTCCCTGAAGAGGTTGCCGAGCATCAACATGCCGACCAGGGTCGCCGCCGGGGGAACGATCAGGGAAACTACGATGGTGACGATGATTGGGAAAAAAATCTTTTCTTTCTTGGTCACCTCGCGGAGCTGCTTCATATGAATGCTGCGCTCCTTTTTCGAAGTGAGCAAACGCATAATCGGCGGCTGGATGATGGGTACCAGGGCCATATATGAATACGCCGCAATGGCAATGGCACCGAGCAGATGAGGCGCGAGTTTGGATGACAAAAAGATGGCGGTGGGCCCGTCGGCGCCACCGATAATACCAATGGACGCTGCCTCCTGTGCGGTGAAAAGCCCTGAGCCTATGGCTCCCATGAAAGTTATGAAAATTCCGAACTGTGCTGCAGCACCAAGCAGCAGCGACTTTGGATTGGCAATGAGTGGACCGAAATCGGTCATGGCGCCAACCCCGAGAAAGATAAGCGGTGGAAAAATACCCAGATGGTCTCCCTGAAAAAGATAATAGAGCAATCCACCGGGCTCGACTGTATGCAGCATCTTTTCCGTTATCTCAAGCTCCGGCGGGGCCATAAGCCCGGCAAAGGGCAGGTTGGTCAAAATCACGCCAAAAGCGATGGGGACCAGAAGCAGCGGCTCGAACCCCTTGGCAATGGCAAGATACAACAGCACGCAGGCAATCACTATCATCAGAACGGCGCCGGGGGTCAGTCCGTAAAAACCGGTATTTTGTAAAAACTGATACAATGCTTGAAGCATGATATGCCTCCTCGAATGTTAAACGAGCACCATGAGCAGATCCCCTGAATTAACGGATGCACCCTTGGCGACATGAATCTCCTCGACGACGCCATCGTGCAGGGCCATAACATCATTTTCCATTTTCATCGCCTCCAGGACAAGCAGCGGTTGGCCCTTCGTCACACTGTCACCGGCAGCCACCTTGATCTCCAGAATTGTTCCCGGCATTGCCGCAACGATATTGCCGTCGCTTTCTTTTACCGAGTGTCCCTGGGCTTGGGGTTTCGCCGAAGCCCGGGTCTGTGTTGCAGGTTTTGCCGTCGGCTCAGATGCCGGCTTCGATGCCGTCGCCATGCTCTGCGAAGAGGCAGGAGATGATGCGCCCGCATCTTTTTCTTCTTCCAATTCTTCAATGGCCACTTTATATTCGTTTCCGTTAACGAGGACTCGAAATTGTTTCATTGCATTTTCCTCCAAAGGTGCTGTATCTCACTAATAATGCATCGTTGGCAGCAAAACTAAGGGTTCGCTCAAAAAAACATTCGCAAATGTGAGGTTATTTTTGAGCGGACCCTAAGTGAGCAGTTGCGTCACTGGTATCATTGTGTCTGGCTGTTGTTCATCTGTTCCGCAATTCCCGCACGATGCCAGGCCGACGAGGTATCTTCGACTTTTTCTATATTTCGTATGACGATATTGCCGACCGACGTCTTTAACTGCAGGGCCAGAGCCGTTGCAATAGCGGCCACAAGCTCCTCGTCATTGACCGGCGCATCCGCCTTGTCAGGTTCGTCGACCGATTCCGCCGCTGACCCGACGGTATCTGCCTGCAACGCTGCAGAAGAAGCCGGCGCGGTAAATTTGGCCATAATCGCCATGACAACCTGGAGTACCACCAGGGAAACAAGGGTAATCCCCATGCCCAATACCGTTGTAATCAATCCGGCAAAAAGCCGGTTGCCGGTGGACAGAGTCTCTATAAGCTGGGGATCCGAGAATTTTGCCAGGAGCTCAATTGTATCCATATCACCCCCTTGACTATACCGGCATGTTGCCGTGTTTTTTGGCAGGCCGTCGCTCCCGTTTGCCCTCAAGCATGTTGAAGGCGTCAATAATACGCTGTCGGGTCGCCTGCGGTTCAATGACATCATCGACAAAGCCGCGCTCCGCCGCCTTGTAGGGTGTAGCAAATTCGGCGGCATATTCTTCAAGGATGCTCTTCTTGGTGGCTTCCTGATCCTCCGCCTCGTCAATGGTCTTTTTGAAGATGATATTGACCGCACCGTCGGAGCCCATTACGGCAATTTCCGCCGAGGGCCAGGCGAAAACCATATCGGCCCCCAGCGACTTGGAGCACATGGCAACATAGGCGCCGCCGTAGGCTTTACGCGTTATCAAGGTGACCTTAGGCACCGTCGCCTCACTGTAGGCATACAGTATCTTGGCACCGTGTCGGATAATGCCGCTGTATTCCTGGGTTGCGCCCGGCAGAAACCCGGGAACATCGACGATGGTGAGAAGAGGAATATTGAAGGCATTACAGCTGCGGATAAAGCGGGCCGCTTTGTCGCCGGCATTCATATCGAGGCACCCTGCCATGACCTGCGGCTGATTGGCGACAATCCCCACCGACTTGCCGTTGATTCGAGCAAAGCCGGCAACCAGATTCTTGGCAAAATAGGGCTGATATTCAAGGAAATCACCATTATCGACAACCGGCCTGAAAACATCGTGAATATCGTAGGCCCTATTGGGGCTTTCAGGGACAAGGTCGTTAAGCTCCACGATCTGTCTGTTCAGATCAACGGCCTCGGCCAGCGGTCTGGCGTGTTCCATGTTGTTGGCCGGCAGAAAACTGAGGAGCCGACGTATACTGTCCAGACAATCCTCATCCGATGTCGCCAGAAAATGGACGTTACCGCTGGTGGAGTTATTGGTCATGGCACCACCGAGATCTTCTGCGCTGACCACCTCGCCGGTCACCGTTTTGATAACCTGGGGACCGGTGATGAACATCTGTGAGGTCTTGTCCACCATGAAAACAAAATCGGTCAGAGCAGGGGAGTATACAGCGCCGCCGGCGCACGGCCCCATGATGGCCGAAATCTGCGGGACGACACCTGAATAGATAGCATTACGAAAAAACAGGTCGCCGTACCCGGAAAGGGCGTCCACCGCCTCCTGAATTCTGGCACCTCCGGAGTCATTGAGGCCGACGATGGGGGCCCCAACCTTGACGGCCGCGTCCATGGCTTTCACTATTTTTCTGGCATGCATTTCACCGAGCGCCCCGCCGGTAACGGTAAAATCCTGGGAAAAGGCATAGACCAGCCTGCCGTCGACTCTGCCGTATCCGGTAACCACCGACTCTCCCTCGAATTCCATCTTATCCATGCCGAAGCGGGTGCACCGATTTTTAACAAAGGCATCAAGTTCGACAAAGGAGCCTTCATCAAAAAAATAGACCAGCCGCTCGCGGGCGGCTAACTTGCCCTTGGCATGTTGTTTTTCAACCCTCTCCCTGCCGCCGCCGAGCGAGATTTCCTTTTTTTTATGCCGCAGTATTTCTCGTTTTTCTTGAGACATATTCCACGCCCCCTTGTCATTGTCGGTTTTCTGAAAACCATTGCCGGCCATTCAACCAAAAACGAAATGCGATTTCAGTTTTGCCAGGTCCCCAACAAATGCTGTTACCAAGCCAGAAACAACATATTTTGAGCAACTTTTTGTATAACTTTTATCCTTTTAGATCAAAAAGATACAACATGTCATTATTGGTGTTAATAGAAGCAGGACTCTCTTAGAGCTCACCAAAGTCCCTCCTAAAAACGCTGTTTTTATGCAAAAAAAGCAGTTATCTTTTTATTTTTACATAATATAAATATGCATTAACAAAAAAACATAAACTTAAAAGTAACATTGTTACTTTGATGTTTACATTAGGCCCCACCGGTATGTCAAGAAAAAAAACTTTTTCAGCAGGGAGTTGTGGGCTTGACAATACGAGAGCTGATTACGCCCAAAGCTCAGCTCGAAGCACAGAATGCGGGGAGTCTTGGCATGCCAGAAGAGATTCCATCCATGACAACAGCCTAAAACTCAGGCTCCTGACGCTTTTTCTGTTCCATATAGCGACTGAATCGCCGGACATGCTCAACGGCTACTTTTTGCGCCATGACAGCGTCATGTTGGGCAACGGCCTCGACCAGCAGCCTGAGATCCTGGAAATTTTCGTCTATCTCCATCTCGCCGACAATAAGATATTTATCATAATACCGATGGATATTGTCATGAATGGAGCGCAGGACAAAATTATAGAGTGGATTGCCGGCAATCCGGGCAATTTCAATGTGAATCTTTTCATCAACCTCGACAAAGCCGTTCCACCCGGCAGAACCTTTTTCACACCACTGCGCCGCCTGGTCCAGCAGCCCGGTCAAACGTGTATTATCGGCCGCCGTGGAGCGCTGCGCAGCCAGGCCGGTCACGGCACCTTCAACCCCCTCGCGAAACTCGGCAAGATGTTCCAAGGACATCCTCTGGGAACGTATGAGCATGGCCAGGTTTTCCGCCATGAGACCGGCATCGGCATCTCTGACAGAGGCCTCGCCATTGTTCTCACGATGAACTTCAATAAGGCTTTTCTGCTCAAGAATGCCAAAGGCCTTTTGCAACGTTTCACCACTCACCTGAAAGCGATCACAAAGCTCTTGTTGCGCCGGCAGCTTTTCACCCGGCGCAACAGCGCCTTCGAGAATGGCCGTCTGGATTTGCTCGACAACATCCTCGCACATGCGATTTTGACGTACTTCATAAAAAAGATTCTTCATTCATCACCTCTGTGAAAGATTGGCTGTTATAATATTCCTGCATAGCTACGAAAAAGCAGTCACCCTTCTCCGCTATTTTTGTATTTTCCCCAAAGCTCCTTGCAAATACAAGACTGCCTGCATTATAGTGGAATCTTGTTCACAATCCAAGCTACAAGCCAGGGCGCATGATACGATGATACCAATCAACCGACAGCATACAAAAAAATCATACGACAGCAGCCGACAGGCCGGGATTACCTGTCTCTCCCTGCTGTTGTTCCTGGCTGTCGCGATGTGTGATCGTGTCGATTCAGTAGAGGCCGCTGAGTTTGACAGCTCAAATGACACCTGGGCGATACTCGGGGGATATGGCCAGAGCTTTCCCGGCTGGGGAGAAACCAGCCAAAGGGTCAAGACCATCGACATAACTCCCCGCTACGCCCACATCATATTCAACAATCTCGGAAGTGGCTGGTATAAAGGGCATCACTCCATTTTTCTGGAATCCCCGCTGTCATATGTTACAACTCCAGACACTTCCGCCATGGTGGCCATAAATTTCCTCGCCGCCTACACCTTTACCGCCGGTTCACTCTATCAGCCCTACCTGTTCGGCGGCGGCGGTCCAGTCTACAGTTTTGCCGATATCCCGGGGATGGGCTCCGAGCTTAACGGCAATTACCAGTTCGGCCTCGGGGTAAAATATGCATACCACCCCCATCATGATCTGCTCTTTGAGCTGCGCTATCATCATATCTCCAACGGCGGCAGTGAAGACCCCAATGACCCGCTGAATTCTCTTAAATTCATGCTCGGAGTCACCTTCTGATACACCATGGAATCCACCGACGAACCTGCCGAAAAAGACATCGCCGACAATATTACAACCGTCAGCTACATCACCGACGAAGAGGGTAATCAGGAGCGTGTCTCAAGCTCTTACTGGCAACCGGTCAATGTGGTCAACCATCAGGCATGGCAAGAAATTGAAAAGCAGACAGCCCGCTCAAAACAGAGAATACAGACGGGTCAGGTGAGCTGTCTGCATTATTACATGACGGTAAATCAGATGACTGCAGGTCTTTTGGCCAAATATACAGGACAATCCGGTTTTATGGTTCGTCTCCACCTCCTTCCTTTTGTTTTTACAAGGCTTCGCCGGAAAACGTTGGAAATCTATGCTGATTTTTTCAAAGTAGGCGTTGAAGACCTTGTCCATGGCAACCTCAAGCCCCCCATTTATCAACAACCCGAGCATGGAAGACACGTCGTTGATTAATTTTTGCCACTCTCAATCCGCCCACTGCGAAAGCGGCGTTGCCGCTAATCTGCTGAATCATCAAGATATCGCCATCTCGGAAGCCATGGCCTTTGGCATTGGTGCCGGTCTTTTTTTCGGATATTTTCCGTTCATCAGAATTAACGGTCTCCCGCTGGTAACCTATCGTGCTGTCGCCGGGCAGATCCTCAAACGGATTGGTAACATTCAGGGAGTGAGCATTGAGCACGAACAATTCAAGCGGCGCGAGCAGGCCATGGAAGCGCTGGACCGGGCACTCGCCAACTCCATCCCCGTCGGCCTGCAGACAGGAGTTTTCTGGCTCCCCTATTTCCCCAAGGCGCTGCGGTTTCATTTCAATGCCCATAACCTGGTTGTCTATGGCAAAGAAGGAGATGAATATCTGATCAGTGACCCGGTCTTTCCAGCTCCGGTCCGCTGCCACGCCAAGGACCTGGCACAGGCCAGGTTTGCCTCCGGTGCCCTTGCACCCAAAGGGAAAATGTACTACCTCACTAAGGCTCCGCAACAACTTGAGCGTCGGCCGCTTATCATTGACGGCATTAAATCCGTGTGCAGGATGATGCTGGGCAACCCTTTCCCTCTGATCGGCATCAAGGGGATTCATTTCATGGCAAATCGACTGGCAAAATGGCCTGAACGGCTCGGTAAGGAAAAAGCCGATCTCCATTTGGGTCATGTCGTGCGCATGCAGGAGGAAATCGGCACGGGCGGCGGCGGCTTTCGTTTCATGTACGCAGCTTTTCTTCAGGAAAGCGGAAAAGAGCTTGGCGAAAAGACACTGCTGAACAGCGCATCATCTCTGACAGCAGCTGGAGACAGCTGGCGACAATTTGCCGTCATGGCTGCGCGAATGTGCAAAGACCGCACTCGTTCGGGAGACAGCTATGCCGCCATGGCCGAGATACTCCATAAGTGCGCTTCATTTGAAGAAAATGTTTTCCAGGAGTTGCAACAATGGCTGCCACGATAACCCGTAACAGCACCGTCTCCTCCAGACAAAACGACGGGCAACCATCTGCACCATATGCACCATATGCACCATATGCACCATATGCACTTGAAGCCGCTTCACTGGTAATGCGCTATAATAAAAACGGAGCTCCCGCCCTGGACAATTTTAACCTTCAGGTGAAAAAAGGGGAATTTTTCGGCCTCCTTGGACCAAACGGTGCCGGCAAAACCACCGCCATTTCCATCCTCAGCGATCGTTTTCCGGCTGACAGCGGCAGTGTATCCATCCTTGGAGATGACTATACACAACAACGCAACCGAATCAAACAGAAGCTGGGACTTGTTCCGCAGGAGATTGCCCTGTACGACAACCTCAGCGCCCACGAAAACCTTGCCTTTTTCTGCAAACTCTATGGCTTCAGCGGTACAGCACTGCAGGACCGAATTCAACAAGGCCTGGCATTTGCCGGACTCACCGATCATACCGCCCGTCTGGTACATACTTTTTCCGGGGGCATGAAACGGCGCCTCAACCTGGCAGCCGGCCTTTTGCATGATCCGCAAATTCTCTTTCTCGACGAACCCACCGTCGGTATCGACACCCAGTCGCGCCACCTCATCCATGAACAATTGACCAGGCTTAATCACGGCGGCATGACCATCCTCTATACCACCCACTATATGGAAGAAGCCCAGGAACTGTGCAGCCGAATCGGCATTATGGACAGCGGCACAATAATCAAACTGGGCACACCGGATGAGCTGCTTGGCCGAAGCAACCACACCAGCCTGGAAAATCTCTTTCTCAGCTTGACAGGTCGTCAGCTTCGAGATACCTAGTGCTTCGTCCCAGAAGTTTTGACATGTTTTATGGCAATTTATGATAGCATGTGATTGCCTGATACTCATAATTTCAATTGAACATTGAACATTCAACATTCAACACCGAACATCGAATGAAAAAACAAACATATGATCTTGGAGAAAGGCTGCTCGATTAAAAAATAGTACCTCGAGATTCAACGTTGGCATTTTATTCGATGTTCGGTGTTGAATGTTCGGTGTTGGACGTTCATCTCGGGTTCATAACGAGTTTCGAGA
>JBHEOR010000103.1:0-10035 GCA_046260685.1 Desulfopila sp.
TAGACAAATGGACGCGGCGAATGGTGTAAAATGTTTTCAATGGGGAGGGGGCTATGAAAGCAATTCAGGTACAAACGTTCGGGGGGCCTGAAGAACTGCAAATTTGTGAGCTTGATATTCCTAAGCCGGGAAATGAAGAAGTGCTCGTCCAGGTTGAGGCCGTTGGGGTCAATCCGGTGGATGCCTATATCCGTGCGGGGAACTACCCGGTGCTGCCGCAGCCCCCTTTTATTCCCGGCAAAGATGTTGGCGGCAGGGTTGTCGAGGTTGGAACTGCCGTCAAAAAGTGGAAAGAAGGGGATAGAGTGTATTCCGCCGGCACGCGGACCGGGGGATATGCCGAGTTCAGCGTCTGCCACCAGTCCCAGATTTTTTCTTTGCCCCAGAATGTCGACTGCAAGATGGGAGCGGCGGGGCTTGAGGTGCACGGTACCGCCGGAACCGAGGAGGGGCTGGTCAAAATACGTCGTGTTGGAGCCCATAAAGCCTATAACCACAGCGCAGCGAACTATCTTGACGAGATGACATTCTCCGACGATGCCGGCTACGATATCATTCTGGAAATGCTTGCCAATGTCAATCTGGTCAATGATCTGGCACTGCTTGGCAGGGGAGGGAGAGTGGTCATCATCGGCAGTCGCGGCGAGATCACCATCGACCCCCGGGCCACCATGGCCAAAGAGACGGAGATTCTCGGCATGTCGCTGTTTAACAGCACCGAAGAGGAAATGAAGGAGGCCCAGGTTGGCTTGTACCAGCAGATGAATATGTCCAGGTTGACTCCGCAAATCGCTCTGGAATTGCCGCTTGAAGAAGCACCTGAAGCACATCGCCGTATCCTGGAGGGCGGCAATTGCGGCAAGATTTTGCTTATTCCAGGAATGAAGGCCTGATCGGGAAAAACAGAAGCTGAGTGGGGAGCACCATGAAAGAGTTGAATGAGTTGGATCTGCCCGGGGATAGGAGCTATACCGATGACCATGAATGGGCCATGATGGATGGTGGCAACGTCAAGGTTGGAATAAGCGATTATGCCCAGGATCAGCTGGGAGATATCGTTTTCGTCGAGATGCCCGGTGAGGATGATGAGTTTGAAAGAGGTGATGAGTTTGGTACCCTTGAATCGGTCAAGGCGGTATCAGAGCTCTATATTCCGGTGGGCGGTAAGGTTGTGGCCGTCAATGACGAGCTCGATGATCAGCCGGAACTGCTCAACCAAGACCCTTATGAAAAC
The DNA here is from genome assembly GCA_046260685.1 of Desulfopila sp. GTDB lineage: Bacteria > Desulfobacterota > Desulfobulbia > Desulfobulbales > Desulfocapsaceae > Desulfopila_A. Next base: position 1,235 of record JBHEOR010000103.1, read on the forward strand.
TGGATCATTATAATCGAGCCCCATGATACGGGGGAGATAGAGGACCTGCTGAGCAGCAGCACCTATCTTGATATGTTGCGCGACTAGATATGATGGCCGTCCGACAATGTTTCTGCAGGGACAACCACCCGGCACAGGGTGTCTGGGGTTTGAGGAGGGACACTGAAGGGGTACTGGTCAGTTTATGTCCTCGGGATAATGCTTTTTGATGCACTCAGGACAGATGGAATGACTGAATTGGGCCATGGAGTGATTTTCGATGTATTTTTCCAGCCTGTGCCATGCCTCGTCATCGCTTCTAATGCTGTGGCAGTGCATGCAGATGGGCAGAATCCCCCGGAGCGTGTCGACATGATCCAGCGCCTCGGTCAGTTCTGCTACCGTTGAGGAGAGTGATTCCTGAATTCTCACCATGCGCTCGGCCACTCGGATACGTGCCCTGAGCTCGTTTTCGTAAAACGGCTTGGTAATGTAGTCATCGGCTCCGGCGTCGAGTCCGTCAACGATATCATTGGTGGTGTTTCTTCCGGTCAGCATAATTAAATAAATGGGATTTTCCCGTTCAAGTTCCCTGGTCTTTTGGCATAACTCCAAGCCATCCATTTTGGGCATTCCCCAGTCTATGACGGCTATTTGCGGCTGCTGGTCGGTGCGCTTGAGAATGTCCCAGGCTTCATTGCCGTCCTCGGCGGTGGTAACGGTGTACTTCCATTTCTCAAAAATGACCTGCAGCATAAGGCGTGTGGTGTAATCATCTTCGGCGATAAGTATCTTCATGATATGTATCCAGAGTGTGGAATAACGGTATGTGTGTTTGGTAAACGGCGGTACCCGGGAATTGTGATCCGAGCATATGCCATGCGCTATCTCTTGTCTAATGCTCTTTCAGTGTACCTTTTTTGGCAAACATGTGTGAAGGAAAAAATTGTATGGTAAATGGTAAAAGGAGTGAGAAATGAGCACGTTCACAGGATCCGGGACCTATGTCCTGGACGACGAGTTGTCAAAGATTGTCAATATTTCAATGGCGTTGGAGATGCCGCTGTTGTTGAAAGGAGAGCCGGGGACGGGCAAAACCATGCTGGCCCACGCCGTGGCCCAGAGCCTCGATATGGATCTGGTGGTTTTGAACGTCAAGTCCAATATGAAGCTCATCGAAGCACTCTACCACTATGACACATTGACCAGGCTCAATGATAGCCGCTTTGGCGATTCGACCCGTGATGTAAGCGATATTAAAGAATATATCCGGATGGGTAAGATTGGTCGGGCCTTCATGGCGGAGAAGCGCTGTGTTTTGCTTATCGATGAAATCGACAAGGCGGAGACGGAGTTTCAGGATGACATGCTTGATGTCCTCGATCAGATGGAGTTCGACATACTGGAGACCGACGAGGTTGTTCAGGCCCGGCACCGGCCGGTTATTATTATTACCTCCAATGCCAAAAAGGATCTGTCCGATCCTTTTCTGGGGCGCTGTAACTTTCATCATATCGCTTTCCCCGAACAGAAGATGATGCGCAGGATCCTCCAGGCTCACTTCGGAGATATTTCCGACAAGCTGGCGGACAATGCCATCGAGGCGTTTTATGGTCTAAGAAATATAGAAGGGGTGGAGAAAAAACCGGCCACTCGGGAGTTGATCAACTGGATACGCGCCTTGCAGGCTGATCCTGACTTTAAAAGTGGTAAAATGTTGAGCCAGGAAATACCTTACCTCGGTGTTCTTTTTAAGAAAAGCGGTGATTATCAGCGCGCTTCCGGGGCCATGATGAAAAAACGATTCTTCAGGTAAACTATGTTTCTTCAGTTTTTTTATACCCTGCGGGAGGTTGGTATACCGGTAAGTCCAACGTCCTTTCTCGTCTTCCACAGGGCCCTGGCCGATGGTCTGGTACGTTCGATCGAGGATTTTTATGTTACCGCCAGGACGGTGCTTATCAAGAGTGAAAAATATTTCGATCTCTATGATCAGGTGTTTGCCTATATCTTCGAAGGAACCGCCATTGCAGAGAGGAGTGAGGAGGAATTCGACATGCTGGCCATGAGCATGCTCGACGAGTGGCTCAAAAATCCCAGGGAGCTGGCAAAGAGCCTGGACATGGATGAGGAGCAGCTGCACAAGCTTTCGCCGGAGGAGCTCCTTGAGTATTTCAAAAAGCGTCTTGCGGACCAGGAGGGGCGCCACGACGGCGGCTCGAAATGGATCGGCACCGGTGGCACATCGCCGGTTGGACATTCAGGTTACCATCCTGGAGGCATGCGGGTTGGTGGTGTTTCCGGCGGCAAAACCGCCATGAAGGTTGCCGGCGAGCGGCGCTACAGAGACTACTCCATCGAGGCGCCGTTGAGCAGAGCTGCTTTGGGCGAGGCGCTTAAACGGCTGCGCAATCTCGTGCCCCAGGGTGCCAAGGACCAGATAGATGTCGACGGTTCCGTGTACCAGACCATGAAGAACGGCGGTGAGATAGAGATTGTCTTTGAGCGTAGCGTGGTGGATCGATTGAAGGTGGCGCTGCTCATTGACAACGGCGGCTGGTCCATGGAGCCCCATGTCGAGATCGTGCAGACGCTTTTTTCCTATGCCGTGAGCCAGTTCAAGGATCTTAGCACCTATTTTTTCCATAATACCATCTATGATCTGCTCTGGCAGGACCCGGCCCGTTTCCGTCGACCCGTGGAACTCGATGCTTTCGTGCAGAAGAGCGATCCTGAAACCAGACTGATAATCGTGGGTGATGCCAGTATGGCCCCCTATGAGCTGATGGCAACCGATGGTTCCATTCATGCCTTTGAGCGCAGTGGCCGGCCCAGTGTTGATCGTCTGCATTTTCTGGCAAAATCCTTTCCCCATGCCGTCTGGCTTAACCCGGTGGGCCAAAGAAGCTGGGACTATACCCGTACCATTGAAGTGATCCGTTCCATTTTTCCAATGTTCGAGCTGTCACTGGATGGCCTGGAACAGGCGGTTAGCCATTTGGTGCGCAAGTAACCATATGGAAGATATTTGATTAGCAACAAAGCTCCGCTAATCGACCCATGAAAACAACATGTGATGTCCTTGCCCCCCGTACTTCGAGTTGAGCTTTGTTGGTAAACAAAAAATATAAGGAACACAAGAATACGGGAAGACAACAGCGGACCCTGAAGAGAATGTCCACACACTAATCTGAACCGGCAGGTAAATACCTTTGACCTTGTTATTACGTATCCCCGAGTGAATACGTAACATTCTGCCGTCGTGTGTCTGCATTCTATAATCTCTCACTAATTTTCCGCTGAAATATCTGGCAGCTATACGCTTGACAAGATCATTTGAACGTATATATTACACTAATACGTATTGAATGAAAAGGAGGTGTCGAAATGGCAAAAAAGGTAACTGTCAGTATGCCGGATATGCTCTATCAGAAAATGGAGCGATGGCGCCGCTCTTTTAATTTGTCGAAGATGCTGCAGGAGGCTGTGGCCGACGCGATTCAGAAAAAAGAGGACTTTCAGAAACGCATTCAGGAGGATCTGGATGTGGGCGAGGTAGTTGAGCGACTGCGCCGGGAAAAGGCGCAGTCCGAGGGAAATTTTTATGATACGGGGCGACGGGATGCGGTGCTCTGGGTCAAAAGCGCAAGCTATGATGATATCATGTACGCCCTTTCCTGGGATGATATTGATAACGTTTTGAATGATACAATCCTCGGGCCGTACTTTTCCGAAAAGCTCAAAAGCAGCACGCTGATGGGAATAGAGAACACTGCACAGGGGGATGTGTTCAGCCAGCATGGCCGCATCTATATCAAGGGCTGGAAAAAGGGGCTGTTTGATTTCTGGGAGGAGATCAGGGACAAGCTCTAGGCTTTTCCTATCATTAACCGGTACTTCATCTTCCGGCATGGTTGCATACAGAGGGGCACCCCGGAGTATACCGGCATCTGCAGGGATAACAGAGAAAGAGGCACGCATGGAGGCTGAACAGAATATACTCGGCATCGACGCCGGTTCCGTGGCGCTTGGTGTTGTTACGCTGAACTGGAAAAAAGAGGTGGTGGCCGGCGATTATCGTTTCCATCATGGAGATATTGAAAAGACACTGGCGCGAATGATGGAAGATATCGGCATGGCTGATATCGGCCATTGTGTTGCCACCGATTCAACCCCGGCACAGGTCGCGGCGCAGCAACGGTATAACAACCAGATATGCGTCATTGAGGCGGCAAAACACTCCTTTCCACGGGCGGAGGCAGTGCTCTCGGTGGGAGGTGAAAAGTTTTTCCTTTCACGTTTTGACAGTCAGGGCCACTACGCCGGTTCGTCCATGAACACCTCCTGTGCCGCGGGAACCGGAAGTTTTCTCGATCAGCAGGCCTCGCGGCTCAAGATGGAGGATATTAGAGAACTCAGCACGATAGCCTGTGAAAATGAAGGGGATTGTCCAAAAATCGCCTCTCGCTGTGCCGTTTTTGCCAAAACCGATCTTATCCATGCCCAGCAGGAAGGATATCAATACGGGGAGATAAGTGACGGACTGTGCCATGGTCTTGCCAAAAATATCGTGGATACCCTCTTCTCTTCCCATACCCTGCCGCAACGTGTGGTTTTCTGCGGCGGCGTGTCCAAAAACAAGGCAGTTGTCGACCATATTGAAGCGTTGACTTCGATTACCTTAGATATTCCCCATGACGGGCATCTCTTCGGGGCAATTGGTGCTGCGCTGAACTATATCGAAGAATATGACGGCAATGAGGCGATGCACCTGGATTCTATTGCTGATCTGTTGTTGCCCAGGTCGAAGGAGAAGGTCTACAGCCACCCGCCGCTGGAACTTGTGCTCTCCGACTACCCTGATTTTACCAGCCTGGAGCGCTATGAGCACGGTTTGCAGCGTGACAACCCGGTGGAGGTGGATATCTATGAGCCCATGGAGGGAAGTATTTCGGTATTTCTAGGGATCGATATCGGCTCGACCAGTACCAAGGCGGTTGTCATCGACGAGCAGCACAAGGTACTTGCCGGACTCTACACCCGTACGGCGGGGAGGCCATTGCCGGCTGTCCAGCAGATCTTTGGTGCCATTGAGGCTCTTGAAGAGCACAGAGGTGTACGGTTACATGTATTGCAGTGTGCCACCACGGGTTCAGGGAGGAAGTTCATCGGGAAAATTGTGGGAGCCGATGCCATTATCGATGAAATAACAGCCCATGCCCGGGCAGCCACCTCGATCGATGGTGCTGTCGATACCATCATAGAAATAGGTGGGCAGGACGCCAAATTTACCACGTTGCTCAACGGCAGGGTGACATCGTCGACCATGAACAATGTCTGCGCGGCGGGGACGGGCTCGTTTATCGAGGAACAGGCCTTCCGGCTGGGATGCAGTGTAGATGACTACGCCGAGCGAACGGCAGGAGTGAAGGCACCGATGGCCAGTGATCGCTGTACCGTCTTTATGGAGCGTGATATTAACCATCACCTCAGTGAGGGGTTTACGGTGGAGGAGGCGCTGGCCTCGGCGCTCCATTCGGTACGAGAAAATTATCTCATGAAGGTCGCCACCGAGAAAAATATCGGGGAGAAGATTTTTTTTCAAGGGGCCACCGCCAAGAACAGATCGTTGATCGCCGCCTTTGAGCAGCGGCTCAACAAGCCGATCATGGTTTCCAAATACTGTCATCTTACCGGTGCACTGGGCGCGGCCCTCATTGCTTCGGAGGAAATGAGTGGCTATGAAACCAGCTTTAAAGGTTTTGGACTGTGCCACCGGGACATTCCAATTGCTTCCGAGGTGTGCGGGCTTTGCACCAACCACTGCAAGATCTCGGTGGCCGATACGCCATCGGGAAAAGTTGCCTATGGTTTTCTCTGCGGCAGAGAGTATGAGGATACTCGCTATGTTCCCAGAAGCAAAGCCTTTGACCTGCTGGGGCAGAGAAAAAAATGCAGAACATCCATGCCGGCGCTTGGCAGGCGCAGCGATGTCGTCATCGGTCTGCCGGCTGCTGTTCATATGGTCGAGGATCTACATTTTTGGCAGAACTTTTTTGCCCTGCTGGGCATTCGGACGGTTTCCAGCTCAACCAGACAAAATGAGGTGGGGCGTGGCAAGAAGCTGAGCCGCTCGGAGTTCTGTGCCCCGGTATCTGCAATGCACGGCCATGTTGAAAGGCTTTTAGCGGAAGCGGACTATGTTTTCCTGCCCTATTATCTCGAGAATAAAAACAAAGAGGCGCGGCGCCAGTATTGCTATTACACCCAGTATCTGCCCGGCCTTATCGGTACCATGGGGGAAGAGGTACGAAAACGGCTGCTGTCGCCGGTGATACGCTATCTCTACACTTCCTTTTATGCCAAGGTGCAGCTTTATCGAATGCTGAACAGTGTCGCAGGGGATATTGGCTTCCTGGAAGTATCCCAGGCCTATGACGAGGCGCTCAAAACGGAGGAGAGCTATCGCGGAGCATTACAGGATCTTTTCAGAAAAAGCACCGCGGCGGGCGACGATGTCGAGGTGGTTTTTCTCGGACGGCCCTATTCCGTGCTCTCACCTTCGATGAACGGCGGTATTCCGCAAATCTTTGCGGGGCAGGGGGTAAACGGATTTTTTCAGGATATGATCCCCTATGAACAGGAGGATGTGGCCGCCATTGCCCCACTTCTCAAGGAAATACACTGGCAGCACTCCGCCACAATTCTTGAAGTAGCAGAGGTGGTCGCCAGGACACCGGGGCTCTACCCGGTGTATGTCACGTCGTTTAAATGCTCTCCCGATTCCTTTACCCTGGAATATTTTAAATCGATTCTCGAGGCCAATAAAAAACCCTATCTCGTACTGGAGCTCGACGAGCATGACTCCAGTGTGGGCTATGAAACCCGCGTTGAGGCAGCTGCCCGTTCTTTTCGCAATCATCATACCCAGGAGCGGCGCAAAAGCCTCAGCCTTCCACCTCGCCTGTCTCTTCCAGAGTATCGAAGACTCGAACCACACTGCATTGATGACCTGGAGGGTAAAAATGTTGTGCTGCCCAACTGGGACAGGCTGACCTGTGGCCTGCTCGGCGCCACCCTGGAGCGTGAAGGATATTCCGTCTATGTCATGGAGGAAAGTGAGGCGAGTATCAAAAACAGCCTGAAGTACAACAGCGGTCAGTGCATTCCTCTTAACGCCATCGCCGAGGGATTCATCGTTACCATGGACAATAATGACCTTGCTCCGGCCGACACGGCATTGTGGCTTAACCGGGCGACGCTGGCCTGCAATATTCGGCTCTATCCCTATCATATTCAGACATTGCTGCAAAGCCGCGGTTATGGTGAGGCGTCCATATACACAGGAAATGTGACGTTTACCGATATCTCTCTGCGGGCGGCGCAGAATTGCTATTTTTCCCATATGTTCGGTGGCCTGCTGCGCAGGGTGGCCTGCAGTATACGCCCCTACGAACGCCTGGCGGGGCAGACCGATATGATACTTGAGGATGGTCTTGCTCTTTTATGCCGGGCGTTTCGTGGGGAATTGTCCAAGGAGGAGGCGCTTGACGAGGTCATAACGCGTTTTCAAAAAATCCCCATACAGCGTCGGCAACGCCCTAAAGTTGCAATATTCGGGGATCTGTACGTTCGGGATAACAGGGTGATGAATCAGGATCTCATCCGTTTCATCGAAGCGTACGGCGGCGAGGTTATCACCACACCCTACAGTGAATACGGCAAAATGATTGCCGGTGCCTATTTTAGAAAATGGTTTAATGAAAAGAAATACTTCAATATGCTCTCCAGCAAGGCGATCCTCACCGCCATGGTCCATCTGGAAAAAAAATACTCCCAGATTTTTGATCGAGTCCTGTCCAAATCACTGCACAGTTATGATGAGTCCCCGGCGGATATTCTGTCGCGCTATAATATCTCCGAGGAGAACACCGGTGAATCAATGGACAATATTTTGAAGGTTCACTATATCCAAAAACATTACAGTGACGTGTCGCTGTTTGTCCAGGCCAGTCCATCGTTGTGCTGTGCCTCGCTGATCACCGAGGCCATGAAGGAGGAGATCGAGGAGAAAACCGGAATCCCGGTTGTCTCGGTGGTGTATGATGGTACCGCAGGGGCTAAAAATGAAGGGATTGTGCCCTATCTCAAATATGGCAGGCACAAAAAGGCCGAGGAACAGCCGCTGGTGTGTCAGAATTGAACCGGGTTTTTAGGGCACGTTCATTGCAGGTTTTTCAGTCTTTGGCGCAGCGTAGCCGGGTCGCTGAGGAGTGCCGAGGCGTCATCTTCACCGCCGTTTCCGATATTGGGGACGGGGCCCTGTTCAGGTAATGCGGGTTGATTTGACTGACGCTTTTGGGGAGGGAAAAAAATATTCGAGTGCTGCCGCCCGGCGAGATAGCTGCGGAGTTTCTTCACCCCACTGTATATAAAGCCGTCCGCGTCAAGCTCGAAGACGGAAGCCTCACCCGGGGTGCCAACGGCGTCGTCCTCAGTGGCGCCGGTTGCAGTGGTACTGGTCGATTTCGTGGTATTGCCCAACGTGTCTCTGGGCACGGTAAGAAAAACCAGGAGATCAAGGGAGTGGCTGTCCTCAACAAAACGGCGAAGCGTTGAGGCATCGACACGGTTGATGTCGGCAATTGAGAAGGCATCGGTATAGCCGGCGGCCACACGCAGACCAAGCCGAGTAAACAACCAGTCATCATTATAGCTCCCCCATTCCCCGCGTTTCCAACGTTTGGTTTCTTCGCCGTCTTTTTGGTCGATCCCCTGGATAAGCTTCATTTCTCCGGCAAATTGCTGTTTCAGAGTATTGG
>JBHEOR010000104.1:0-9198 GCA_046260685.1 Desulfopila sp.
TTCCTATACCGCGACCGGCGCTGACGATAACCTCCGCTTTACTCAGGTCAACACCGCCGGTTTCTGCCGCTTCGTAGCCATCAAAGGTGATTTTAGCGTCACCGTCACAGCCCAGCTTTTGCACCGCGGGCGTGCCGGCAGGTTCATCGGCCAGGTTAAAGGCTCCCGCCTGGAGAGTATAGACGGCCTTGTCGGTGGCAACCTCAACATTGCGCCGCAGCTTGGCATTACACACCGGCACTACCGGCACACCGTCAACCACATCGACAACCTCGGAAACCTGGGCGGCCTTCATGGCATAGGCAACACGAGGGGCAAGGTCCCAGCCGTAGGAGGTATGCGAAAAGACAACGATATCGGGCTGTTCTTTATCGACGGCTTGAAGAATTATATCGCGGTGCAGCGAAGGATTATATTCTCCGCACTGCTCTGCATCGGCAAGATACAAGGTCCCTTCAAACTTGGGCAAGGCCGATTCGCTGCCAACCAGCACCATGGCGCTTTCCATGCCCATTTTCTCGGCAAAGGCCATCAGCTCATTGTTACCGCCGAGCAATTTGCCGTCTCTATATTCCGCTATCAGTAATGCTTTCATACTGTCCTCCTATGTCAAAACCGTTGTTTTCTCTTTGAGAATCTTGATCAGCTGATCGGTGAGATCGGCAACATCGCCTTCCAGTATCATACCGCTGCCCTTCTTCTCCGGAAAGTACATGGATGCGGTCTGCTGCCGGCTTGCAACCTTGAGCTGATCAGCAGCCGGCGAGGAGAGCAGCTCCTTCTTCTTGGCCTTCATGATATTGGGCAATGTCGGGTAGCGCGGGGTATTCAAGCCAAGCTGGCAGGTGAGCAGCGCCGGAGTGGCTGTTTTGACGCGGGCGCGCACACCGCCTTCGAGTTCACGCTTGACCCGTATTTCACCGCCGTCAATTTCACCGCCGTCATATTCAAATTCGACGATGGTGGTAATACAGGAGAGATCAAGCATTTCAGCCACTAAAACGCCGACCTGTCCGCTGCCGCGGTCCTGGGACTGCATGCCGGTAAAGATCACGTCAAATTCCTTCTCCCCGGCAAACTCAGCAATGATGCCCGCTATCTCCATGGGCTCACGCATATGCGAGGTATCATCACTGAAGTGAACACCGCGATCACAGCCCATGGCCAGGGCCTTCTTCATGGTTTCCTTGACCCGATCGGGGCCGATGCAGAGAACGGTGACATCGGCGTCCTTGTTCTGCTCCTTGAGCTGGACAGCCTGCTCCACGGCATACTCATCGTATTCATTCATGCGCCAGGCGAGATCGCCGCTGTCATACCAGTTGCCATCGCCATTTACCTTGAACTTGGACTCCATGTCCGGCACCTGCTTGATGCACACTAAAATTTTCATTGTTGCCTCCAATTCGGCTTCTGCGTATTATCAAATTTAAGCTTGTATCCTCTCCACCATAACCTCGGCGATATCCCTGGGCTGCAACGATCCTTCAAGCTCCGCCCCCTTCACGCCATCTTCAAACATAGTAAGGCAGAAAGGACAGTTGGAAAGCAGCTGATCGGTGCCGGTGGCAGCCGCCATTTTCACCCGCTTGACGCTGATGCGGGTGCCGATATTCTCATCGGCCAGAATCCTGCCGCCTCCGGCGCTGCAGCAAAAGGCCTGGTCTTTGTTGTTGTCCATCTCGACGATGGTGCCGCCCATTGCCGAAATGACGCTTCTCGGGGCATCGTAGATACCGTTGTGCCTGCCCAGATAACAGGAGTCGTGGTAGGTGCAGGACATATCTCCTCCCTCCAGAACAAGTTTGCCCTGACGTACCAGATCGTCGAGGAAAACGGCATGGGAGACAACCTCGATATCCAAATCCATATCCTTGTAATCCTTGGCAAGGGTATTAAAGCAATGGGGGCAGGTTGTCACGATTTTGGAGACGCCGTAGCCTTTGATGGTCTCGACATTTTCCATGGCAACGGTCTGATAGAGATATTCGTTGCCCATCTTGCGCATGGGCTCACCGCAGCACTTCTCCTCCTTGCCCAGAATACCCACCTTGATACCGGCCTCTTTACACAGAGCGATAAAACTCTTGGCAACCTTGATATTGCGTTTGTCAAAGGAGCCGTAGCAGCCCACAAAATAGAGTACATCGACCTCGGCATCTTCGGCCATCACCGCGACATCGAGTTCTTCCGCCCAGTCACCGCGCGAGGCGTAGCCAAGTCCGAGGGGATTGCCGTTGACCTCGGTATGTTCCATGGCGGTCATCACCTCTTCTCCGGGAAACTCACCTTCCATGAGGACCATGTTGCGACGCACATCGATGATCTTATTGACATGTTCAATCCCGGCAGGGCAGATATCCTGGCATGCCCTGCAGGTGGTGCATGCCCAGATGGCATCTTTACCGAAGGTCTCCGCCAGACCGTCTTCCTTGCCGTTGAAGGCCAGCTCTCCGATCTGATTGACGATCTTCATCGGGGAGAGCGGCTTGTCGGTGGTATAGGCGGGGCAGCGGTCCTGGCAGCGTTTGCACAGGGTACAGGCATCGGCGTCGAAGATATCCTTCCAGGTGTAATCCCTCAGGGTGACGGCGCCAAAGCTTTCCGCTTCCTCGTCTTCGAGGTCGAGGGAGACGAGTTTACCGACATCGCCGCGGTCGTCAAAAAAGCGGTTGACGCTGGTGGTGAAAATATGGCGGAATTTAGTGAACGGGATTGACACGATGAACCCCATGACCAGCAGCAGATGGAACCACCAGGTGGCCTGATGCAGCCCCCGCAGCGATTGTTCACCCATGGGCGCCAGGATATTGGCGACAATAAGTCCTATAGGAGACCATGGCGCCAGCGGGGTACCAAGCTCGGTCACCGCCATTCTGGCACCCTCGATGACAAAACCAGTGATGAGAATGACAAACAGCAGCGCGTGCATGAAGGCGTCATCTTTTTTGGTCTCCAGGCCGGCAGGCCGAAAGACGTAGCGCCGTATCAGCAGCGCGCCAAGCATGACGATGGCGACAAGACCTGCGATATCAAGCGTTATGGAAAAGAGTTTATAAAAATTGCCCTTTAAAAACTTGATGCCGAACAAAAGGTCGGTAAAATCTGCTTGAATGACGATGAGGGTGGTGCCGATGAACAGCAGAAAGAATCCCCAGAAAAACAGGCCGTGAAAGAGACCGGGCAGGCGGACGCGGGTGACATCTTTTTGCGAGAGCGCCGTCTTGATGGCACCAGCCGCCCGGGCACCGGCCTGGTCGGTACGCAGCAAAGGCCGCCCCTGTTTATAGACTTTGATGCGCTGCCAGAAACCGTAGGCAAGCATGGTGATGGCCATCACCACCAGCAGATACATGGGGCCAAGCGTCGCAAATCCGTGCCCAACATTCCAGTAAATCTCTCGGGTAAACTCCATATCGTGCTCCATTTAGTATCAATTCCTGTTACTGCTCACAGGGCGCCAGACCTTCTCACGATCAGCCTGGTATGGCGTATGACCAGTATTATTAGTATGACCAGTATAACCACTGTGCTGCACGCTGCACCAGTCTGCTTGCGGGAAACTCCGACATCCTGCAAGCAGTTGCCCCTCTCAGTGAGAGTCGAGTAACTCTACAGGAGCACCCCATCTTGTCCCATTTGAGTCTTCTCGTAGAGCACACGAATGCTTCAAAGTCCCAAATGAGCCAATGTGGAGCACTCTTGAACAGTTACAACTTGGTGGTTATGCCAATTTGGTGCTCCCACCTGTAGAGTTACAGAGTCGAGCTTTATTGGTAACCAGCTATTTTGTACCATGTGCGGGAATCTTTTGTAATGCTCTTTTGAAGTCATCTTTTCTTTGACTACACTCACTCCAATCTATACAATTTCTTTACGTAAAGGTCAATAAAAAACATGCTTCATGTGTTGACCAACTGTACGCGCATAAAGGCCCGCATACGTTTGAGGTGTTTTCAGTTGACAGTGTAACGGCAATGATGCTATGTTGCCTTGAACGTTACGTAAAGGTCAAGCGTTTAACGGACACGACTTTCCCCGGACAAATACGGGTCTTTTAATACGGGTCTTTTTTTACCCCATAACCGTTACATACTGGTACAGCGCATGAAGACAAACTCCACAGATCAGTCCGTCCAGATAGGCAAACTGGCAAAACAGCTCGGCATCACCACACGGACCATACGCTACTACGAGGAAATCGGCCTGATGGGGAGATCCGAGCGGATGGGCGGCGGCACCCGTACCTACGCCAAAGACGATGTGCTCAGGCTCAAGTTCATTCTCAAACTCAAAGAGCTGGGCATCTCACTCAAGGAGATGCAGGAACTGGCCGAAAACTACGACATCAACCAACAGGATTTCCACACCATAACCCCAAAACTCATTGAAATACTGGATCTGCACATCTCCAAGGTCGATGAAAAAATCGCCAATCTCTCATCCCTGCGCAATGATATCGTTGATTACCGCATCAGGATCATGGATATACTGACCAGTCAGCAGGAGTAAAAAAAACCGGATTCACCCTTTCTCTTCAACCGGTGTTGGTACAGTCTTCCAGCGACGGTGCATCCAGAACCACTGCCCGGGATAGCGGCGCACATCGGCCTCCAGCCTGGCCGTGCAGCGCTGCATGATTGCCATGATATTTTCTTCGGTTACCCCGGCCTCATAATCCACCTCCATCTCTTCAAAAGCGGCGCGTAACGAGCCGTCCGGCTGACGGATAGAACTGACATACACAAGGGCGGCGCCGGTTTTCAAGGCAAAAAGGGCCGGCCCTCGAGGCGCTGAGCAGGGCCTTTGGAAATAGTTAACAAAAATACCGCTTCTGCCGGCATCCTGATCGATGAGCATGGCTAAAAAGCCATTGCCTCGCAGTGTTTTTATAATACCCCGTACCGAGATTCCCTTAAACAGGATATTGACGCCCGCCTTTTGGCGATGGACATTGACCATTTTGTTGATATAGGGGTTTGCGATATCGGCCACGATAAAGGTGACGGGATAGCCCATGGCGCTGACCGCCCCGCCCATATACTCCCAGTTGCCGAAATGGCCGCCCACAAAAATCGTGCCTTTGTTGGAGGCAAAGACCCGTTTAAGGATATCCTCGTCATTCAGCTGAACAGTGCTGATGAGCTCACTGCTGGAAAGATAGGGAAGGCAGAGATGCTCGAAACTGTTCATTCCCAGATTGCGATAGGCTTCTCTGGCTATCCTGCGAATGTCATCCTCACTTTTTTCGGGAAAGGCCAGGCGAAGGTGTTCAAGGGTTATTTTTTTCCGCACCGGAATGCAGTAAAACACCAGATCGCCGACTCGCGCACCCAGGAACAGCACAGCCTGGCGCGGCAAAAAGTGGAGAATTTTACTGATCAGTTTAAGTATTGTATATTCAAGAAAATATCTGATTTTTTTCATGTGCTGCTCTACCTTGATCTTCACCTCGGGACAGAGTGATCCGTATCTCGCTCTTTGACCAGGAACTGGAAATCCGCGCCTATCCGGCAATTACTGGAACAATCGGCAAGGAATGTAAACTGCATGGCGGCAACGAGTAACTGTTCGCCACCTCTTCCAATCCGCTTGGGAAGAAATACGACAAATATGAAGATCCCGCAATGGTCATTGTCAAGGAATTATGGAAAAGATTACGAACAGCCATACAGTGCACCGCGTAAAGGATCTTCATTGCGGCAAACAGGTGCGCAGAAACAAGTCCACCACCACTACCGCGCTCACCTCTCCCCGCCACCCCGCCACCCCGCCAGTTCGTCATTCCGCGCTAACCTCTACCAACCACCTCGCCAGTTCGTCATTCCAGGCTCACCTCTACCAACCACCTCACCAGTTCGTCATTCCGCGCTCACCTCTACCAATCGCCTCACCAGTTCGTCATTCCGGGCTCGATCCGGAATCCAGGCGTACCGTGAGCGAAGCGAGCGGGGATATAAGCTTTGTTTTTATATCCACTGTTTCGATATCCGCCCGCCGTCTCGCCCCCACCTCAACTATAGCTTCTCGCCAAACCACCGCGCCGGACTCTGGATTCCGGATCAAGTCCGGAATGACGCCGAGGGGCGTTGTGTCTTGGTGTTTTGTGGCGACGTGGGAAGGACGCCGGGGAAGGTTTTGTCTCGGTGCTTGATGGCTTGGCCGGAATGACGTCGGAGGACATTTTGCCTCGGTGTTTTGTGGCATCGTGGGAATGACGCGGGGGGGCGTTCCGTCTCGGGCTTTCATGGCTTGGCCTGAATGACGCGGGGGGGCGTTTCGCCTCGGTGCTTCATGACTTGGCGGGAATGACGCCGGGGGCATTCCGTCTTGGTGTTGCCTGCATGGCGGGAATGCCTGGGGGACAGAGATTCAAGCGGGTATTTGCCGGCTTTTCTGTATGACGTCGGGGGAAGAGACACTCAGCTGCCACTGGATTTTTCCGTCGGTATCATGTAGAGTCATGATGACCTGTAACAAGTGTATGAGGAACTCATTCTTTTCCGTGATTTGTGAAACTCACACCATGTCGTCAAACACAACAGACGCGCAACCTACACCAAGGAATACACCAAGGAAGCTTTTATGGATACAGAAATACCCGAGGAACAATCATATATCCTAACCATGCTGGTGGAAAACAAGCCAGGCGTAACATCGAGAATAACCGGACTGTTCTCCGGCCGGGGCTACAACATGGAGAGCATCTGCGGCGCTCCGACCCATGATCCCAATATCTCACGAATAACCGTAAAGACCAAATCGACCCCGGATCAACTGATGGAGATACAGGGACAGCTCAACCGCCTCATCGACGTTATCAAGCTGCGTGATATGACCCAGGAGGAAAAGTCGGTCAAACGCGAGATGGCGCTTATCAGCGTTGGTATAACCAGGGAAAACAGGACTGAACTGCTTCACGTTACGGAAATGTATAATGCCAAAATCGTCAATGCCGGCGCCGACTCCTATATTGTCGAAGTGACAGGCACCGAAGACATGGTTAACTCATTGATAGAGCTGCTCCGGCCGCTTGGTATAAAGAAAGTAACCCGATCGGGCATTCTGGCACTGTATAAGAATCTTGACGATAGCCACAGAGCCGGAGCGTAAGGGCCCACTCAAAAACACCGTCTCCTCTTGAGTGGACCCTGATCAAAGCGATGGAAGGCCCGGTGGGATAATCGGCTACTGGACCACCCACTGCCCCTGGTCGTTTCTGCAGGCGGTTGTGTAGGTTTTTTCCGCTTTACCGTCTATGGTGGCAAGGATTTCCGCCTTACGGCAGGGTCTCTGCGGATTCTGCGGAGCTGTGTAGGCGGGCTCAGGCGTCACCTCGTAATAATTGCCGCTGTCCGGATTCTGCCAGGAGGCAGTTTGTCCGGATGGAGCTGCCTCATAGACCTGGTTGAGGTTGCGTCGGTCATATTTATCCATTTCGTTGCCGACAATATAGCCAAGCAGGGTACCAACCGCGGCACCAATCAGGGTCGCTTCCGTACTTTTACCGATAGCCTGGCCAAGAAGCGCGCCACCCGCGGCACCGCCCATGGCGCCCTGCTGTCCTTTGTTCAAATCGACATTGGCGCAGGATGTCATCAGTAATGCCATTACACCCACCAGTGTACATGCCATCTTTTTCATTGTTTCCTCCAATAGTATTTATCTGCAGTATCTATCTGTAGTATTGATCTGTAGTATTTATCTGTAGTCGCCTGGTCCGGTTCGACTCGACGAACCGGACCAGTGCTGTCTTCTCTATAACAATCAGATTTTAATCCCTTACAGTGCGCTGTCAAGCAATACTTCCCTGCTCGATACTTCCCTTCGTTTTTACGATGCAGGCCTCTTTTACCACCGCATTTTTACAAAAATCCTTCCCTGATGGAACTCTTGCTGACGGGGCAGCCGATGATTTCCCGGTCGCCCGTAGTAGTGCCGGGGAACAACCCGGTCCCGGTAGCCGCCATAGCGATTCGTGTGACGCTCTTCCACCACCAACGCCACCTTGCGCACCTTGAAGTTGCCTTTAAGAAGGAGCTGCCAGGGCCCATAGCTCTGGTTGAAGGGGTTGTGTATGCCCACCCTGTCAAAAGACTTGCGGTGGTTTTTGTTAAAACCGCGGGGATGACCGCCGACCCCATGAAAGCCGGTAACCTTTGGCCCGACACGAAGCTGTGCTCCGCCGCGCCCGTGTTGTGTCTTTGCCACAAGTACAACTTTTTTCAAACGATACTGCGATACATTGACCCGGGGATACTGCCGCTGCATGGCCTTTTTGAGGAATATCGGTGCCACCTCGCCACGCCCCCCCCTGATATGGCTGTCGCCAAAGTTGAGTATGAATCGCTCCCGTTGCCGATCATTGCCGGCCGCTGCGTTGAGCGGCAGGCACAGAAGCACAAGCACGGCCAGGATGGAGCAGGCCACAGCGCCGTAAAGGATGCCGGAATTTTGTTGTTGTTTGCCACTTTTGCCACTTTTACCACTGTCTGCGCATTGAATAGTGTGTCGTTGCATCATACACCTCCCAGGTTGAGTTATACTATCATTTTTCCTCTTTCATTGCTGATTGCCCGCCAAGCTCAACGCCAAGCACAAGGGGTAAAGGGGTATTCGCATGGTGTTTTCAAGGGTATCTGCAGCCTGGATGGCTGCAGCTAAGCCCCCAGGGACGGGTTTATGGCGTCCCTTGAAAACAACATGAGATACTCCTGGACCGATTAGCTGAGCTTTGTGGGGAATCAGCTGACTCTTTTTAAAACCTTCAAACATTTATAAGCACTTGTTGCGCTCTTGTACAGTTGTGCCCCACCGCCCGGGTATTGTCAAGTCCCAGGGCAACTGCTCACAGGTTGTGCAAAATTACAATTGATTTCAAATGACTCAACGGTATAATACAAAGCGCTTCCCTGTTAGCGTCGGCTTCTGTTCTACGAAGATATTTTTGAGCGTACCCGTAATCCATGAGCTGGAGTATGTCATGCTGGAGAAACTTTTTTCACCCGACACTGTTGCCGTAATCGGTGCCTCGCGCACACCCGGTAAAGTGGGCCATGACATTCTGGCCAACCTCATCACGGCAGGCTTTTCCGGCACTATCATCCCGGTCAACCCAGCCGGCGGCAAGATTTTGGATCTCCAGGTCATCAAGGAACTGAGGGAGTATACAAAGGACATCGACCAGGCCATTATAGC
>JBHEOR010000104.1:9208-9987 GCA_046260685.1 Desulfopila sp.
ATCGCGCTTTTTTGTGGTCTCGCCTGACTCCATATCTTCCATTTTCCGAGGGTTCTTTCGAGGAGTCAAAGTAAGGGCCTTGACATTGCAGGCCTTGACGCACAGGCCGCAGCCGACACAGCTGTGTTCGTCCACCTCCAGGGTATAATTGGCCTTGGCGATACCATTGGGAAAGCCCTGCTGCACGCCGCCGAGCAGTTCGCAGCAACAGGAACAGCAGTTACAGATAAACGAGGGTTTATGGCGGATGTTGTCGGTGATGTGGGTCAGATTATATTCCCTGGCGGTATCAATCACCTGGAGCAGCTCTTCGGTGCTTTTCTTTTCGGCAAACCCCCGGCGCGCCATGAATTTTGCAGCGGTGCCAAGCGATATGCAGATGTTTGCCACCGGCGCCTCTTTATCGCAGCTTTGATCGAGATGCTCTTTTTTATGGCGGCAGTAGCACTGGCCCACCGCACCAAAACTTGCCTGTTTGATAATCTCCCGGGCGCTCTCGTAGGAGGTGACAACCGAGCTTACCGGAATGTGCTCCTCGTAGGGGATGGATCGGGTGAGCTGGGTTTTGCTGCCGAAAAATTCACGGGCCTGCCCCTGTTTTGGATCATCGTAGAGGTATTCGGTCATCAGTCTGGCAAGCTCGGCCACGGGCAGATCGGCCCGCTGTTTCATGAAGGTGAACTCAAAGAACCCTATAAGCCCCGGCATAAGGAGGTAGTAGGTGGTTTTTCCATATTGCATATCCATGACAAGGCCCTTGTCGGCCATGGCGTCAAGAA
>JBHEOR010000105.1:0-9805 GCA_046260685.1 Desulfopila sp.
CTGAGACGGCGATTTCTTTTCATTTTTGACGCGATTTTTGAGATAGTCGAGCAGCAGCGGCGGAGAAAGCGGAGTATCGTCGAGAAAGGTGAGGACCAAACTCTGCGGAGCCTTTTCCAGTTTGCTGATACGCAGGCGGCACAAAGATTTTTTCAGGGCGACCACCTTGAAAAGTGCCTGGGTCTCCCGAGGCAGGGTCCCGTATCTGTCGTTTAGCTCGTCCCTGAGGTCTTCGAACTGGGCGTCTTCCGCCTGCGCCAGTGAAGAAATGCGGCGGTAGGCGATATAGCGCTGGCTGATGTCGGCGATATAGCTCTCCGGGATAAAAGCGGAAATCTGCAGATTGATTTCCGGATCGAGATCATTGTGAGCTTCGCTGTCATCGTCGATGGCGGCCCTGGCCTTGAGATCGGACACGGTTCTCTGGAGGAGATCAAGGTAGAGATCGTAGCCGATGGCGGCAATGTGGCCGCTCTGCGAGACGCCGAGAAGGTTGCCGCCGCCCCTGATCTGCAGATCGCTCATGGCAAGCTTGAAGCCGCCGCCCAGCTCATTGTAGTCCATCAGTGCCTGCAGCCTTTCCTTGGAATCCCTGGACATGGCATCGATGGAGGGTACCAGCAGGTAGGCAAAAGACTGCAGTGAGGCTCTGCCCACTCTGCCGCGCAGCTGGTAGATCTCGGCCAGCCCCATCATGTCGGCACGGTTGACGATGATGGTGTTGGCGGTGGGGATATCAAGACCTGATTCGATGATGGTGGTACTCACCAGAACATCGATTTCCCTGTTGACAAACTGCACCATGATTTGTTCCAGATCTTTGCCGGCCATCTGGCCGTGTGCAATGGCGATGCGTGCCTCGGGTACCAGGGATTGTATCCCGGCAGCCACCTTCTGGATGGAACGGACCCGGTTGTGGACAAAAAAGGCCTGTCCCCCGCGCCGCAGCTCGCGTCCGATGGCTTCTTTGATGACGAGGTCGTCATAGCGGGCCACGAAGGTCTTCACGGGTTGCCGGTGTTCCGGTGGGCTGGAGATCACCGAAAGATCGCGGATACCCAGCAGAGACATCTGCAGGGTCCTGGGGATCGGTGTGGCGGTCAGGGTGAGGATGTCAACCTCGGCCTTGATGCGTTTTATCTTTTCCTTGTGACTGACCCCGAAGCGGTGTTCCTCATCAACAATGAGCAATCCCAGCTCTTTGTACTGCACATCCTTGGAAAGCAGCCTGTGGGTACCGATGATAATATCGATTTTGCCTTCACCGAGCTGTTTGACAAGGCTGCGCTGTTCCGCCGGTGTACGGAAACGGTTGATACAGGCAATGGTGACGGGGAATCCCCGCAGCCGCTCTTCGAAGGTTTGCAGGTGCTGCTCGGAAAGGACGGTGGTCGGTACCAGAATCGCCACCTGGTAGCCGTCTTCAACCACCTTGAAGGCGGCGCGGATGGCAACCTCGGTTTTCCCGTAGCCCACATCACCGCAGATGAGTCGGTCCATGGGTTTTTCCGAGGTGAGATCACTGACAACGTCAGTTATCGCCTTGTCCTGGCCGGGTGTTTCGTCATAGGGGAAAAGGTCCTCGAGTTCATGGTAGAGATCGCCAGGCGGCGAAAATTGGCGACCCTTTCGCACTTCACGGGTTGCATAGATGTCGAGGAGTTGCTGGGCGACCTTCCAGACTTCCTCTTTGATTTTTGCTTTGACCGTCTTCCAGGACTGTGAACCAAGCTTGTCTATCTTGGGTTTTTTATCCGACAATCCCTCGTAGCGGCTTATCAGATTCATTCTGTCTACAGGGAGATAGAGCTTGTCCTGGTCACGGTATTCGATGAGCATGTAATCATTGGTGACGGATTGCAGTTCCATGGTAACCAGACCCTGGTATATGCCCAGGCCATGATCTCTGTGGACGATGGTATCACCATGATTGAGCTCGGCAAACTGGACGACCTCTTTTTGTGGCTCGCGTTTTTTGGCGCGGCTGCCAAGCCGCATTTCGCCGAATAATTCCGATTCGGAGAGGATATGGATGTTCTTTTCGACACGACTGAAACCCTGGTGCAGCGGATGAGCAACCAGGGTAATGGTTGCATTTGCCGGGAGGGTGTCAACGTCTAGGGGGACTCCGCTCATTTCTATGTCATAGCCTCGTTTGCCCAAGAGCTCAGCAAGGTTTTTGGCATGTCTGTCGGAGCGGCAGCAGATAACAATCCTGCAGTCGTCGTGGCGCTGCCATTCGATAAGCTGGTCGACCAGGGGAGCAAGAAGACCGCGCTTGCGCCGCTGCATATCGATATCCTGTTTTAAAAGCCGGTGGTTGGTGGTTTTAAAGAGGATAGGTGAAGAGGCGTCCTCACTGAAATCGCTGAGTAAAACGCGGTTGAATCGGTCAATTTCAGCAGTAATGGCGTCGTTGTCGAGAAAGAGGTCCTGAGGAGGCAGTGCCGGAGAATGGTTATTGGCTGTTTCTGTGAAGTTGCCGGCAATACGCTCGTAGATAAGCGCACCATTTTTTCTGCAGGCCGCCGGGTCGTCCATGATAATTGTGCAATCCTGCGGAAGGTAGTCAAAAAAGCTGTGGGTTGGTTCGTCATACTGCTGATAAAACAGGGGCAGGAAAAATTCGGCTCCGGCGAAGCGACCGATGGTTTCAATCCGCTCAAAAAGAGTGGCGGTGTGGTCTTCATCCCAGTGGTGTTGGATGGCCTTTTGGCGAAATTCTCGAAGCAGTGCACTGGCCTGCAGTGCGTTGCGTTTGTCAAACAAGAGGTCGGTGACCGGTAAAAGGATGGCCTCTTCTATCTCTTGAAGTGAACGCTGGGAGATGCGATCAAAGGAGCGAAGCGATTCAACGGTGTCGCCAAAAAAATCAAGGCGCAGAGGGCCATCATGGAAGGTGTTGTCCGCCGTCAAGAAGGGTGGCGGGTAGATATCCATAATGCCGCCGCGCAACGAAAAGTCGCCGACCCCGCGGACCAGAGCGACCTGTTCGTAACCCGAGTTGATAAGCGAATCTATCAGGTCCTGCTGATCAAGGTTTTCGCCCGCTATGATGAGCTCGGCGCTGCCGGCTAGAACGGGACGGGGCAGCACGCGGCGCATGGTGGCCTCTATTGAGGTGACAACAATGGTTTTCCCTCTGTTCTCCTGCAGGGCATAGAGGGTGGAGAGGCGTGCGGCTATGGTCCGCTGATCCGGGGAGAGCGGCGTGTAGGGTGGAATTTCATAACCTGGATAGACCAGTACATTTGCCTTGGTGAAGAGACGCAGGTCCTGTTCTGCAAGGGAGACGTGGTGCTCATCGGGTACAATCAGGCAGCAGGTTGTCTGCGCCGTTAGCTCTGCGCTGATCAGGGCCGGAGCGCTGCCCCGCAGTCCGCTGATAGTGACTTCGCCCTGGTTGGTCCGGCAGGCCCGACGGGTGGCGTCGATGATATTTCGTGACATAGTATGGACGACCGTGGCCGGTTATGCCCAGCAATAATTGCGGGCTGGAGACGTAAAGGGCGCAGCGTCTCTAAAAAACACCGCCGATGGTAAAATCCCAGACCGATTGGTCTTCATCGTCTTCCGGGTCGAGGTTGTAGCCCCATTCCAGGCGAAGCGGCCCCATGGGAGAGAACCAGCGTATTCCCAGTCCAACCGATTTTTTGTAATTATCAAAGCCCCAATCCTCGTCGTCGTCCAGGGAATTACCCATATCAAAGAAGGCCACGCCGTTGAGCCCCTGTTTGGCAAGCAGGGGGAAGATGTATTCAAAGTTTGTGTACCACATTTTGTCGCCGCCGATGCGCTCATCCGTAAGTGGATCACGCGGGCTTACTTTGCTTGATTCAAAACCGCGGATGCTGCGCAGGCCGCCAAGGAAGAAGCGTTCATAGACCGGCAGTCCGCCATCTTCATTTTCAAAGGCCTGACCGGCGGCCCCCTTGACATGAAAGACAGTGTCCCAGAACACTGAGTAAAACCAGGAGGTGGAGGCCTCCACTTTGGTAAAGTCGGCATCACCCTGCAGTGGACCGCCGGCGTAACGTACACTGATGTTGTGGCGGGACCCCTTGGTTGCGCCGAATCTTCGGTTGCGCGTGTCACGCCGCAGAGTGAATTTTACCGCACTGGTAATATTAATATCCTGCGATTCTCGTATGATAAAGGAGGTGTCTTCGGAAACATCGCTGAGCTCGGTATCGGTAAAACTGTAGGAGGCATACCCCCGCCACTTTTCCCACACCGGGTAACCAACGCTCAGCGCCCCGCCGATGGATTCCTTGGTGTAGTCATCAAATTCGCGTTCCGTGTTAAAAAGGTTGATACTCCAGGAAAGCTGTGAATCGTTAAGGCGGGGGTTGTGATATCTCAGGTTGTAGCGGCTGCTGCTCCCCCCCACGTTGGCGGACAATGCCAGCGTGTCCCCTCTGCCGAGAAAGTTGTTTTCCGCGATTTCTCCCATGAGGATGAGGTTGTCCACCGAGCTGAACCCCGCCCCGATGGTGAACCTGCCGGTGCTCTTTTCGGTGACATCAACGGAGAGATCGACGGTGGAGGGGTCGAAGGATTGCTCGGGGGTGACGCTGACCTCTTCAAAGAATTCGAGATACTGCAGGTTCTGGATACTGTCGCGCATGGCTTTGGCGTTAAATATACCGCCTTCTTCCACCTCAATTTCACGACGGATAACATTGTCTCTGGTACGGTCATTACCGGAAATGGTGATACGATTGACGTAGACCAGCTCTCCCTTGTCGATGTCGATGAGGATATCAATGGTTGTGTTGTCATCTGATTTTTGTATACGAGGCCGGATATTGGCATTGGCGTAGCCTTGTTCAGCATAGATGTCCGTGATGGTGAGTATGTCCTGGCGCAGAATCTCCCTGCTGACAAACTCCTTATCGAGTATCTCCAGTTCTGTCAGCAGCTCTTCCTTGCTTTTGATGAGATCGCCCTGGATATCAATTTCACCGACTCGAAAGCGTCTGCCCTCCTCAATGACAAAGGTGATATAGAGCCACTCCTCCTCCTGCTTGACCACTGGATCGCCGATTTTTGCATCCAGGTAGCCCCTGTTGCCGTAAAAATTAATGATCCTGCCGGCGTCCTGGCTGAGTTTGTCACGATCCAGCAGTCCTGAGTCGGTGATCCAGGAAAACCAGCCCTTGGTGTCTGTTTCAATGACATCTTCGAGGTCACCGTCGTCAACGTTTTGGTTGCCCTGAAAAGAAATATCCTTGATATAGATCTTGTCGCCTTCCTCGATGACAAAATTCACCACCGCGGTGTCTTCCGTGGGGAGGGTGATTTCCGGAGTGACACTGGTATTGTAGTAGCCCTTGGTTTTGTAGAGGTACTGGATGGCTTCGCTGTCCCTGTTTATCTGGGCAGGATTAAGGATGGCCTGCTCCTTAATGGTCACCACTTCCTTGACCGTCTCTTCTTTAAGCTCGTCGAGGCCACTGTAGAGAAGGCTCTGGATAACGGGTTTTTCTTCAACATGAAAGATCACCTTTTTGCCGTCTTTTACGTTTTTGACCTCGATGCGGATATCATCGAAGTATCCCATTTCAAAAACCGACTTCAAATCCCGGCGGAGAGCGGCGGGGTCATAGAGATCACCGGGGTGTGTCTCAATATTTCGCAAAATGGCACCGGCGTCTATCTTCTTATTGCCTGCCGGAGCAATGGAGGCTATGGTGTTTTTCGGTGACGTAGCTGTGGCGATCTTATCAGCCAGTTGATCGACAAGTGTCTCCAGTTGATCGGGACTTTGCCCCTGAGCCGTGTAGTATTGGATAGCCTGGGGTGCCAACGGGTCTATGAGCTGGAGGTCCAGGCTGAGTTGACCGGCGATTTCGGTGAGGCTGCCAACGACGATGTACTGGTAGTCTGTAAAGCGTTCGCTTTTGTTTAAGAGCTGTGGAGAGGGTGGCCACTGTTTCTGGTAATCGAGTACTTGCTCGGCCTGGGGGCGTGACAGATAGCTGAATCCTTCACGTCCGGCAATCTCAAGAAGAGCAGTGTCAACGTCACTTTGCAGTTTGCTCTTGTTTGACAGGGTGGAGATCTTCAGCGGCACAAAGAGCGTTTTGGAGGAGGTGGCAGCCCTTGCCTCGTATGAAACAAGGAAGGAGGCTGCAACGACTAAAGCCAGGATAACAGCGAAAGCTCGAAGGACTTCTTGAGATGGCAAAAACGGTGACTGTGCCGGGGGTACCTGTAGGAAATTTTTGATCACTTTCATTTACAGAGCCTTGTACACTACGAAAACATCGCTCTACACTTTCTGAGTGAGAAAATGGTAAGCTGGCTAAGTAGCTTAAATTTTTGTTTTAAGTAATTTTTTTTGAGTTTAGTGGACAAAATATCGCCCATTATGACATGTTTGGGAAAAAATGAAAAGGTCGTAACTGTGAAAAACGCCTATACATCATATTTAAAAACAATGGCGAAGGATTTCTGTGAGCTGGTGCTTCCTCCACAATGCCGTGTATGTGGAAAAAAAGATGCACCTGTTGAGGCAATGTGCGCCGACTGTCTCGCCGATGTTGCCTATGTTGCATCTCCCATATGCACCATTTGCGGCCGGGATTTTCCTGTAACCGATGGCGCTGATCATGTCTGCGGCAAATGTTTGCACCACCCGCCACCTTTTGTCTGTGCGCGGGCCATAACCTATTATGAGGAACCTGTCCGTTCTCTTTTGCATCATTTGAAGTTTAACTTTGACACAACGGTCATCCGGTCGCTTTCTAAAATTGCTCAAAATAGCGATATATCCATTTTTGACTCCTGTAATTGTGTTGTGCCGGTACCGCTGCATGGTAAACGTTTACAACGCCGGGGCAGCAATCAGGCATTGCTCCTGGCGCACCTTCTCTTTGCTCACCGACATGGTGTCATTTTGCCCGATTCCCTGGTTAAAACCCGCAATACCGTCTCTCAGACGGAGCTTGACGGTGCTGGCAGGAGGCGGGCTCTTCGTGGCGCATTTGCTGTAAAACATGCTGAAAATATAAAAGATATGGAAGTCTGTCTGGTTGATGATATTTATACCACCGGTACCACGGTCAGTGAGTGCGCCAGGGTGCTGTATAAGGGAGGGGCGTCCTCTGTTGTGGTACTCACGTTCGCTAGGGTTCGTGAGGGAAGGTAAGGGAAAAATCTTTTTGCAGAGAAAAAAAAGATTTTTTGAGGAAAGCCTCTAGTTATGAGGAGATAGATTTTTTTGTTACGTGAAATTGAGAAAAGGTTAGAATTAGCCAGAAATATCGCTTAATATTGAGTTTGTTTTTTTGCTTTAATTGTGGATAACCAAAGAGCATTCTTTCTAAGTCGTTGTAATATTATTGTTTGGTTAGACAATTGTTAGGTTCCCGAATACTAAGGGGTCGCAACAATCTGAGCGACGGAAGTACGTTTTTCTGCATATTTGGCCAAGGGTGTCTGCCACGTATCTCGGCGTGGAAAAATCTCGGAATTTGGTCTTTGACGAAACCTTAAAAATGGAGTCTATCATCATGCATACATCGACCTGGTGTTGGTTGGTGGCGGCATTGTCCGTGACCTGCCTGTACAGGAGTGTTTTTTCCAAGGTGGCCTGTACCCCAATGCTGTACCGCAATGGTTCGGCAATGAAGTGGTTCTTGAAGAAAATAGCTCCCATGAAATCGAAGGTCGATAATCTTCTTAGAGAATAACGTATACCTGAACTGGGGGATTCTCAATTTGGGGCTGGGGCGGATTGTCCATCATGGGAATTCCCGACCCGGTAATGTGGCGGAGCAGTGTTTGAAAGTACGCGGATGTGCGTATGGAAGATACGCTCTATTCCTGTTGAGTGTTGAGTGTTGAGGAAGGCATATGGTCTGGCAAAAGACAAAAGAAAGGTTGCAAAGCGAGTTGAGCGAGAGTGTCTTTAATCTGTGGATTGAGCCTCTCCAATGTCTTTCCGAGCAGAACAATACAATCAGCCTTGCCTGTCCGGACCGCTTTTTCAGTGCCTATATTTCCCGGAACTATCTCGATACCATTCAAAAGGCCTTGAAGGGTGTCGACCCGCAACAACGGGAAGTCGTTCTGGCGCTGGGAAAAGAGCACAAGCCGGAGGACAGCGGAGGCAAGACGGCGCAGCTGCGCCTGCCCAATATGGAGATCAAAAAATCCTCCGTACGGGCACTGCATCCCCGCTATACATTTGACAGATTCATGATCGGCGAAAGCAATATTCTTGCCCAGTCAGCCTGCCGGTCCATATCGATGGCCGATGACTCCGTTGGCCCCTGTCTCTATATCAACTCTACCACAGGGTTGGGGAAGAGCCATTTGACCCATGCAGTGGCGCATCATATCCTTGCCGATTGCCCTGCGACCAGGCTGCATTATCTTACTGCCCAGCAGTTTTCCTCGGAGATGGTCAAGAGTATTCAGTCCAATACCATGGATGCTTTCAAGCAGAAATACCATGACCACTGTGACATTCTCCTGGTGGAAGACGTACATTCTCTTACCGGCAAGAAAAAAACCCAGGAAGAACTCAATGAATTACTTGATTCTCTTGTAAAGTGTGGCAAACGTGTTGTTTTTACATCAAATAAGCCGCCACGTGAGTTGGCCGGCATTGATGATGAATTTCGCTCGAGGATGACCTCCGGGCTGGTGACGGCCATCCAGCCGCCCGATTTATCCACTAGAACCAGGATTGTCAAAAACAAGGCAATGCTGCACAATATTTCTCTAGAAGATGAGCATGCGGATTATCTCGCCCATCATATAAAAGGAGATGTTCGTCAGATCGAATCCGCCATCGTCAGCATACTGGCCAAGGCACAGCTCAATGAAAGTGAAGGGCCGCTTGATATGCAGACCATTGAGCAGGTTGTCGCGTCCATCGTCGGCAGTCCTCAAATGCTTTCGGCGGCAATGATCCGGGAATTTATCTGCAAACAGTACAAGCTGAGCTGCTCCGAGCTGCAGTCGCGCTCGCGCAAACGAGTGCTTACGTTTCCCCGACAGGTTGCCATGTACCTTTGCAGAATGCACACCGAACAGTCGCTTGCCGAGATCGGCAAGGAGTTTAACCGCGATCATTCAACCGTTCTGCATTCCATCAAAGTGGTGGACGGGCTGAGCAAGCGAAATATCGGAGTAGAGGAACAGATCAGCCTCCTCAGTAAAAAGCTTGATACATTGTAGCATTGTAACCAGCATAACCAGCATAACCAGATAACCAATATAACCGGTATAATAACCGGCACAGCCTTCCATTTTTACATCCTTGCCCTCATGATCAGTTGTGTAAGCGTTTCAAAAGGAACTTCTGAATATCTTCGAAGAGAAGAAAAACCAGCAAGACCACCGAGGGATGCACCCGACGACCGGGACAGGCGAAATTGTTCGGTACGATGCTGGCTGGCCCGGATATGGTGAGCCGGTTTTTGATTTTTAAAAAACTAAATGACCGCTATAGCATTTTTAGGTGTAATGGCGGTCGTGCTGGTTGAGGTTTGGTAATTAACCAGTTGGCCAACTGGTAGTAAGTATGCTATATCTGCTGCTCTGCTGATAGTTGAATCAGGTTCAAACTATAAAAAAAACTGGAAATTGGTTATACATATGATACTTCTCAACATAAAACCGCACCCACCCATTATTACCACTCTGCTCCTGATACTCCTGCTCATCCTACACTTTCCCGTGGGCCTTGTCGCCGGCGAAAAAGCAGACACCAAACAACTGCGCCTTGCCTTGCTGCCAATTCCAGATGTTCTGCCAGTATATGTAGCCCAAGAGAATGGCTATTTTAAGG
>JBHEOR010000106.1:0-9324 GCA_046260685.1 Desulfopila sp.
TGAGCCAATATAGAGCACTCCTGAACAGTTACAACTCGGTGGTTATGCCAATTTGGTGCTCCCACCTGTAGAGTTACCATTAATGAAGTGTGGCCCGCACTTTATTCTTCAGGTGGATCAGCGCCTGGCTGTGCAGCTGTGAAATTCTGCCTTCCGATACGCCGATAACTTCGGCTATTTCTTTCTGGGTCAGCTCTTCATAGTAATACAGCGAAATGACGAGCTGCTCTTTTTCGGGAAGATTTTTCAATATTTCGGCAAGGACAGAAGTCAGTTCAGCGTTTTCAAAAATATCGACAGGCGAAGAGTTGTCACGCTGATCGACCAGCGCGTCAATAAATTGACGGCCTTCACCGCTGTTGTCAATCGTTTCATGGAGACTGACGCAGCCCAGGTGGGAAACATCGCCGAGCATATCCTGATACTCTTCCAGGCCAAGCCGCAACTCTTTTGCCATCTCCTCATCGCTGGGACAGCGGCCCAGCTTGTTCTCCAGCAGGGCCATGGTTCTGCCGATACGGTTTTGTTTGTCGCGCAGGGTCCGGGAAAACCAGTCAAGCTTGCGCATTTCATCGAAGATGGCGCCGCGGATACGGTATTCGGCAAAGGTCTTGAAGAGGATGTTTTTGGAGGTGTCAAATTTGTTGGCGGCTTCGATGAGGCCCATCATTCCCGCACTGCGCATGTCGTCGCGGTTCATAAAGGCGGGAACCTGGGTGGACATGCGTCCCACAAGAATATCGACAAGCGCAAGATTTTCGCGGATAAGTTTGGATTTGTCCTCGCTGTGATGAAAGTTGGTGTACGGCATCAATTATCCCTTATTGCTCAAATTCAGGAGTTTTTTCCAGAAAAACTGGAGATTGCCTTTGGGCTGGGAAGGCGACGTCTCATCGCACAGCCGGTTGGCCAGGGTGATGAATGCCTTGGCGATGGCCGAGTTGGGATGCATGTCTACATAGATCCGTTGTTTACGGATGGAATCAACCATTTGCCTGTCCGTCGGGACAGAGCCGAAATACTCTATGGAAATATCCAGATACCTGTTGGAGACAATGGTGAGTTTGCGATAGACATCCAGCGCCTCCTCATCGTTGTGGGTCTGGTTGACGATCAGGTTGAAACGGCGCTCCTGGAACTGGGTCGAAAGCAGTTTCATAAGGGCGTAGGCATCGGTGATGGCCGTTGGCTCCGGGGTTGTGACAACCAGTATTTCCTGGGCGGCGGTGTTGAAGTAGGTGACGTTCTCGGAAATGCCCGCTTCGGTGTCGATGAGAACAAAGTCGAAATTGCTGTGCAGGGCGTCCAGGCCATCAAGCAGGCGCATTTTATGATGGCCGTCCAGTCTGGTGAAATTTTGAATGCCCGATCCGGCCGGCAGAATCTTGATACCATAGGGGCCATCGACCATGATCTTTTCGAGTTCCTGCTCTCCGGAGAAAAAGTGGTTGAGATTGTAGCGCGGCGCCAGCCCGAAGATAACGTCGACATTGGCGAGGCCGAGGTCGGCATCGAGAATCAGGACCGACTTGCCCATTCTGGACAAGGTAACTGCTGTATTGGCGACAACCGCCGTTTTGCCGACCCCGCCCTTGCCGCTGGTGATGGAATACACCCTGGTGATGGAGCCATTGGCTTCATGCTCCCGCACGGGGGGCTGCTTGCCGTGGTTCAAACTCCGCAGTGTTTCCGCCTGATCCGATGATATGTTTGTGTTGGTGGCCATGTACTATTCCTGTACCTTTCCTGTAGTATTGCCCGGCTGTGTTGTGCTGGTAAAAGGAGAATCTGCCGTATCCGCTGATGTACTCCGAGGTGCATTCCGTGCCGTGGTATGCTGTGCTGAATCTGCAGTTTCTGCCGGAGTTGCTGCTGCCGTAGTAGCTGCTGTAGTAGTTGCTGCAGTGTCTGCTGCGTCCGCCGCGGCGGCCGGGGTCGGCACGATGAGTTTGGCCAGCTGCTGCCGGTCTGCCTCCAGGATGTCTTCGGGGACGCGCTGGCCGTTGGTGATACATGAAACGGGGCTGGGATTGTGTATCTGGGTGTTGAGCAGTACGCCGAGGTGGGAACACTCGTCGATTTTGGTAAAAATTGTACTGTGCAGACTGAACCCGGAAAATTTTTTGAGGGTTGCCAGCAGCTCACTGTCGCGGGTGGTGGCGGAGAGGACCAGATGATTTTCGATGTGCAGCTCCGGGGTGAAAAACGATTGGATCTCCTCGATGCTCAAGCTGTCACGCGGGCTTCTGCCGGCGGTATCTATGAGGACGAGCTCTTTGTCATCATGTCTGTCCAGGGCATCGATCAACTGGTGCTGATTGATGACGACCTCCACCGGCAGATGCATAATCTCGCCGTAGACCTTGAGCTGTTCCACCGCGGCGATTCTGTAGGTATCTATGGTTATCAGCGCAATGGAAGAAGAGTGTTGGGCGAGATATCGCGCCGCAATCTTGGCCAGGGTGGTTGTTTTGCCGACCCCGGTCGGCCCGACGAAGGCCATGCGCTTTTGCCGTGCCGCAGTATGCAGCTCGAGGGGTGTGGTGGTGATGATATCACTGATGCTTTTTTGGAGAAAGCCGTAGAGTTGCGGGGTGTCGCTGCGCGCATCGGGGGTCAGGCTCTCCCCGGCAAAGTCGGCCATAATCCGGGCTGTTTCCTGATTGATGCCATGGGACAGCAGGAGATCTTCGATGCAATGATCTCGATCGACACTTTTTGAGGCGCGCAGCTTTTGCTCCAGTGAGGCGAGGGCATCCATGGCCGGCACCTGGGCCGGTGCCTGGGCCCGCTCCTCATCCCTGGCGCCCATGCGCGATAATTCACCGGCAAGGTTTTTGACCATGCTCTTTAACTCGTCAAATTCCCGGCGCAGCTCGGGGCCGCGGTCGGTGGCGGCGGGTGGTACATCTGGCGGTGGTACATCTGGCGGTGGTACATCGGGCTTTGTTGCGCCGGCAAGGCGGTCGTCGCTCTGCTCCGGCTTGTATTCCGGCTTATATTCCGGCTTGTGTTCCGGCGATGTGCCCATGCAGCTAGCGGCAAGGGCCTGGGCGTTGTGGTAGGCCCGGGTGCCGTTGTTGCCGATGGCCCTTTGGGAGCCGGCAGAAGAGGCATGGGGTGCTTGCTCGGGCCACTGGTTGTCGATGGCTGCGGTGATTTCCAGACACTCCTTGCCAAGCACGCCCAGGCGACCGCTCTTGATGGTCCTGGTGGAGAGAATCAGGGCGTCGGGTCCGAGTTCGCGGCGAATTTTTCGCAGGCCCGATGCCATATCAGTGGCTTCAAAAACTTTAACTTGCATTGATGGTCACTGTGCCCAGAGATTTAATCTTGAGATTGGGTGCAATTTCATTGTGGGATATAATGGTGAGCGTGGGATAATAGCGCTCCGTCAAACTTCTGACATGGGGCCGGATCGGCGGTGCCACCAGCAGCGTCGGTACCTGACCGCCTTGAAAGGCATTGGTGGTCTCGCCGATGGCGTCGAGAATTTTCTGGGCGACCGGCGGGTCTATAGCCAGGTAGCTGCCCTGTTCGCGATGCTGCACCGCTTCCTGTATGGTGTCCTCTACATTTTTGGCAAGGGTGATAAGGGGAATGACCCCGTTTTCGGCCAGCGGCGTGCAGATGGTACGGGCCAGGGCGTGGCGCACATATTCGGTGAGAATGTCGGTATCCTGGGTCATCGGCGCCCAGTCCGCCATGGTCTCGAGGATGGTGCGCAGATCGCGAATGGAAACTCCTTCCTTCAACAGATTCTGGAGAATACGCATGATGGTTCCCAGGGAGAGCACGCCGGGGACCAGCTCTTCCACCAGCTTGGGATAGGTCTTCATCAGATTGTCGAGCAGGTTCTGCACCTCCTGCCTGCCGATCAGTTCATGGGCGTGTTTTTTGATAACTTCGGTGATATGGGTGGTCATCACCGTGGTGCAGTCCACGACGGTGTATCCGGCTATCTGGGCCTTTTCCTTCTTGTCTTCTCCTATCCAGGTGGCGGGCAGGCCGAAGGCCGGTTCCACCGTCTCCACACCGGCTATACGTTCGGTGACAATGCCCGGGTCCATGGCCATGAAGTGGCCGGGAAGGATCTCCGCCGTTGCCACCTGGATACCTTTGAGGGCGAGGGTATACTGGTTGGGATTGAGCTGGAGATTATCCTTGATATGGATGGGTGGCACGATAAAACCGTTATTGACGGCAAACTGCTTGCGAATCGACTGGATGCGGTTGAGGAGCTCACCGTCCTGGTTGGAATCGACCAAGGGAATCAGGCCGTAGCCCACTTCGAGTTCGAGCAGATCAACGTTGAGCATCTCTTCATAATTGTCCGCCTTGGGAGCGGATGGTTCCGCGGGAGGCGCCTGTGGTACTTCCGCCTCTATACGTTTTTCCTTGTCAAGATAAAAGGCCACCGTGCCGATGGCACAGGACAGGACAAGGAAGGGGAAAAACGGCAGACCAGGGATCAGTGAGAATACAAGAAGAATACCGGAAACAACCCAAAGTGCGGTGGAGTATCTGGTAAACTGGTTACGCAGATCGGTGCCGAAATCTTTCTCACTGGTGGCCCGCGTTACAAGCAGGCCGGCGGCGGTTGATATGACCAGGGCGGGAATCTGGCCGACCAGACCGTCACCGACGGTGAGGATGGTATAGTTCTGGGCGGCCTCGGCAATGGGCATGTCCTTTTGCAGCACCCCGATAACGAAACCGGCGCCGATATTGATCAGGGTAATGATGATGGCGGCGATGGCATCGCCCTTGACGAATTTAGAGGCACCGTCCATGGCGCCGTGGAAGGAGGCTTCATCGGAAATTTCCTCTCGCCGTTGGCGGGCCTGGTGTTCGTCGATAAGACCGGCGTTGAGATCGGCATCGATGGCCATCTGCTTGCCCGGCATGGCATCGAGAGTGAACCGCGCCGCGACTTCGGCAACCCGGCCGGCACCCTTGGTGATGACCATGAAGTTGATGAGCACCAGGATGGAGAAGACCACGATGCCGACCACATAGTTTCCCCCCACAACAAACTGGCCAAAGGACTGGATAACCGAGCCGGCGGCATCCGGGCCCTGGTCGCCCCGCAAAAGAATCAAGCGTGTCGAGGCGACGTTTAAGGCCAGACGGAACAGGGTGGTGGCCAGAAGAATTGAGGGAAAGATGGAAAAATCAACGGCTTTGACGGTATACAGGGCGATGATCAGTATGAGCAGGGCAATGGTGATGTTGGCCGACAGAAACAGGTCCAGCAGCATGGGCGGCAGCGGTACGACCATAATCATCAGGACGGAGACCAGCCCCAGTGATGCTATGACGTCGCTCCTGCCGAGCATCATCTTGAGCTGCGCCATGGTGAATCTGCGCTGTATATCTGTAAATTCCATTATGGCCCTGTTGATGCGTGGTTACCCTGTTTTCTTCAACGAGTAGACATGTGCCAGTATTTCGGCGACTGCCTTAAAAAGTTCTTCGGGGATGGTGGCGCCCAGCTCAACTTCATGCAATAATCGGGCCACTGGCGGGTTCTCTATGATGGGAACCTCATTGTCACGGGCAATGGAGCGGATATTCATGGCGATCACCCCCGCGCCTTTTGCTATGACAACGGGGGCTTCCATGTTGGTGGAGTCGTAACGCACCGCAACCGAGATATGGGTTGGGTTGGTAACCACCACATCCGCTTCCGGCACCTCGGCCATCATGCGCTGTCGCGCCATTTGACGCTGGATGGAGCGAATCTGTGATTTGACCTGCGGGTCGCCTTCGGTTTCCTTGAATTCCTCTTTGACCTCCTGCTTGGTCATTTTCATTTTCTCTTCCATTTCATATTGAACAAAGAGGAGATCAATAAAGGCCAGCAGAATGAGTATGGCGCATACCTTGGCGAGAATGATGGCAGCGGTTCTGGCCAGAAACTTCAGAGCGGCGGGAATAGAGGTATCTACCAGGGCGAGAGCCTGCTCGAAGTTGTCGAGTACCGTGGAATAGGCCACATAGCCGATCAGTACAATTTTGAAGATGGACTTGAGCAGTTCGACGATGGATTTTTTGGAAAAGATCCGGGCCAGGCCCGATATGGGGTTGAGTTTATTGAGATCCGGCTCGAATGGTTTGGTGGTGAACAGCCAGCCTATCTGAAAAAAGCTGGAAAAAAAGCCGATGAGCAGCACCAGAAAGAACAACGGAGCCAGCAGCATACCCATTTCCTGCACGAGAAAATAGAAAAACTGCATTGCCCTGGAGGGAGTCATGAAGACATCTCCACCTGCCTGAAAAATGAGCACCAGCAGGGTGGTAAATTCCCGGAAAAAATGGGGCAGATAAAATGTCCAGAACAACAGCACAATGGTGAGAAGGGCGGCGGTCTGCACCTCTTTGCTCTGGGCGACCTGGCCTTTTTCGCGAAAGTCGTTGCGGCGTTTGGCGGTGGCGTCTTCGGTGCGTTCCCCGGTGGGAGCTTCTTCTGCCATGCTGTGCTACGTCCCGTGGTTTGAATGTGGTCAATTGCGAGCGTGCAACTCTTTGCTGAAGAGTTGCATCCACTACAGGTATGTAAAGCAAATTTACTGCCGGAAAATACTAAAAATCATGGGCGTCTCTCAGTTGAGGAGCTGTAGCATGGTAAAGAAACGATTGGGCAGCATGTCAAATTCACGACTAAGAAGAATCTTGACCAGCCCCAAAGTCAATCCGATGACAGTGAAGGAAATGGCAATGTTCAGCGGAAAGGACAGCAGAAAAACGTTGAGCTGGGGAAAGGTCCTGGCCAGAATGCCGAGAATAAGCCCGGAAAGAAGAAGGATGACAAGCACGGGGACGCTGAACTGAGCACCCAGCATAAACATGCGCGACGACAGTTCGACCAGATAGGGGACCGCCTCACCGCTGAAGTTGAGATAGCCGGGCGGCAGCACCTCGTAGGAGTGGATGGCTGTTTTGATGAAGTAGTGGTGTATATCCAGGGAGAGAAAGAGCAGGATGGCAAAGACATTCTGGAACTGTGAAATAAGGGCGGTTTGCCGTTGGTTCGTCGGGTCGAAGATGTTGGCTGCGGCAAAACCCATCTGGTAGCCGATGACCGTGCCGCCGTATTCCACCGAAGTGAAGATAAACCTGGCGATCAGTCCGATCAGCATGCCTAAGAGTAATTCGTTGATGAGGAGCAGCAGGAAGGCCTCGGGCCTGAAATCGACCTGCGTCACAAATGGAGCAAGGAGAGGAAAGAGCATCAGGGAAATAATAAAAGTCAGGGCGGCTTTGATCTGCGCAGGTGTCTGGGCGCCGAAGAGAACCGGGATGGCGGAGACAAATCCGGCAACTCTGGAGGTACAGACCATAAATGTCTGGAATTGTTCTACTGGCAGCAGTTGGAGATCCATGGGCGGCCCCTAGAAGGTGGCAAGTGTTTCAAAGATGCCAAGCGTAAAGGCTGTCATGACTTTAATGATCCATGGACCAAACAGGAGCAGCGTCAAA
Organism: Desulfopila sp.; assembly: GCA_046260685.1. GTDB lineage: Bacteria > Desulfobacterota > Desulfobulbia > Desulfobulbales > Desulfocapsaceae > Desulfopila_A. The sequence continues at coordinate 7,483 of JBHEOR010000106.1, forward strand.
AAGACGGCGACAATCTTGGGGATAAATGTCAGGGTCTGCTCGTTGACCTGTGTGGCGGCCTGAAGTATGGCAACGATCAGCCCGATAAGCATGCCGGAGAGGAGCATGGGGGCGGCACACAACAGTATGGTTTCCACAGCTTTTCTGGCGATGTTGACTGCAAGATCGGGTGTCATCAATACCTCCTAACCAAAACTCTGCAAAAGCGAGCCGGTAACCAGGCCCCAGCCGTCGACAAGCACAAACAGCAGGAGTTTGAAGGGCATGGAGATGATTATCGGGGGCAGCATCATCATACCCATGGACATCAATACCGAGGCGACGATCATATCGATGACAAGAAAGGGGACATAGACCATAAAGCCCATCTGGAAGGCCCGTTTGAGCTCGGACAGCATAAAGGCGGGGATGAGTGTCATGGTGGGTATGTCGTCACGGTTTTCCGGCGCATCTTCAAGGGTTATATCACTGAGCATGGCAAGTTCTTCTTCCATGACGTGGGAGAACATGAACTGGCGCATCGGTTCGACCGCCCTGGCAAAGGCGTCCTGCTGGGTGATCTCCTCATTGAGATAGGGCTGCAGGGCGTCCCTGTTGATAACGTTGAAGGTCGGCGACATGATGAAAAAGGTGAGAAAAAGGGCAAGGCCGACGATAATCTGGGTCGGCGGCATGTTCTGGGTGCCCATGGCCAGGCGGACGAACCCCAGGACAATGACGATGCGGGCGAAACTTGTCATCATCAGCAGGATAGCGGGCGCCACCGACAAAATCGTCAGGAGGAAAAGTATCTGCAAGCCGCTGGAGACCTGGGTGGTGGATTCCGCCTCTTCCACGCCGAAGGTGATGCTCGGCAGGTTGACGGCACCGGCCGGGGCGGACAGCCCCAGGAGGACTGCGGCCATCAGGAGGAGCGGGAAAAACAGGAGAGGCGCTTGTCGTTTCATGGCTTGAGCTGTTCCCGGGAGTCTTCCAGGACCGAGGCAAAGAGATCATTTGACTGCAGTGGGACGATGGTAGTGACGCTGTCCGCGCCAAGCCCCACCAGGTATTCGCGTCCGCGTACTTCGACGAGCATGAGCGATTTTTTGGGCATCAGATGCTTGGTCTCAATGATATTGATGGCCCCCTTGCCCTGCTGCTGCAATGAAGAAAAACGTTTGCGCAGCAGATAATACAGCCCCAGCATTATAACCAGGACAACGAGCAGCCCCCACAGCATGCGCAGCGAAGAGCTTACCGGGTCGAATGCTGCGGCATGGGCGGTCCCGGCGTCGAGGATCAAAACCATGCATGGCACCATACATGCCCGGGAGATCCTTTGTACCATCGGCCTAATGCCCGATCTTTTGGTGCGCCCCGACCAGCAGCAGCGGGTGGTAATTGTGAACGTTTTCATGCCTGCATGCACCATGGGCTTATCCCAGTTTTTCAACCCTGTCGCTTTTACTTACCACATCGGTGAGGCGTATGCCGAATTTGTCGCCGACAAGGACTGCTTCGCCATGGGCTATCAGGCGGTTATTGACATACAGGTCGAGCGGCTCTCCTGCCAGTTTGTCCAGTTCGATAACATAGCCTTCGGACATGGTGAGCAGGTCCTTGAGCTGTATTCTGCACCGACCGACTTCCACGGAGACCTGAAGTGGAACATCGTAGAGAAAATCAAGCCCCCGTGATGCACCATCACTGCGCCGGGTGTTGGAGTGTTGTGTCATATTCGATGATTCGTTGTCATTTTCAAGGAGATCCTTGATTTCTTCGGGATCCGGGCGGCTTGATTTGTGCTCGTTTTCGGGTGTGGCCATGGTTATGCTCCTTGCTCCTGGACACCGGTGATAT
>JBHEOR010000106.1:9344-9710 GCA_046260685.1 Desulfopila sp.
CCCGCAATGGCTCCAGGGTGGAGAGGGGAAAGACCAGTTTCATTTGTCCTGAGACGCCGGAAATCCCTATATCGTAGTTTCCCACAAGTATTTCGGCATCCGGGTCGGTTATGGAAACCAGTCTGCTGTTGCTCTCCACCTTGAGTATGGCGGTGTTCAGCGCGATGATCGGCGCAAAGACACGGTCAAGATCATCGCAGCCATGCTCCAGAATAGAATGGATGATCTTGAGCTCGATGTTGGTGAGTTTGCGGTCGGGAACTTTCTGGGGGATTTCATTGGAAGCGCCAAGGACGACCTCCACCATGGAAAAGCACATCTTTCGCTCTAAAAGAAGCAGCGCCCCATGTTTGAGCGGTGCGATGT
>JBHEOR010000107.1:0-9534 GCA_046260685.1 Desulfopila sp.
TCATGGGTATCTGCAGCCCGGACGGCTGCAGCTAAGCCCCCAGGAATGGGTTTATGGCGTCCCATGAAAACAACACAACGGACTCCTGGGTCGATCAGCTGAGTTTCGTTGGTAATCAAAAAAAATAAAGTGCGTTTTTCCAAGTAGTTAATGAGCTTTTAACGTAAAAGGATGCTGAACAGTTACTTCAAGGGAAATAGTTTTTGCAACTCTTTACCGATCTTTCCATTCCGTTGATGGTTTTTTGTCTAAAAATCCTCGTATTCCATTTTGCGCGTCTTCTGACACATTGTTCAAAACAATGGTGTTTTTGGCAAAATGAAAAGCTTTATCATCGGTTTGATCAACTTGCGCATAAAATCCCTGTTTGCCGATTTGTAGCGCAAAGCCACTGGCTTCGCTTATTTTTTGTGCTAATTCCATTGTTACAGAAGAAAGATCTTGCAGAGGTACAACCCTATTTGCCAGACCGAGTTGTTTGGCTTCCTGTGCCGGAAAATCACGTCCGGTTAAAAGCATTTCCATCGCCATTTTACGTCCGATAGCTCTTGATATTGCCACCATGGGAGTTGAGCAAAAAAGTCCAATTTTAACTCCGGGTGTTGAAAATTTTGCATCTTCGCTTGCTATAAGCAAATCACACCATGCCGCAAGCTGGCATCCCGCGGCAGTTGCAATGCCTTGGACTTGAGCAATAACCGGCTGAGGTATTTCGTGAATCAATTGCATCATTTTAGTGCATTGATCAAAAATAATTTTATATTCCTTAACCCCTGAATCGACCAGCTCAGATAAATTATGTCCTGCACAAAAGTTCTTACCAGCGGCTTTTATGATTATTACCTTAACTGATTCATCAGATGATACCTCTGTCAAGGCATCGGTCATTTCTTCGATCATTCTCTTCGAAAGAGCATTTATGGTTTCCGGACTGTTTAAAGTAAGTGTGGCAATCGGGCCTTCAGTTGAAAACAGTATTTCTTTGAATGGCATTTTTTCTCCTTAGGGTTCGCTCAAAAACAATATACCCCGCATCTTTATTTCTAAATAATCCTGTGGATTGAACTATCAGCAGCAGACAACATTCCGGTAACGGATCCGCTGGGACAGGTAACGATGGGTAAAGCTGTAATTGAATACGGCAAACCTGTCAACAGTTAATAATTAAGATGCGACCCCTGTTTTAGTAGACCCCTGTTTTAGTATTTGCCGACTGGAGCGAGGTAGAGCGTAAACTGCTTTTCGCCGTCAACCTGCAGCAACTCGTCCATGGCTTCCTGGTCGTAGGCTGCAATGGCACAGGTGCCTGCCTGAATGGCTTCGCATGCCAGGTAGAGATTCTGGCAGACATGACCTGCGTCGAGCAGGATAACCCGATGTGCTGCCTGCAGGTACCGCCACTCCATGCGATAGGGCACGGTTGTCCAGACAAAGGTAACTGCGCTGTCGGCAACAAAGCGCTGCCCGAATGCCGCCCTGGCAAGCCGGCCCCTGCTTTGCTCATTGAAGGAAGAGATCAGGACAAGCTCATGGGAGAGCGGCAAATACCGATAGAGACCGGGGGGCAGCGTCTCCACCCCATGCACAAAGAGAAACGTCTCAAAGCTGTGCCGTGCACCCGCTGAAGGCACCGTCCGCAGCTGTGGACTCTTTCCTGCCCGGTTTCTCAGACCCTGGGTCGCCCAGAGGAGAAAGCTCAGCTCCTCGACCTTGAGATATTCACCGGTAAATTTCCTTCTGCTGGCACGATTGGCTATGGCCTGAGCCACAGTGGTTACCGGCAGCTGCTCAACACATGTCGAAACATCCGGCAGGCTAATACGCGGCAGATCCTTATCCACCTTTTCCTCCAGAGGAGGTGCAGGTACCCCCCGGTGCTGGTCACTGGTGCGGAAATCGATGGTCTTGCGCAGGCTGTCTTTTAAGAAATTGCGATTGGTGGTAATAGTATCCATGGGAATAGCCTCTCACATCGGCCAGGGCTTGCCTTTGCCTCCGAGAATATGCATGTGCAGGTGAAACACAACCTGGCCAGACTTGGAACCGTTGTTGAAGACTATGCGATAGTCATCCTTGACCCCGTTTTCCGTGGCAACCTGGGCACCGACACGAAGCAGCTTGCCGGTCAGGCGGTCGTCCTCCTCTGCAACATCGACGGGCATGGGAATATGCTTTTTAGGGATGACAAGAAAGTGGACGGGTGCCTGGGGAGATATGTCCCAGATGGCTACAACCTCCTCATCTTCATAGAGTTTTTCCGATGGGATTTCCCCTGCAATAATTTTACAAAAGATACAATCGCTCATTATAGTTTCTCCTTTTTGCCGGTCTTGCTGTAATGGCCATTTCAAGTAGGGGCACGGCGCGCCGTGCCCTTTCTGGTCTCGGGAAGCCCTGGTGCCTTGTAAGCAGTTACCTTTATACGTAACTACTGATATGGGGGGAAGCGACGTAATGTAACTCCCCCCGGTATTTGTAACTGCTTGCAGGGTGCCGGAGATTTTCGCGATCAGACTGGTGAAGCGTATTAGTCATACGTAAGCCAGGCTGATCGCGGGAAGATCTGGTGCCCTGTGAGCAGTTATCCTATGAGATTTTTGACGATTTCATAGCCGCCTATCCACGTGCCGAGAGCCGATCCCAGACCGGTGAGGATAAAGACGAGAAAGACCCGCAGCAGCTTATTTTTCCACCACATGGTCAGGTGAGACATGTCATCAGCCACGGTTTCAAATTCTTTCACCACCGGAGGGCATGTCATTACCTGAATAAACGCCGTGACATACCCTGCACCTATGACGGGGGTGAGGCTGGTTACAGGGGCCGCGGCAAAGGCACCGATGGTGGTAAGCGGGTGGGCCATTGCCAGCAGGGCGCCGCCGGCGGAGGGAATGCCGTTTGCAAGAATCCAGTAGAGAAGATTAGCACCGGCAACGGATGCCCCTTTTTTCACACCTATGGCCACAATGGAGCCGATAATAATAAGCGGGATGGTCCAGCCGAGTGTTTTGAAAACCTGGGAGACCGGCGGGATTGAGCTGATCTCCTGCATCGTATTCGAATTGTCAATGTCAAGATGTTTGAGAATGCCGCCGACATGGCCGGCCCCGACAACGGCGACAATTTTTTCGGCTTTGCAGGAGCGTATCTTCTCAGCCAGATAGATATCCCGCTCATCTATCAAAACGCGTTTAACGTCGGGAAGGGTGTCTCCCATTTCGTCCATCAGCTCTTCCAGAACATCCTTTTTTTTCAGCTCGGAGAGTTTTTCTTCGTCCACCTCTGTCCGGTCAAAGAAACTTCCCAACAAGGCTGCAAAGAGATAGCCTTTTTTGAAAAAGGATGTCGATTTCCAGGCTCGTCGCAGGGTGATGCGGACATCTCGATCACAAAGAACGACGGGGATATCGTGCTGTTGAGCTGTTCGTGCGGCAGCGATGAGTTCCGCTCCGGGTGTAACTCCCAATTTGTTGCCGAGTTTTTTCTGATACGATGCCATGAGCATGTTGATCAGCAGGGTAGAAAGCTGCTTTTTGCGGATCACCTCCTTGAGGTCCAGCGTCTCCCATCGTTTTTTTTGAGTCAGGGCATTGTAGCGTTTGTCGTCGAGTTCGATGCAGACGGCATCCGGCATCTCCTGGGCTATGGTGGCTTCGACCAGATCCACTGATTTTTGAGAGATGTGCGCGGTACCGATAAGGAAAATCGTCTGATTGTTGCGCCGGACGATATGAACATCCTCGGGATAGTCGATCTGCGTCGTGTCTGGTGTAAACATGTAATCGTCTGAGAAAGGAGCGGATTAGTCTGGGAGCTGCATCAATGTAGCACTACGATGACCATGAAAGGCTGACTTGTAAAGAAAAAACGACCCGGCAAGATGCTATACCGTCATGTTTTACAAGGACAGTTTGCAGTGATCTGTTCCTTTCCCCCTGAGATACCTCTGCCTGCACTCAGACGTCCCGAAGTTTAAGCTTGCTGCCCGGATGAATGAGGTCGGATGTCAGGTTGTTCCACCGTTTGATTTTTTTGGGTGAGGTGTTGAAACGGCGTGAGATGGTCCACAGGGAATCTCCGGTCTTGACATCATACCAGCTCATATCAGATGAGCTTTTCGCTGCTGCCTGCTTTTTATTGCTGCCTGCCAAGACGATCACATTTGACTTGCCGGCGCTTTTTGCTCTGCTTGTCGCGGATGCTACCTTCTGATCCGTTGTCCCGGAAGCGCTAATATTCTGGCCCTCATTGACAACATAGAGGGCAATCTGTTGGCCTGCCCGTATTTTATGCACGCTTTCCAGTCCGTTCCAGGAAACGATCAGCTGCTGGGGAACGGAATACTGTCGAGCGATTGTGGATACCGTTTCCCCGGACTTTATGGTGTGGAGAATCAAATTGTCTTGAAACCCGGCAACGGACGCACCATTTTCGGCAACCAGCATATAGTCAACCGTGGAGTAAGGAATGCGCAGGCGCTGGCCGTTTCGCAGCTTGTTGTCGCGAAGATTATTGACTTTCAGCAGGGTGGTTGTGTTGATGTTGTATTTTCGGCAAATGGACGAGAGTGATTCGTTGCTTTTTGCTATGTGGGTTTTATAGCCTGTTTTGACAACACTGTGCAGCCGGGATAGATTTTGTTGAGCCGTTTCTCTGGAGTTTTTGGGAATATTAACGGTGTACTTTTTCTGATTGAGCGGGGTTTTTCCCGTTTTGAGCTCCTGATTGAGCAGTCTGATATCCTTTTTGGAGCTGTCGCAGACCAGTGCCAGCGCGTCGAGGCTGAATCCCGGACCGACATCCAGGGTGTCAAATTGGAGCCGCTCGGCATAGCGAATATTGTCAAATCCATATTTCTGGGGATTTTTGGCGATAAGGATGGCGGCAATAAGCTTTGGGACATACCGCTTGGTTTCAAGCCGGAGATAGCGTTTTTCGGCGAGTTCCCAGAAGGTTGTGACATTATATTTTTTCAAGCCGTTGCGAATGGTTCCGGGACCGCCATTATAGGCTGCCACGGCCAGGTGCCAGTCATTGAACTGGTTGTAGAGATCGGCGAGATAGTCGACGGCGGCCTTGGTTGACTTTACAGCATTACGCCGCTCATCTATGTAGCGGTCGACGTTGAGATTGTAGTCCTTGCCGGTTCCCTTCATAAACTGCCACATGCCGGTTGCGCTGGCATAGGAGCGGGCTCTCTGGTTAAAACCGCTTTCTATCATGGCAAGATAGAGAAGATCCCTGGGCAGTCCGGCCTGCTCGAGTTCGCTGTGAATAAGGTCCTTATATTTTGTGGAACGGGCCAACCAGCGTTCAAAGAAGGTTTTTTGCCGGTTTTGGAAGAGTTCAAGGTACATTTCCACCTGTTTGTTCATGACCACGGGGAAATCATATTTGGGTTCTTTTTGCTGTATAGGCCTGGCTTCCGGCTTCTCCCATGGTCCGGCTTTTTCCAAAGCATCGAGTTCCTCGGCAATGCATTGTTCCGCTTCAACAGGTTGTGGCAGGAGCTCCTCCGGTGGGGCCGGTGACTGCTCTGTGACAGCAGGCAGACTGCTCGTATCCCTGATATCCTTTTGAGTATCCTCTTGATTGAGGCCGACAAGGTCGTCAAAGACCCTTTTAACTCCTTTAGGAGCACATCCGGTGAGTGTGATAAGGATTACGGGGATGAAAAAAACGTATGCTCGTAGGATAGTCATGAGTAAGTGTGTTGCCCTATTGGTTCAGAATTAATTGAAAAAGAGAAAAAATAAACATATGCAACTTGAGTTATATCAGGCGACGATGTACATTCATGTGTGCAAAATACGATTCAAAATGTCGTATTTAAAACTTATAATCGCCTGAATTGCAAGCACAATATCAAGGTGTGCCGCTTTTACGATTGACGCAAGTGGTTTTTTTCGCGGTTTTTTCTGAATCTTGAATACTGGTTGTCATATAATATCCATGCTGAAAAAAATTTTCTGGTCGTTTTCTATACTCATATTGATCGCGGCACTTTCAGGCGCAGGTGCTTTGTATTGGTTTATAGCCCTGCACCCCGGTGAGATCATACAGCCCGAAAATATCACAAGCATTCTGGGCAAGGAGAGTCCGGTATTCTATAATGACGGTACAACTCAGCTTGGGGTCTTTTTCGATAAGGCCCACCGGCAGTATGTCCCCTATGAGGAGATTCCGGTTAACTTTATAAATGCGCTGGTGGCCTCCGAGGACAGTCGTTTTTTTTCTCATTTCGGTTTTGATGTCATAGGAATAACCAGAGCGGCCATCAAAAACATTCAATCGGGAAGGATTGTTCAGGGGGGCTCAACCCTGACCCAGCAGACCGCTAAAAATCTCTTCAAACGCCAAAATCGCTCCATCAAGGCCAAGCTCAAGGAGCTGCTTTTTGCGCTTCGGCTCGAGTATCATTACTCCAAAGAAAAGATATTTGAATTCTATGCCAACCAGTTTTATGTCAGTGGCAACGGTCATGGGCTTGGAGTTGCGGCCCGCTATTATTTTGATAAAAAACCGGAGGAGCTCGATCTCCTCCAGTGTGCCTACATTGCCGGAAGCGTCAAACGCCCCAATGCCTACAACCCTTTTATCCAAAAATCCCAGGAAAGCAGGCAGAAAGCCTTGCAGCGTGGTCGCACCAGGGTCAACTATGTTCTGGCCAAAATGCTCGAACTCGGCTCGATAGACGAGTATCAGCATGATTTCGCCAAATTGAGCAATATCGGTTTCAACAGGGGGCGTTTTGGTTACTCGCTCGATTACGTGATGGAAATGGTCAAGGATGCAGTGACCTCGGAGGAAGTCGTCAGGGCCTTGGAGCAGCATAATATCAATAATATTTCCACTTCCGGAGTACGTATCATTACAACGGTGGATAAGATTATGCAGGAGCAGACGCTCTATTCGCTGCGCCATGATTTATCCCGGCTCGATGTACGGCTGCGCGGTTATGAGCGTGAACAAGTGCAACGGGAGCTGAAGGAACTTGACTATAACGGTGACATGGATATCAAGAAACAATCTTTTGTTTTCGGAACAATACTACAAGTAGAAAAAACTGCATCCGGTCCCATGATAACCGTTGATCTGGGGCGAAGATTCGGCAGTGGACTTATCGACAAAGAGGGGTTACAACGTCTTGTCAAGGCACGTGTTCACTGGCTAAAAAACCCATGGAGCACGGTCGGTGAAAAGGATTACGATACCTTCCTCGAACAGCTGCACCAAGGCGATACGGTATGGGTTAGCGTACGCGGCAGGCGCGAAGACCGGAAGACGCTGCTTGATTTGGAAAAATTTCCCGAAATCAAAGGTGGTGCTCTGGTTATCAAGGATGGAACTATTAAGGCAATGGCGGGAGGGGTAAAAAACCGCTTTTTCAATCGTGCCATGTATGCACGCAGAACCATGGGATCATCCTTTAAGCCGTTTGTGTACAGTGCAGCTCTACAACTCGGCTGGAACAGTGGTGATCGTCTGCGCAATACACGAGAGGTTTTTGTCTTTAACAATACGCCCTATTTCCCTCGACCCGATCATCATTCGCCTTTTGACTATGTTTCCATGAGCTGGGCCGGTGTCAAATCCGAGAACGTTGCCTCGGTGTGGCTATCGTCGCACCTCTGCGACAAATTGAGCAGCCAGCAGTTCTGGGAAGTTGCTTCACGTGTTGATATGGCGCCGCGCCTTCGTGACGGTGAGCGGGAACGGCAGTCCCGCTTCAGAAGCCGTATTCGCGATAAACACGGCATTGTTATCACCAATGATGTGTTACGCAAGGCGGCTTTTCGCAGGGCCGTTGCAAATGTCGAAACGGATTTGATTTTTGCCGGTCGAAACGGAGCGCATGATTTCTTTCGAAATATGCACTATGGTCTCGGTTTTGATGCTTTTGCCGAAACGATCAATGAACAGCTGCAAAGCGAAGGGGGCAGGTCAAGGCGCGAAGAGTTGGAGTTACGCCTTGATATCCTGACTAATAACTATCTTGATCTTGAAAGGCTGCATACCGTTCTGAAAGAGTATGAACACACTTTGTGGTACGACGGAGATTTCTCTTTCACGACAAAAAGCTCTAGCGCTGGATCCAATGCTTTTCGAGAAGAAGATACGCCCGGAGATGGACCGGAGATGTATTATGATCATTTCTCCAGGCGTTATCACTTTATTGGTGATCCTTCCTTGAGCGGAGGGATGCAGCGGGTCAACCGCCGGGACCTGCGTAACTTCCTGCAGAGCCTTGAAGCCGTGCAGCGCGAACGGTTTTGGAAGGATGTCATCCTTGACAAGAAGGTCGCTGCCGGCGCATTCGATCTTTTGCGCATGCAGTTTGAAAGGGAAATGAAAAAGCTCAAGGCCTTGCCGCCCTATAGCCGTGAGGTGTTGCAGGATGTTAATGATTTCAGAATACGTGTTGGACTTCAATATGTCATTGCGCTGGCCAGGGAGATGGGTGTGCAGAGTGATCTTGAGCCGGTACTTTCGTTTCCGCTCGGCTCCAATGTGGTTACTCTTCTGGAGACATTGCGGGTCTATGAGGCCCTTGCCACGGGTACGGTCGCGGATACGGATGGGGTAGACGGCGAGAATGATATGTTGCTGAGTGTGATAGACAGAATCGAATCGGCAGAAGGTGAAATTCTTTATGAACCAAAGCGTCGAGCTCGCCGGGTTCTTGCCCCGCACACGTCGCTGAGCGTCGGTCATATTCTGGAAAATGTCATCAAGCACGGCACGGGACGATATGCCGACAGGAATATTACGTTGAACGATGCCGGGCAGCAGGGAAATGATATTGCCAAGCTTGAACTCTCCATTCCTCTTTTAGGCAAAACCGGCACAGCAAACCGATATACGAATGCCTCTTTTTTCGGTTTTCTGCCGTCGCTGGGGGAAACCGGCGATAGCTTATCCATGGAGGATGGCTATGCGGTGGGCGTTTATGTGGGATTTGACGATAATAAGCCCATGAAGAAAGGCGCAACACGGATTGCAGGTTCGGCCGGTGCACTACCTATTTGGAGTGAGATTGTCAGGGCCGTAGTGCATCGTCAACAGTATGCGGCGCGGCTTGATCCGGTTGATTTGTCTTTTAACGGCCTGCGGTTGCAGCGCAGAGATCTGGGGCAGGTCAATATAGCCGTGGATCAGGATGAAGGAGGAGTGATACCGGACAAAAACATTAAGGCCGAGGTAACGGACAGATACAGTCCTTCCATTTTGACGTTCGGCAAAATGAACCAACAGGGAGAATTTGTTCCTGAAAGGCAATTTGTCCCGTTCTGGAAGGTATCGTCTTTTGCCGAAAAGACCACGATACAATGAGATCCGTTGTCATTCTGACAATCCAGCATCGTGGTGAGCTTCCCTCTCGGCAGAAATGTTAACCTGGTAATAAAGCTGGTGGTGGTGTATAACAACAATGAGTTTGTTGGTAACTCTACAGGAGCACCCCATCTTGTCCCATTTGAGTCTTCTCGTAGAGCACACGAATGCTTCGAAGTCCCAAATAAGCCAATATGGAGC
>JBHEOR010000108.1:0-8921 GCA_046260685.1 Desulfopila sp.
TGCTGGTGACGCGGCCGGCCTGGTAGAGGAAAACAGTGCAGACAAGGATAACTCCAAGGAAAACCAGGACGAAAATGGAAGCCTGCCCTCGCTGGTTCAGGGGGCGCGCTGTCATGGCGGAGTATCGCATGCGGCAGGAAGCGGGGAAGGGTGCTTGGCGAGAGTATCCGCTGGGCTCTGGAAGTACACCCGGAAAACGGATACTGGCTGTTGCGCAGACAACAAGTGGCTCCTGAAAAATTTCTACTGCTCGAGTTCTTTCCCGCTGTCTGCGTAATCCTGAAGCCCTTTTGTTTTTTTAGATTCGTCAACAGCTTTACCGGCTGTCTCGCCCGCTTTTTTGGTTTCGGCGCTACCATCCTGACCGGCAAGCTCCTCTGTCATCGCAGCCGTTTGATCACGCACGGTTCCACCAAAATAGGCGAAAGCGGCAATGGCGGCGATAGCGATCAGAGCAACGATGATTATGTATTCAGTCATGCCCTGGCCGCTGTTGTTGTTAAGCCTTTTGAAGATTTTCATGCTCCAAATTCTCCTGATTGTACTACTCATGAATGAGTGATTCCACTCCCGGTTGCCTGATGGCGGAATAATGACTTACGCGCCCAAAAATGTCAGTTCAGCTGTGTTGAATTACATTTGTGTCGCAAATGACTAGTAGCATTAATTGACCACAAATTGCAAAGGAAAAGTCATTGCAGAAAAACTTTCTTTGTATAGTTTTTGCTGATTACCAACGAAACTCAGCTCGAAGCACTCAAGGGCAAGGAGTATGCCGTGTTGTTTTCATGGGTATCTGCAGCCCGGATGGCTGCAGCTAAGCCCCCAGGGATGGGTTTATGGCGTCCCATGAAAACAACACGGAAGACTCCCGGGTCGATCAGCTGCGTTTCGTTGGTAATCAAAAAAATATAAAGTATGTATTTTCAGTTAGTTGATAAGTTTGTTACGTAGAGGCTATCCAATGGCTCGAATTCCAACGGTTCATCCTTGAATACGAATGTAATCATCGATGGGAGAGAGTAAATGGTAACATCTGCATGAGATAATTTGTGCATCCCATGCAGATGGGGGAACTATCCTTCGGAAAGCGAGGCTTTGACAAATTCGCGGTTGAGTCGAGCGATGTTTCTGATGGAAATGCTCTTTGGACAGACCACCTCACACTCGCGATAGTTGGTACAGTTGCCAAACCCTTCTTTATCCATTGTTTCCACCATGGAAAGAGCCCGCTGTCTGCGCTCCGCCTTGCCCTGGGGCAACAGGCAAAGTTGCGATATCTTGGCACTGGTGAAAAGCATTGCTGCACCGTTGGGGCAACTGGCAACACATGCACCACAGCCGATACAGGCAGCGGCATCCATGGAGAGTTCAGCCACCTGGGAGGAAACCGGTATGGAGTTGCCGTCCGGAGACCCACCTGTGTTGACGGATACGTAGCCGCCGGCCTGAATTATCTTGTCAAAGGCGCTACGATCAACCACGAGATCCTTTTGAATGGGAAAGGCGCGGGACCTGAACGGCTCGATGACGACAACGTCATCGCTTGCAAAATGGCGCATATGGAGCTGGCACAGGGTTGTCTCTTTTTCCGGGCCGTGCGCCACTCCGTTGATAACCGATCCGCACATGCCGCAGATGCCCTCCCTGCAGTCATGATCGAAAGCGACCGGTTCGATACCCTCCATCGTCAGCTTTTCGTTGAGGACGTCGAGCATTTCAAGAAAGGACATGTCGGTTGATATGTTCTCGAGGGAATAGTTTTCCAACTGCCCGAGAGCATCACTGTTTTCCTGTCTCCAGATTTGCAAAGTAAGATTAATGGTGCTCATAATATCTCTTATAGAGTTGAATTGACCGGATAACGTTATTTATAGCTTCTCTGGCTCGGCGTCACATTCTCAAAGCTGAGATCTTCTCTCTGCATCTCGGGTGGCACGTTGTCGCCTTTGTATTCCCAGACTGAGACGTAGGAATAGTTGTCATCATCTCGTTTGGCTTCATTGTCTTCGGTCTGGCTCTCCTCCCGCAGGTGGCATCCGCATGATTCTTCCCGGGAGAGGGCATCATGAACCATGATCTCACCGAATTCGAGAAAATCGGCTACTCTGCCGGCTCGCTCCAGGGTTTGATTGAGATCAGTCCCGCTGCCGGGAACATAGACTTTATCCCAGAATTTCTGACGTATTTCCGGTAGCTTTTCCAAGGCTTGCTGCAGATCTTCCCGGTTTCTGGCCATGCCGCAATTATCCCAGAGGACCCTGCCAAGTTCCTTGTGGACCTCATCAACCGTCATCTTGCCCTGTGGGGTGCCGGCACTGTTTTTCATGAGATTACTCAGTCGGTCGCCCACTTCCTGCTGGGTTGTAACGAAGGCAGCGTCGGAGTCGGAAACCGGCGGCAGGGTGTTTTCACCGAAATAGCTGCCGACGGAGGTTGGGATGACAAAATAGCCATCGGCAAGCCCCTGCATCAAGGCGCTGGCGCCGAGGCGATTGGCGCCGTGATCAGAGAAATTACACTCACCAAGGGCAAAAAGTCCAGGAATTGTGGTCATAAGATTGTAATCGACCCAGAGGCCTCCCATGGTGTAATGGACCGCCGGAAAGATCATCATGGGCTCATGGAGCGGGTTGGAGTCGGTGATCTTTTCATACATCTGAAAAAGATTACCGTACTTGCGCATGATGGTGGCCTCCCCATCCCGTTTTATGGCCTCGGCAAAGTCGAGATAGACGGCAAGACCGGTTGCCCCGACACCCTTGCCCTGGTCGCATTGTTCCTTGGCGTTTCTCGAAGCGACGTCCCGTGGCACAAGGTTGCCGAAACTGGGGTATTTGTTCTCCAGGTAATAATCGCGTTCATTTTCGGGGATGTCGGCAGGCGCTCGTTTGTCCCCTTTGTTTTTGGGTACCCATACGCGGCCATCGTTTCTCAGACTTTCACTCATCAAGGTGAGCTTTGACTGATAATCGCCATGCACCGGAATACAGGTGGGATGAATCTGGACAAAGCTCGGGTTGGCAAATCCGGCGCCGCGTTTATGGGCGCGCCAGGCCGCGGTAACGTTTGATGCCATGGCATTGGTTGAGAGGAAATAGGCGTTGCCGTAGCCGCCGGTACAGAGCAGGACGGCATCGGCCCAGTGCGATTCGAGTTTACCGGTCATCAGGTTTCTGGTGATAATGCCCCGGGCACGACCATCAACAACAACAACATCCATCATCTCCCGTCGGTTGTACATGGTGACATTGCCGCTGTGAATCTGTCGCGACATGGCGCTGTAGGCACCTAAAAGAAGCTGCTGGCCGGTCTGGCCCCTGGCGTAAAACGTTCTTGAAACCTGGGCGCCGCCGAAGGAGCGGTTGGCCAGACTGCCGCCGTATTCCCGGGCAAAGGGCACTCCCTGGGCTACACACTGGTCTATGATGTTATTGGAAACCTGCGCCAGACGATAGACATTTGCCTCTCGTGCTCTGAAGTCGCCACCCTTAATTGTATCATAGAACAGGCGGAACACCGAGTCGCCATCGGTCTGATAATTCTTGGCGGCATTAATTCCCCCCTGTGCTGCAATGGAGTGGGCTCGACGAGGACTGTCATGGATGCAGAAGGTGTGAACCTTGTAGCCTTGTTCTCCAAGAGTTGCAGAGGCGGAGGCACCGGCAAGTCCCGTACCTACGACGATAACCTTAAATTTCCTTCTATTGGCGGGATTGACAAGTTTGCTGCTGAATTTATGGTTATCCCATTTTTCGGCGAGTGGACCGGAAGGGATTCGCGCATTAAGTTCCATATCATAAACCTTTGAAGTGTGTTATCGGAAAATGTCTCATTGTAGTCTTATTATAGTCTCAGAGCGAGAAGGAGATGCCATGCCGCAGGTCCTGAACAATGACGGAAAAAAGCATTTTTGCATGAAATCTTTAATCTCATTAATAATTTGCGCCCAATCCAGTCATGAAATAGAGGGCGATTGAGCCAAAGAATACGAGAAAAAATCCCGGGACGATATAGGTGAGCTTGTGTATGCCGTCATTGAATCGTGGATGGTTACAGCCGAAGGTCTGCAGCATGCTCCAGAAGCCATGGCTGAGATGAAGCGCCAGTACACCAAAAGAAAAAAGATAGAACAGGCTGTAGAAAAAATTCCCAAGCAGCTGTTCAACCAGCAGTGATACTTTGACGTGATCCGGGTTCACACTAAAGCCAAAATAATGGATGATGACAAAGATAAGTATCAGCGCTCCTGTATAGGGCATGGTGGAAGAAGCGAAGGTCTTTTCCGACTCTTTTGGAGTTACAGCATAGCGCGAGGGAGATTCCTTGCGATTTTCAAGAAAGAGCAGTATGCCGACGGTGACATGGACAAGAAAAATCACCAGCAAGCCCAGTCCGAAGAGAAGAACAACAACCGGGAGGCTGTGCAGCCCATCGGCATAGGTCTGAAAAGCCTCACTGCCGAAATAGATGGCGGCATTTCCCAAAGCATGCGCAAGCAGGAAAAGGATTAAAAAAAGACCGGATACAGCCATGAGGATTTTTTTACCGACGGAGGAAAAGAAGAACCTGCGAAGCCACATAATGTTTACCCTTTCAATTGGTTGAGGATTGTCTGTTAATAGAAGCTATATTTATATAACTTTTGAAAAAATTAAAAGAAAAGTTTTGCAAAAAGGAACCAATGCAGCAACTATCTGCATTCTCGTGGTGTTGTAATTGTCTCAATAATGGGAATTATTCTGTGCTGTTATTGTACTTTTGGTGTGGTTTTGCCGTGGTGCATTGTTGCTTTGCACTTTTACTTTTGCAGGCATCCAATTTTTTTTATGTCTTTCTAGGGATGTTTTTGGGGAGTTACCTTTATGCTTGAACCACTACTGCAATTTTCGCCCTATTTGAAGTTTGTCGCTCCACCATTGGTGGGAGCGTTCATCGGATATTTAACCAACAAAATCGCCATTCGCATGCTGTTCAGGCCACTCAAAACATACCGTTTTTGTGGTATAAAATTGCCCATGACCCCCGGGGTTATTCCGGCAAAACGACATCAGCTTGCCCATAACATTGGCGACATGGTGGGTGGGCATTTGCTGACCAGCGTGGAAATCAGCAAGGCACTGCAAAAAAAATCCTTCCAGGATCAACTGCTGGGGCTCATACGGGAGCGGGTAGGGGGAGTTCTGGATCGCGAGTTCACCTCGCTGCCCAGGCTTGTTCCCAATAAATATAGAAGCTATTTCAAGACCGGCGCGAAAACCTTGGCATACCAGATGAAGAGATCATTGCAAAAATATATAGCCTCCCGGGAATTTGAACTGCTGGTGTACAACGCTGTCCAGCATGGAAGCGAAAACCTTCTCCAAAGGGATATTGATTCTTTTGCCGATCGCGAAAAGAGAACGGAGCTTTATGCATCACTGGATTTCTTTATGGAGAAGATATTTGCAAGCAAAGTCATGGAGCAGTGGATTGAGGATTTTCTCTACTCGCAGGTAGATCACGCACTGAAAAAAAATAAAACACTGCAACAGATTCTCCCTTCTTCTCTCACCGCCTTGATACTGTCCTTTGTTGAATCGAGAACTCCTGACATTCTCGAAAAACTTGCGGAACTCAGTAAAGATCCGGAAATACAGGACAGGATTGTCCATGGTGTTACGCAGGGCATTGACAATTTCACAAAAAACCTCGGTCCCATGGGTGGCATGGTCAAAAACTTTCTCAAAGGTGAAACCATTGAAAAGGGTGTAAAAGACTATCTTCGCAACAACGAAAAAGATATTGCCGCCTGGCTCAGTGATGAAAAGGTGCGCGAACGAATTACCAGAGTGCTTCTTGAAAAGGTCAAACACTATCTCAACATGCCGGTTTCGCAATTTATGGCAGCGGAAAAAGACATACAGCCAGGTGAAGTGTGCCGCGCACTGAGCATGCAGATTACAGCAATACTACAGGAAGAAAGTGTCGCGCAAACATTTTCCGCAATGGTGCAGGACAATATCGAGGTATATTTCGATGGAGGCGCCATAGAAGTGCGGCAACTTCTTGGCGATATAGCGGGAGCCGATGGTGTTCTCCGGTTACAGGAGATGACGGCCCGGGAGGTGGTGGCCCTGTTACGTTCAGCTCAAGCGAACGCGCTGGCGGAAAAAGTTGTCGATAGAATGATTATTACAATTCTGAAAAGGCCGATAGGTAAACTCTCCAACATCGTGCCAACGGATGTACGTGAAGCCTTGTATGGTTCCATGCAGCGAATATCCTCTACAATGCTGGCCACGGAGATTCCCGGCCTGGTTTCGTCGCTCAACATTCAACAGATCGTGGCGCAAAAAGTTGACTCACTTGATCTGCTTCGGCTTGAACGGCTTCTGCTCTCCATTATGGAGGAGCAATTTAAATATATCAATCTTTTCGGAGCACTATTGGGATTTTTGATTGGCAGCCTTAATGTATTGCTGATCTACCTTATTTGACCTGATTTTCTATAAAGCTCAGCTGATCGCCCCAGGAGTCTGCCGTGTTGTCTTCAAGGGTAATCAGGATCACTTTTCTTTTCCAGCAAGCTGGCCGCATGCCGCTGATATATCCGTCCCTCGGCTGGTTCGGATAAAAACGGAATAATGACTGTTGCGCAGGATATCCTGGAAGGCCAGCAGGCGCTCACGGCTTGGGCCTGTATAGGCGAGCCCTTCCGCTTGGTTGTATGGAATGATGTTTATCTTACAGGGAATTTTCCGCAATCTACGGGCAAGTTCATGGGCCTCGGCATCGGAGTCGTTCACTCCATGCATGAGAATGTATTCAAACATGATGCGACGGCGCTTGGGCATGGGATAGGTACGGCAGGCTTCAAGCAGCTGATCAAGCGGGTATTTTCGATTGATCGGCATCAGGGTATTTCTGGTGGCATCATCGATGGCATGCAAAGAAATTGCAAGATTGACGCTGCAAGTCTGGCCGAGCTGACGCATCTTGGGGACGATGCCGCAGGTTGAAACCGTAATCTTGCGCCCGGTAAAATCCAAGCCTTTCTGCTCGGTCAGAATGGCAATGGAGGTCAGGAGATTTTCCAGGTTATTGAGAGGCTCCCCCATGCCCATAAACACAATATTGGTTACTTTGCGGGGACCGATAAGATTGTCCTGGTGTTCTGCAAGGAGAAAATCTCCGGCGGCACACACCTGATTGACAATTTCGGCGGGCGTGAGGTTACGATGAAACCCCATGGTGCCGGTGAGGCAGAAAGTGCACTGCATGGCACAGCCAACCTGAGAAGAAACGCACAGAGTATTGCGGTCCGTCTCAGGAATAAGCACTGCTTCTATCATATATCCATCAACAAGGCGAAAGCCGAACTTGATGCAGCCATCGGCAGAGCGCTCGATAATGTTGTCTTCAAACCTGGAAATGCAGGCTCGCGTTTCCAGTACCGCCCTGAATTTCTTGGCGAGATCACTCATCTGATGGAACTCGGTAATGCCTGGTTTATAGAGCCACGGCATAAGCTGGCGTCCGCGAAAAGCTGGTTGTCCCATGCTTTCAACAAAGCGGATCAGTCCCTGTTGATCAAGATTTTTGAGGTCGGTTTTGACTGTCATTTCCAGGGACCTCCATTGTCCCGGTGATTAGTATAGAACCGGCCGTCACCTGAAAGATGAGCGCATGGGCCTCCACGGATACCGTTGCCTTTTGCGTACCGAGTGCCATTGGTCAGGCCGGATTGTTTTTTTCAAACTCCTGCATGAATTGAGCAAGCAGGGTGATACCTTCCTGCGGAAAGGCGTTGTAAATGGAGGCACGGCAACCACCAATGGAGCGGTGCCCTTTGAGGCCGTTGAGTCCCTGAATAGCAGCCTCTTTGATAAATTTTTCCTCGAGATCCGCGGTTGGCAGATTAAAGGCAATATTCATCATGGAGCGACAGCTCTTTTCCGCATGCCCTCTGTAAAAGTCGCCGGCGTCGATTATATCATAAATGCGGCCTGCTTTTTCCCTGTTGATCTCTTCCATTGCTTCAATGCCGCCGTTATCCTTGAGCCATTGCAGGGTCTTGCCGACCATGTAAATAGCAAAAGTCGGGGGAGTGTTAAACATGGAATCTTTTTCGACATGGGTTTTGTATTTCAGCATTGTCGGAATTGAATCGGGGGCCTTGTCGAGCAGATCTTCTCGTATAATGACCGTTGTTACTCCTGATGGCCCCATGTTTTTTTGGGCACCGGCGAAGATGACGCCAAACTTGGTGACATCGAATGTGCGAGACAATATATCCGATGACATGTCGCAGACAAGCATGGTATTACACACCGGCATGGTGGAAAACTGTGTCCCGTAAATGGTATTGTTCGAGACAAAGTAGAGGTATTGAGAAGAGGGGTTGACACTGTATTCAGCATCTGTCGGCACCCTGTTGAAGTTTTGCTCTTCGCTGGAAAAGGCAACATCGATATCGCCAAAAAGTTTGGCCTCTTTAATGGATTTTTTACTCCATGTTCCCGTATTGAGGTAGGTCGCCTGTTGTCCAGGGCGCAGCAAATTCATGGGAACCATGTAGAATTGGCTTGAAGCGCCGCCCTGTAGAAAAAGAATTTTATAGTTTTGAGGTATCTTCAGCAGCTCACGGAGCAGGCGCTGTGCTTCAATGGCTACATTCATGAATTCTTTGGAACGGTGGCTGATTTCACAGATTCCTATGCCGGAATGATCGAAGTTTATGATATCCGTAGCTGCTTGTTGCAACACATCAAAGGGCAGCATGGCCGGCCCCGGGCTGAAATTGTAAATTCGTTCATTCATTTGTTGTAATCTCCTGAAAGTATGTTGAAAAGAGTTATTGCCGGCCAGGTGCGGTACATGAGCGAACCCGTTGTCCGGCCGTTTGGGAATTATTGTTGCCTGATTGCCTCATATACAAC
>JBHEOR010000108.1:8931-9466 GCA_046260685.1 Desulfopila sp.
TGCCAGGTTGAGGCTTCGAATGTGGGAGTTTGCCATCGGCAGCGTGTAGCATCTTTCGTGATAATGTTGCAGGATATCTTCAGGTAAGCCTTTTGTTTCTTTCCAAAAATCAGATAATCCCCCTTGTTGAAGCCGGCGCTGGTGTACGGCCTGGTTGTTTTGGTTGTGAAAAAATACAGCTGCCGGTCATTGTGGTGCTGAAGAAATTCTTCCAGACTCCGCCAGTGGATGACCTCGACAAATTTCCAATAATCAAGCCCTGCGCGTTTCAAATGCTTGTCATCGGTGGAAAACCCTAAAGGGTGCACAAGGTGAAGGGTACAGTTTGTGGCCCCGCATAACCTGGCGATCGATCCTGTGTTCGGTGGTATTTCGGGCTGGACAAGGACGATATTGAATAACCCATTTGAGCTCTTCATATAGGTGCACAACGTTTGATTCTATGATAAAAGACTGAATTGTATACCGCTGAAGATCGAAGAAAACAATAGAAAAATTTGCATTGCGCTCTACCGGCGAGGCAGGATTCGTCCTT
>JBHEOR010000109.1:0-9267 GCA_046260685.1 Desulfopila sp.
TTTTAAACCTGCTGGGCATTGTTTTTTTGCTGAGAACCCCTGGAAACAACGTTGACAAGCAAACCGTTGCAAAAAGCGGAGCACACAACGCAAGACTGGCGCCATTTCTCATTCTCCTGGTGGCCATGATGCTTGGCGGCATTGTCTACAGGGGGACATCCGTCACGCTGCCGGCCTACTTTCAGATGAGCAACAGCGAGCTCGCTGCCGTGGTCGTCGAACTGTTTGGTGGTATCGGCACGGACAATGTTTTCGCCACCCTTCTCACTTCAGCGATCTACCTGCTGGGCATGGCCGGGCAGTTCTGCGGCGGCAAAGTCGGGGAGCGTTATGATCTGCGTCGAGGCTATCTTGTCTTCCACCTGATAACCATACCGGCTGCCATCGGCATGGCTCTAACGGCCAACATTCCCCTTATATTTGTTGCCATGGTGCACTCCTTTTTTCTTCTTGGCATGCAACCCATTGAAAATACCCTTGTCTCCAGGCTGGCGCCGCAGCGTCTTATGAGCTCGGCCTTCGGGCTCAAATTTATCCTCACTTTCGGTGTCGGGGCGATGAGTATCAAGGGTATTGAGCTGGTTAAGATCCTGTGGGGATTTCCGGCAGTTTACGTTGTTCTGGCCGGAGTATCTACATGCCTGGTTGGTTGTATCGTCGCGCTCATGTTGAAAACCGCGCCGCTGCAAAACACTTAGGGCCTGAAGATGAGATGCAATATGGCCATGTTATTTGTCGACAGGCCCTTAGCTATACAAATGAAAAAAGTTTTATACTACATATCCACCCTGCCCCTTGTAGGAGTTGTACAACTCATCTGGATGAAGATACGGGGAAAGGAATTTGTGGTCACCGGCAAATGCAGCTGCTGCGGTCAATGCTGCAATCAGATAAATCTTCGGTATCACAAGGGATGGATACGAAGCGAGGAGCAGTTCCTGGAATTGGTCAAAACCAATCCGGAATACGACAGGTTTGTCATTTCTTCCATGGACAACAGTTTCGACAACGGCGGTTTTCTCCAGTTTCGCTGTTCCCTGTATGACAGTCATCTGGGGTGCAGTGACTATGCCAACCGCCTGGATATCTGCAGGAACTACCCGCAAAAAACATTACGGCTCCATGGTGGTGTGCTCTTTAAAGAATGTGGGTATAGCGTCACAGAAGGTGTTGCATTTGGGCATCATCTCGACGCCGAGATACGCAAACAGCAAAAAAACAATTGAATATATGCAGCTCCTGCTATGACGATTCCGCAGAGCGGGAATGACGACCGGCAAGAGATGGTTCGATTTCGAGCCGCCCGCAGTTCTGACGCTTTTTCAGAATCATCTCACGGTAGAGTTTTATGGTGCTTTCACACATTGAACGTGTGGTAAACCGTTGTCGCACCCGCTTCTGGCCATTTTGACCCATTTTCTTCAATGCTTCCATATCGCCAAGGGCACTATCAAGCCGCCGTGCCATTTCCCCGGGATTGGAAGGTCTGATCAGCCATCCGGTTTCTCCATGTACCACAGTCTCCAGGCTGCCGCCATGGGCTGTGGCAATAACCGGTTTGCCCATCGCCATGGCTTCAACGGTGGTCCGACCGAAGGCCTCCGGCTCACTGGATGAGGCGCTCAAGACAATATCGGCCAGTAACAGGGCAGCAGGCATATCAGCACAGTGTCCGGTCAATCGTACATGATTCTGGAGATCATTTTCGTGTATAAAATTTTTTAATTGGTGGGCAAACCCCGAGTTTTTATTACCATCTCCAACTAAAACGGCTATGAAGTTTTTATCCTTGAGCAGCAACAGGCTTTGCAGAAATATATCCTGGCCCTTCAAGCGTGTTATTCTCCCGGGCAGCATGATGACCGGCACGTTACCCGCTATATTCCATACCTCGCGGAGCTTTTCCACGCGTGCAGGATCAACCAGCGCCGGATCGAACATTTCCGCATCCACGCCTCGATAGACCAGTCGTGTTTTTTTTGAGACATGATACTTGTCGTGGATATGCTTTTGTATACCCTCGGAAACAGCTATTACCGCCTCCCCCTTGGTCATTATCGCACTATACTTGTTAAACGAGTAAAACCCATGGAATGTCGTGATCAGTATCGGGCGTTTCGCCTTGGGAAGGCTGCGCCACACCAGATAGCCAATCCAGGCCGGCATCCTCGACCGAAGATGCAGAACATCAATTTCCTCATCGATTATCAAACGGCGCAGAGGCTGGATATACTGAAGACAGCGGGGGCTTTTGGCGCCGACATGCCAGTGGATATGGCAGCTGCCCTCTTTTTCTAGCTGCTCCACCAGTCTACCACCGCCTGAGACAACAAGTGATCGATGGCCATTGCGCGCAAGATGTTTGCCCATTTCCAGGGTTCCGCGCTCTACACCGCCCCCATCAAGGTTGGGCAGCATCTGCAGAGCGGTGATTTTTGTACCATTTCGTTTCTCGATCTTTGCCGCTGCAATCTTTTTATACAATCCCAGCGTTTTTTCACACATACGAGATGCCGTGAAATTCTCCAGGACCCAGCTTCGCCCTTTTTGTCCAGCTTCCGTCAGCAGCTCTCTATTGTGAAGCAATCGGTGTATTGCCGCAGCCATCTCCGGTGGATTCGAGGGCGCAACAAACCAGCCCGTGACGTTATCAATAATGGTTTCCAGGCTGCCGCCATGGCGTGTCGACACCACGGGTTTTGACATGGCCATGGCCTCGACGGCTACTTTGCCAAACGCTTCCGGCTGCCCCGAAGTCGCCGAGACCACCAAGTCCGTAGCCATAAAGGCGGCCGGCATGTCTGAACAGTGGCCGACAAGCTTGACCTTCTCCTCCAGCTGATTGCGCTGAATTTTTGCTCGAAGCCTTTGCGTAAACGAGGAATTATCGTCGCAATCTCCCACGCAAATGGCCATGAATGGTTCATTTTTAATGCGGGAGAGCGCTTCTATAAAAATCTCATGCCCTTTCAGCTGGCTCAAGCGGCCCGGCAGCATAATGACAGGAGTGGTATCTCCTGGAAGTTGCCACTGTCTGCGTAATTGATCCACCCTCTCACGGGACACCATTCTGGGATCGAAGGTTGTGGTATCGCAGCCTCCATGAATAATTTCAAGCAACGACTGGTCTACGTTGTAATTGTCGACAATGTGGTCCCGGATAACCTTGGAGACAGCAATGACCTTTTCCCCCCTGGTCATTATGGACGAGTAACAGTTGACAGAGTAAAAGCCATGAAATGTGGTAATAAGAGCAGGCCGCTGCGAAGGCGGCAGCCTTTTCCAGGCGAAATAGCCAAGCCAGGCCGGCAATCGTGATCGAAGATGGACAATATCGATTTTTTCCTTGATATAAAAATGCTGCAGCCTTCGAATATATTTGAGGCAGCGCAAACTCTTCTCACCAATCTGCGGCCAGGTAATGTGCTCTCCTCCCGCCTCTTCCAGTTGACCGACCAGCCTTCCACCACCGGAGATAACCATGGAGCGGTGCCCCGTCTTGGCAAGATATCGTGCGAAATCAAGGGTCTCCCCCTCAACTCCTCCTTCGTCGAATTCCGGCAGGATTTGTACAATATTCATAGTCACGTGAATCTTCTTATAATTTCATCGGCACATCGACTTGCCTCATTGAGCTGCGTTTCGTTTTTCCACTCCGCTATGCCGTGCAGATACGCATGCAAATCAACGATAAAGCCTTGTTTTTTTAAATACTGTTCACTTCTGATATACTTTGAATGTGTTCGACGCCACTGTACCGGAATGAGTCCGACCCGGCAACCGGAACTCAATGCTTCATACATCATTGACATTGAGTCGCCCGTCACCCAGACCTGCGCACAGCGGTCATACTCCTGCTCCACCCATCCGTTGGGGGTTTGGCGATAATCATAAAAATAGAGATGACAAAACTCGTCCGCCAGAGTGGTCAGAGCGGCGACTGTCTGCAGCGGCGTTCGAGGGGAGGATGAAACGACAATTACCTTATCAAGGTTTTGGCGGGCAATTTTTGTAACGCTTTCAACAATATGGTCGGTACGCCACACCAGATTGTTCTTGGCCGGGCCACCGATCAATACAAGAACTCTCTCCGGCAGATGGTTTGTTTTATTCCAAGTAACACCGGGGGGGCCGATGGTGGTGAAGATATTTTCAGCGTGGCCGACATTATCATGCTGCGGTGCAAAAATCAGATCAAAATCACTGGCAATGGAGAAGGCCGGCGTCATACAGGTAACCGTCGGAATACCAAAATGTTTCTTTTGCCGCAGCATGGCAAGATGGGTCTGCGTTCCTGTTCCCAGAAGTACTCCGCACCGCGCCAGATCCCATTCAGGATCACTCGGCAGTGCACCGAGGTAGTGCAGCCATTGCCCTGCCTGCTGCGTTTTCGTAAGAGAGGGGACCGCAACGGCAACACTCTCCATTGGTATTTTCGCCTGCAGCTGCCGTACTATCCCTCTGGTTTGTTTTTCATGGCCGGGTCTTCCATCATAAAACGCACCTATTACCAGCTTGTTGTTTGCATTCATACAGTCCACGGCGATCTAAAAAAACACCCATTACCAAAGAAAGCGAGTCCTCCAGGCAGCGGCTACGAGTAGTAACTCAAAGCAATTACTGCGCAATTACTGCGGCGAGGGCGGGCGTTTTCTGCCGCCTCCTGAGAGTTTGACGTTGATCTGGTTGGCCTTCAGCAGGCGCGAGGTCATGGTGCGAAACAAATGAGCGGAGACATCCGGGTATTTTTCTATGATTTCATCAATCTTATCACCGGGGAAACGTTTGATGGTACTTCTTCCCTGGGAAATAATGGAGGCCGTACGTTGCTCACCGGAGATGGATGCCATCTCTCCAAAAAACTCTCCGGGTTCGGTTAATTCGGCGATCTTTTTGCCGCCTTTCACCACGGTTAAACCGCCACGTATAAGTTTAAAAAAGTCGATGTCTTGGTTGCCTTCACGAATGATGACATCGCCATCCTCATATTCCTCGACATCGGGGTTGACCAGGTAGGCGGGCAAACTTTCCTTGTGCGCCACCGTTCGGCGCTGCGTTTCTTCAATACTGGTGATGCCCTCACGAACCTTCTGCAGAGCCGCTTCCCGTAGAGGCGTCATCCCTTCCTGCATGGCAACTTTGCGCAGCTGATCCTCCGGGACCTCGGCACTGATAGCCTTGGCCACCTCATCGGTCACCTCCATCAGTTCGAAAAAGCCGACCCTGCCCTTATACCCCAGCCCGTTGCACTCCGGACAGCCGGTGGGGCCAAAAATGATCAGGTCTTCCGCCTCATTTTCGGAAAACCCCATGCTGACAAGCTCGTCCGCATCGTAGGTGACTTCTTTTTTACAGCTGCCGCATAACCTTCTCCCCAAACGCTGGGCAAGGACCATGGTCACCGAGGAAGACAGCATATAGGAGGGAACACCGATATCAACAAGGCGGGCAATGGTGGCAGCGCTGTCATTTGTGTGCAGCGTAGAAAAGACCAGATGCCCTGTCATCGCGGCCTTTATGGCAATCTCGGCGGTTTCTATGTCACGAATCTCACCAACCATTATGATATCGGGATCCTGCCGCAAAAATGCCTTGAGGGCCGCCGCAAAGGTCATACCGACCTCTGTATTGACGTTTACCTGGTTAATGCCGCGGAAGTTAAACTCAACCGGATCTTCAGCCGTCAGGATTTTGATATCCTCGGTGTTCAGGGAATTGAGGGCGGAATAGAGTGTCACGGTTTTACCGGAACCCGTCGGGCCTGTGACAAGCAGCAATCCCTGGGGGCGATTGAGACATCTCTTCAACATGTCAAAGGTGGACTGTTCAAAGCCGAGTTTGGTGAGATTGACATTGAGCGAAGCTTTGTCGAGGATACGCAAAACAACCGATTCACCAAACAATGTCGGCAAGGATGAGACCCTAAAGTCCACCGACCGGTTTCTTCCCATGCGCATCTTGATTCGCCCATCCTGGGGAACACGCCTCTCAGTAATATCAAGACCGGCAAGAATTTTTAAGCGTGCGACAAGCGCGTTTTTGATGGTCAAAGGCAGGTTCATTGACTTAAAGAGCGCGCCGTCCTTGCGATACCGTACCTGCATGTTCTTTTCGTAGGGCTCAACGTGAACATCGGATACTCCGTCCTGTACCGCTTTGATGAGAATGCCATTGACCAGTTTAATTATCGGAGCGTCCGAAGCGGCAAACTTATCGCCTCCCTCATCTTCATCAAGTTGCTCTATTTCAAACTCATCGGCTGCATCGGCAACGATGGACCCGAAGTCATCAACCTGGGTGACGGACATCTCGCCGGCATCTTCCTCGCCAGCATAAACGGTAAGCGATTTGGCCTCTTCATCACTGATCTTGTAATACTTTATATACGCATCAATAATATCCCTTTCGGTTGATACACACACCGAAAGCTCTTTATTGAGCTGATCCTGCAACTCTTCGACGGCAGTGGCATCGGAGGGCTCCGCCATGGTGACCTGCAGCGTCTTGCCGGCTATACGTAGAGGAAAAGCCAGGTAGTTTTTGGCAATTTCATAGGGGAGAATTTTGATGACATCCTTGGAGGGCGGTTCGTCCCGAATGACAACCGGCTGATAATTATGCTGCCTGCTTAAGAAATTAAAGACCGTATTCTCTTCAATATAATCAAGCTGAACAAGGATGGAGCTTAAACGGCCACCCTGTTTTTTCAGTGCCCTCTTGGCCTGCTCGAGCTGCGTTGGTGTTATTTGCCCGGCTTTGCTGAGGAGCTCGCCAATCTTGATTTTGCCCGCACCGGACCGATCCCTCACGGTCTTTTTGATAGAAGCCTTTCTGGGAGCAGTGTTTGTTTTTACCGTCATTATACAACCATGGGAAAATTAACGTTTGAAAAGTACATGAGAACAATTCCCTTCGATTATAGTACAAGTTATACAGTAATAAAACCTCTTTTTTCTTGTAGAAACGGACGTGGCAAAGACCATCTGCAATATCGGCCGGTGTCTGTTTCACCACACAACATAGTGATTATGCTTTTTTACCAAATTTTCCGGCAGGAAAGCCACGTACATTCTATCAAAAATCGCCAACAAACCTGAAAAACCCGAACAACTCATAAGGATGCTTGAAAAATCACCCTTTTCAATGTAGGTTTGCAGGGCGTCTTTCTTCAACAACCATACACTTACAAACATACACTTACAAACATACGATTACGGACATCTGATTACGGACATCTGCCATGCACAGCAAAGCTCAAGATATTTTAAGAAAAATTAGTTACATAGAGGCTGACTTAGAAATACAGAAGCAAATCCTTGTCTCTATTCCCTCTGACAAAAAAACGGAGATTGAGGAAGTCATCGGGAAAATAGCCAAATTTAAGAAAGAAATTGAAACGTTACGGCAGACACTGCAGCAAGAATCCCCTCAACACTACGACACAGTCCGAGCTATTGAACAATCCATTGCAGATTTCCAGAAAATTATAGCAAAAAAAAAGATCTCCTCCATAGAAAGTCTGTCAACCAATCCAAACTGCTCAATACACCTTCAAGGCGGGGACACCATTGCATGCCTTGTCAAGGCCTGCGATGAACAGGGAAACTGGACCATCGTTACATCCACCGGGGAGATACGCACTATCAGCCATCGGGAAGTTACCTGTCAAGATGAGCAGTAAAGGCAACCCCTCGAGTTGCGCAAAATATGCATATTGTGCAACTGCACTCTCCGGACGCTGCCTGCAAAACCAATTTTATTGAATAATTACAGATTATTTTCAGCCGTTTTTGACTAAAAAAAATTGCCTCCAGAGCTATTTTATGGTAGGAAGATCTTGATATGAACACATAAAACGACAGTTTTTCTGTTGGATCACATGCCATCACACTCAGGCACACACTCAGGCACACATACATGCCGAGCCAATATGTACCTACGCACCCCGTTACATATGCGACTCACCGGGCTTTTCCCGGAAGCTGTGCCTACGCTATAAACATACATTGACATACATTGCGTTTCATGAAGACACCGTTATCGCCGCAGTTGTTCGCACACATGCAGCGCCGTATCAGGAGCCTTGAAAACACGGTCTTCTGTTTTCAGCCGTACGGGCACTAAGGGATGACCGTCATTCAACACCATAGTCTTAATTCAACCAAAGGAGTGAATTATGCCATTAGATCCAACCAAACATGCTGATTGGGAAATCGCGCAAGATGCCGAAAAATCAATGAAAACCATTTATGAAATCGGAGAAAAACTTGGCCTCACCAAGGAAGAACTTCTTCCCCATGGCCACTATATTGCAAAAATTGATTTCAGAAAAGTTCTTGAACGCCTTAAGGACAAACCGGATGGCAAGTACATTGATGTCACTGCTATCTCGCCGACACCTCTTGGCGAAGGCAAGTCCACCTCCTCCATGGGCCTTGTGCAGGGACTGGGGAAACTTGGCAAGAATGTCTGTGCCGCTATTCGCCAGCCCTCCGGCGGTCCCACCATGAACATCAAGGGCTCCGCCGCCGGTGGAGGGTTAGCGCAGTGCATTCCGCTTACTCCTTTTTCTCTGGGATTCACGGGCGACATCAACGCGATTATGAACGCCCACAACCTCGCCA
Source organism: Desulfopila sp. (assembly GCA_046260685.1). Taxonomy (GTDB): domain Bacteria; phylum Desulfobacterota; class Desulfobulbia; order Desulfobulbales; family Desulfocapsaceae; genus Desulfopila_A. Next base: position 8,625 of record JBHEOR010000109.1, read on the forward strand.
TGGTTGCTCTCACCTCCAGGATGCAGCATGAGAGAAACTATGACGATGAGCAGCTTGAGCGACTTTCCGGCATGAAACGTCTTGACATCGATCCGACCAACGTCGAAATGGGCTGGATCATGGATTTCTGCTGCCAATCCCTGCGCAACATTATCATCGGCATCGATGGTGTTAACGGTAAGGCGGATGGATTTATGATGAAATCCAAGTTCGCCATCGCGGTTTCCTCTGAAGTTATGGCGATTCTCTCCGTGGCAAAAAATCTCAAGGACATGCGCGAACGTATGGGCAAAATTGTCGTGGCTTACGACAAAAAGGGCAAACCGGTGACCACCGAAGACCTGCAGGTTGCCGGCGCCATGACCGCCTGGATGGTTGATGCGCTCAATCCATCACTGATGCAGACCCTGGAAGGTCAGCCCGTTATTGTTCACGCCGGACCATTTGCTAATATCGCCATTGGCCAGAGCTCCGTCATTGCCGACAGGGTCGGCCTCAAACTCGCCGATTACCATGTGACCGAATCCGGTTTCGGTGCCGATATCGGCTTTGAAAAATTCTGGAACCTCAAGTGCCGCAACTCCGGATTAAAACCCCATGTCTCCGTGCTGACCACCACGATCCGCGCCCTTAAGATGCACGG
>JBHEOR010000011.1:0-14916 GCA_046260685.1 Desulfopila sp.
GGGACGGGTTTATGGCGTCCCATGCAAACAACATGGCAGACTCCTGGATCGATCAAATGAGCTGTGTCCGTTTGCAGGACTTGTAAGGCCGGCACTCTCCTTGATTCCACAGGAGACGAAGATGCCATAATACCAGTCCGTTGTATATATAGCTCGTCAAAACAACCGCGCCACAGGCTATCAAAGTCGCTGCCGGGATTGCCGGAGGGCCTGCTCGGCTATACCACGCAACACCCTATAGCGGGACAGTTCGGGGTTTTGCAAAAGAGCGTTGAGAGACTCAAGCGCCGGAATGATATATGCCTTGAAAAAAACCTTGCCACGCTGTTGATACAAAAAAGCGAACGCACCTATAATCTGCAGGTTGCGCTGCAGAGCGAGATACAAATACTGCTTCCTGAACGATTGTTCTTCACAGCCAACATAACGGCCAAGTTGCGTAAGATAGTACTGCAGATACTCTTCCCTGACACTTTCCGAAAGGCAGCTATAGGGATCCAGCAGGAGGGAGGCGAGATCATAGCCCGGAGGACCGAGCCGCCCACCTTGAAAATCTATAATTTTTACATCGTGTCCCATAATCATGATATTCCTGCTTTGAAAATCACGATGGAGAAAGAACGTATGCTCTCCTGTCGCCGCGTTACGAGCGATATCTTCAAATTCCTCCTCAATACCTGGAGCCGCCTTTCCATCGAAGAGCGAATGCCAGCATGCACGGAGAAAATATTTCGATTCTTTTTCCACCATAACATGGTGGTCATAGACAGCAGTATCATAGCACCAGTACGAGTCAAAGCCCTGGTGTCCATACCATTGCATGGCTGCAAGTTCAGCCAGGACTTTGCGATACAGAAAATCCACCCGCTCATCCGGCAAACAATGCTTTTTTTCGCTTGCCTGCACTATATCATGCAAGCGAATATCACCGCAGTCCTCAAACAGTATAAGGCCCGTTGTTGTATCGCCGGCCAGTATCTTGGGGACGGCGACATGCTTGCCATAGAGGTGATTACCAATGGACATGGCCGCATGGGCCTCGGCGATATGCTGCTCCTGCCTTTCAGCGGGCAGTACGGCAATACACAACGGAGCATTATTGTAGGCGATACGGTAAAAGCAGCGTAAAGACCCATCGGATGATATCTGCTGCAGGGTACAAGCTTCGTCGAAACCATCATATTGACGTCTGCTGATTACCCTGTTTTCCAGCAAAAGATCGGCAATCCGTCGTTGTGTCTGGTGATGTTTCATCATGGAGACATTTTTCATTTGTTTACCAACAAAGCGCAGCTCGAAGTGCGGGGGGCAGGGACATCACATGTTGTTTTTCATGGGTATCTGCAGCCTGGACGGCTGCAGCTAAGCCCCCAGGGATGGGTTTACGGCGTCCCATAAAGAACAACATGTGATGTCCTGGATCGATTAGCTAAGGTTCCGCTCAAAAATAACTTTACATTTTGAGCGAACCCTAAGTATTGCCGGCAATCAGCACTTTAAAAGTTTATTTCGGCCAGCCGTTTACGAATTACCGGAATCGGGTGACTATCTCATCTTGTATACTACTGTTATCGGCAATGACGGCACCATCCCAGACAACACATCGGCGCAACGAAACATTTTCACCGATTGTGGCATTGCCTATGCAGGCCCAGTCAAGGCACTGCAACCCGGCCCCGACGCCGGCCCGGTGATCCTGCAAAACCGGACCTGCAAGATGCCCAGCCAACTCAGGCCAGCGCGGAATCTTCCCCTGAAGTAAACCGCCGTGCAGCTCAAGATAGTCCGCCGGCGTGCCGATATCGGTCCAGAATGTACCGCCTCCTGCATCATCCACTCTTTGCACCACAATGGTACGGTGCTGCTTGAGCAGTTGCCGATATCGCTCAATTATGCAGCTCTGCTGGTCCTTGGCAATGGGACGCAACACTTGCGGATCAATGACATGAACACCGGTGAAGGCCAGCGCCGCACCGCTGGCATAACTGGTAATACCTTGCAACTGGTCACCTTCCACCAGTAATGAATTAAAACGGGGGCAATCATGAACGGCCAGCGTTGCAACACCATCGGATTGAAGATGCGCCTGATAGAGGGCGTCAAAATCTATGGTATGATAAATATCACCATTGGTAACAAGCAACGGTTCATCGCGCAGGCGAGAAAGGGCACGGCGCAGTGCGCCGCCGGTGCCGAGAATACAATCTTCTTCCTGAATACTCACCCCCTTGATACCGGCAAGGGATGTGGAGATCTGATGCCCCAGATGATGACAGTTAACGATAATATGATCAAATCCTGCAGCTTGCAGCCGTGCAATAATCAGATGCAGCAAGGGAATATTGAGCACTGGAAAGAGCGGTTTAGGCCTGTGACGGGTAAACGGCAGGAGCCGGGTGCCGTATCCGGCAGCAAGAATCATGGCCTGCATATTGGACGAGCCTGCCTTTTTGAAATTTGAGGATATTGCCTGCCCGCAGAACGCTTCCCTAATAGTGGATCAGGCCGTTTTCATCTTCCGTGATACCGACAACGACGATATTATGGCGTTCCGCTTCGGCTATAACCTGAGCAGAGTCGAAGAGAAGTGATTTGCCGGCCTCTACCGCCAGCACCGCCCCACCGGCCTCGTGTATGCTCTTTATGGTCTGCACGCCCGTCGCCGGAAGATCAAAGCGGACGTCCTGGCCCGGCTTGTGGACCTTGACAACAACCACTTTTTCCCTGCCCAACTTTCCGCCCCGCAATATAGCGGCATCGGTACCTTCTATGGCCTCCACCGCCAGGACAGTCCTGTCCCTGACCACTACGCACTGCCCGATATCAAGCGCACCAATGGCCTTGGCCATCTTCCAGCCAAAGAGTATGTCCTTTTGCTGCATTTTATCGGGCCGTTTTGTGGTTAATACTCCCTGGGGAAACAACAGCCTGTCCAGATAACGGGTCGATTCAACCACTTCTATTCCTTCATCCTCGAGCACGCCGGCAACTGCCCGCAATATGGCGTCATCATGCCGCCTGTCGATTTTTCTCCAGAGGGCAAGGCCCTTCATATCGAAAAAGACATCGCGGAACATCCGTGTTTTGGTGATGGTTCCAAGAAAGACGGTTTCGGCAACGCTGTTTTTTTTAAAAAACCGGATAACCTTGTTGAGCTGGCCCAGCTTTACCCAGCAGAAACAATCAGCGGCAGCAACCACCTCATCGGTCGTTTCCCCTTTAAAGCCGACGACAATCGTTTTCCTGCCGGTTTGACGAGCCGCTTCGATAAAAAGTCTGGGAAACTGGCCGCCGCCGGCTATTACACCGATGACCCCGGCCTCCCCCATCTGTTGAACGGGATCCTTCATAGCCCCTGGTCTGCACAGTGCATTAATCATCGGACGTTCGGCGCACGACTCCACGCTCGGACTGTTCAAAAAACATAACCAGATCTTCAACTTCGGCACAATCCGAGGTCTCTTCCCTGGCTTTTATCAAGGCATCTTTCAATAAAAGGTCAGGCGAACGAAAAATTATGCGAAAGGCGCTGTCAATTTTGTTGATCGTCTCTCGTGAAAAGCCCCGGCGCCGCAAACCAACGGCGCCACATCAAGAGCAACGCCTGACACGCCGCCGATATAGGAATATTTTCCGACACGACTGAACTGGTGAACCGCCACCAGACCACCAATGGTTGCAAAATCACCAACTTCGACGTGTCCCGCCATTGTGGCAACATTGGACATAATGACCCCGTTGCCGATTTTACAGTCATGGGCAATATGAATATAGGACATGAGCAGATTGTCATTGCCGATCTCCGTTATACCGCCACCCTGTACCGTACCGCGATGGATGGAGGCGTATTCACGTATGCGGTTGTTATCACCTATGATCAGTTCGGTGGGCTCACCGTCATATTTGAGATCCTGCGGATCTCCACCAACCGTGGCAAAGGATGATATGGTCGTGTTTTTGCCGATTGTGGCGGGGCCCGATACAACCGCATGACCAGCCACTGTTGATCCTGCATCGATTTTGACATGGGCATTTATTATGGCATATGGTCCGATGCTTACCGTGGAGTCCAGTTCCACACTCGAATCTATTATGGCCGTGGGATGAATTGTCATTGTTCTCTCTGTTTGTAGTAGGGTCTCTCAATGATTCCTGGAGTGGTCATCAAGAATATCGCGTTTATGTATCATAAAAAAATTATGTGCCGAACGAACTCTTCATTTTTTGAAAGCCGGTATCCGAAACATCACATTTCAGCCAAAACTTGCCATCAGTTCGGCCTCGGCCACACGTTGACCATCGACATGGGCCTTGCCATCCATGACCATGACCCCCCGCTTCATTTTCAGCAGCGTAAGATCATAGATAAGCTGATCGCCGGGTACCACTGGCTTGCGAAAGCGAGCATGGTTGATCCCGGCAAAATACAAGAGTTTCTGGCCAATCATCTCGGGCAGGCTGTGATATCCCAGGACACCACCTACCTGGGCCATGCCCTCCAATATCATCACGCCGGGCATAACCGGTTGCCCGGGAAAGTGCCCTTGAAAAAACGGTTCATTAATCGTTACATTTTTTATGCCTTGTATTGTGCTCCCGGCCACAATATCGGTAACCCTGTCCACCATGACAAAGGGGTATCTGTGCGGCAGCAACTCAAGAATTTTCAATATATCAAGTTTGACCGGTCTTTGTTGTTCACCCATCTTCCCTCTCCTCACGTACCTGCTTTTTATCGCCAATATGCTGCTGCAGCAGAGCTAAAGCACTACTCAAGCGCCGTACTTCGGCACGAAGATCAGGCAGCCTGGCATAGACTGTGGCGGCTTTGGTCCACTGCTTTATTGGAATTGCCGGTATCCCGCCGACAACGCTGCCGGCCGGCTGATCTCTGGTTACTCCACCCCTGCCGGCAACCATCACACCGTCACCAAGTGTAACATGCCCCTTTGTCGCGGACTGGCCGCCCAACACTACATTGCGTCCAAGAACTGTCGACCCTGACACCCCCGCCTGGCCCGCCAGCAGACAATTCTCACCGACAACGACATTATGAGCTACCTGGACAAGATTATCGATCTTGGTTCCCGCCTTGATCCAGGTCAGCCCATAAGCTGCCCTGTCTATACAACAGTTTGCCCCGATCTCGACATCATTATCGATACGAACACGGCCAACCTGTGGCCGTTTTATATGGCGCCCCTGTTCATCGGGGGCATAGCCGTAGCCATCACTTCCGATAACCGTACCGGGATGAATGACCACCCTGCATCCCAATGTTGACTCGTGCTCTATGGTGACATTGGCCTTAATGACACTATCATCGCCTATGGTAACATCATCACCGATAACGACACCGGGACCGATAAACACCCGATTCCCAAGTTGGACATTATTGCCAAGCACCGCCAAAGCTTCGATGGTCAGCTGCTCCGGCAGTGTGCAGTTTTCACCGACATGCGCTTTGGGGTGCACCCCCCGTGCCTCGAAGGGTTTTTCCAGCAGATGGTTGTGAATAACAGCTGAGGCCAGATAGGGATTTTTGACCCGGATCAACGTCGCTTGAACATCCTCGGTATCCTTGACATCCATGGGAATGAGGACAACCGAGGCGGCGGTCCTTTTCAGCATATCCTTTCTCGATGCCTTCACTAGAAAAGATATCTGTCCCGCGCCGGCACGTTCAATGGCATCGAGACCATAGACGGTGGTTGCCCCCTCGCCCATCACTTCGCCGCCAACCAGCTCGGCCAGTAGATCGGCGCGTACCTGTTTGTGTATCACCTGTTTTTCTCCCTTCCTGTTTTTCTCCCTTCAATAGGTAACTCTACAGGAGCACCCCATCTTGTCCCATTTGAGCCTTCTCGTAGAGCACACGAATGCTTCAAAGTCCCAAATGAGCCAATATGGAGCACTCTTGAACAGTTACAACTTGGTGGTTATGCCAATTTGGTGCTCCCACCTGTAGAGTTACTTCAATAGTATCCTGTTGCGCGACAGACTGCTCTGAACCTATTGCCCCTCACATATCATAGAGGAGATATTTGTGCCGTATGCGTTTGAATTCGTCCAGCTGCCGTTGCCAGTTTTGTTCCATCTCCATGACCGACGTGCCTTCCTCAAGCTGCTGCCGAACCTCCTGCGAGCCCAATATGCAATCCATGGGCAGGCGGCTGTACTCATACTCATAGGGCGGTTGCTTGTATTGAAAGTGTTCGGGATAGAGGTTCATCATTGCCTGCAGCAGAGCCAGGCTGGTTCGATAGGGCAGAAAGCTCTCCTCATCGATGACATGTAACTGAAAGCCACGGCAAACCTGGTTGGCCCATTTTCCGGAGGTCGGCTGAAAAAGAAGCGGACGCAGCAGACACCCCGGCAAATCGGTGTTGCTTAGTGCCGCAAGCACCTCGTCATGATCGACAAAGGGGCTCCCGAAAAGCTCAAAGGGAAGAGTGGTTCCTCTGCCCTCGGAAATATTGGTACCCTCCCAGATGACCTGTCCAGGATACACCAGCGCGGTCTCCGGCGTCGGCATATTCGGCGATGGAAAGACCCAGGGCAGACCAGTATCTCGAAACTGCATGCCGCGTTTCCAGCCCTTCATTGCAACAACATCAAGTTCGGCCCCTATAGCGTATTCTTCGTTTATACACAGCGCCAGCTCCCCGAATGTCATGCCATGGCGCATGGCAAGAGGATACAATCCGACAAAGGATCTGCATTGGTCCGCCAGCACATTGCCCTCTACCTTGACGCCACCAACAGGGTTGGGCCGATCGAGAACCACTACGCGCCGTCCGTATTGGTGGGCCGCCTCGAGGCAATAGGCCATGGTAGAGAGAAAAGTATACACCCGGGTTCCAACATCCTGCAGGTCTATCACCAGGATATCTATATTTGCAAACATCTCGCGACTGGGTTTGCGCAGCTCACCATAGAGGCTGTAGACAGGCAGGCCGGTTGGACCATCGACGCTGTGATCCGACTCGATCATGTTGTCCTGTTTTTCGCAATAAAAGCCATGCTGGGGAGAAAAAAGCGCGGTCAGTGCCGCACCGAATTTCTCCTTGAGAAGAAAACGATCGTGCACCAGAGAGCGATCCACCGAAGCCTGGTTGGTTACAAGACCAAACCGCTTGCCGGCGGTACCGTACTCGCCGGATGCAAGAAAACACTCAAGACCTGTTGTTACCATGGGAGACTCCCGCCCTGCCGGTTGCTGATCATCGCGATTGTGTTATTCAACGGTGACACTTTTGGCGAGATTTCTTGGCTGATCAACATCACAGCCACGGCGGGCGGCAATTTCATAGGCCAGAAGCTGGGCCGGGACAGTATACAAAATGGGGTTCATCAACTCTTCCATGGCGGGCAAGTAAATAACATCATCCGTCAAGGTAGTCAACTGCTTGTCGTCCCTGTTGCCGAGAAGGATCAATCGTCCCTGGCGGGCCTTGATCTCTTCGACATTGGAAATCACTTTCCGGTAGACGCTGTCCCTGGGAGCAATGGCGAGTACCGGCATATCTTTGTCGATGAGGGCGATGGGCCCATGCTTTAACTCCCCGGCGGCATAGCCTTCAGCATGAATATAGGAGATTTCCTTGAGCTTCAGCGCTCCCTCAAGGGCAATGGGGAAATTGAGACCGCGGCCGATGAAAAGGAAATCACGGCAATCGTAAAAACTGTCGATCAAAGTGCTGATTTGTTGTTGGATATCGGGAAGTTCCCGCTCAATGACATGGCCGACATCGATGAGCGCTTTACCTAATTCTCTGCTCTTTTCCGCGGTAATGGTCTTTCTCTTGCCGGCCAGAAAGAGGGCAAAGAGGAACAAGGCGGCAAGCTGCGCGGTAAAGGCCTTGGTCGAAGCGACCCCGATTTCCGGCCCGGCGTGGGTATATATTGTGCCGTGCGCCTCACGTGTCATGGTGGAGCCGACCACATTGCAAATAGTCACTACCCTGGATCCCATTTTTCCGGCAAGGCGTATCCCGGCAAGCGTATCAGCGGTCTCCCCGGATTGCGAGATGGCAACCGTCAATACCCGTTCGTCGATGAGCAGATCGCGGTACCGGAATTCAGAGGCTATATCGACCTCCACCGGGATTTTCGCCAGCTTCTCAATCCAGTACTTGGCAACCAGCGCTGCATGCCAGGAAGTGCCGCAGGCAACCAGAAAAATACGTTCAATTTCTGCAAGCTCATCATCCTTCAAATCCATTCCGGGGAGATCGACCTCGCCTGTCTCCGGATTTATCCGCCCGCTGACGGTATTGGCAATGGCCTGGGGCTGCTCATAAATTTCCTTGAGCATGAAGTGCCGGTATCCCGCTTTTTCGGCCATTGCGGCGTTCCATTCAATGGTCGTCTCACTCCGCGCTACGACCTCGCCCGTGGACTGTTCGTATATGGTCTGAGAAGTTTCCGTAATGACGGCAAGATCACCGTCTTCAAGGAAAATAACACGATTGGTATACGGCAGAAGTGCCGGGACATCCGATGCCAGAAAAGAGCCGATCTCGTCGTGCAGTCCAAGAACCAGGGGGCTCTGATTTCTCGCGGCAACCAGGGCATCCGGCATCTTGGACCACAGTACGCCTATGGCATAGGATCCCTCTACTTTCTCAAGAGCCCGGCGCACAGCGGCGACAAGGTCGTCATCGAGATATTCTTCGATGAGGTGGGCCAGCACCTCGGTATCGGTTTCCGAGGTGAAAACATGGCCCTTTTCCTTCAACTCTTCACGCAGCGAATGGTAATTTTCGATAATACCGTTATGAACAATAACAAGCTTGCCGGTGCAATCGGAGTGGGGATGAGCGTTCTCGGTGGTAGGCGCGCCATGAGTCGCCCAGCGGGTATGGCCTATTCCAACATGGGATTTACTTATGTAGGCATCATCGAGAAGAGCCTCAAGATTGACGAGTTTTCCCTCGCATCTATGCTTTACCAGATCATCGTTTTCAAGATACACCACACCTGCCGAATCATAGCCCCGATATTCCAGTCGTTTCAACCCTTCAAGTATAACAGGAACAACACGCCTGGGCCCGACATACCCTACTATTCCACACATATGATTATCCTTTTGGTTATATGCTTATACTCGTTTCAGGATTGATACTGTTGAGGATTTGCTCACAATAGAACATTCTAGAACATTCTAAAACATACAATCGTAACATGACTTTTTTAGGTAATGCGAGTTTTTTCTTTTCAGCATATAAAAAAGAAGGTACCATTGGCCGAAAACTCAGCTGATCGGGCTGCGTTTCGCTGGTCATCGGGAAATTTATCACCGCGAGCATATTTATGACACACAGACAGCGTCTGAAAAGCATACTTCTGGAAAAATCCTACAGAAAAGGAAGTTTTACTCTTACATCCGGCAAAACATCTGATTTCTATATAGACGGCAAACAAACCATCCTGTCAGCCGAAGGTGCCTATCTCAGCGGCAAACTTATCTTCGAGCGTATACGGCAGACCGACAACGATATAGCCGCGGTAGGCGGTATGACGCTTGGCGCCGACCCCATTGTCACCGCGGTATCCATAGCGAGTTTTCTTGAAAACCAGCCAATTCCGGCATTTATCGTTCGGAAAGAGGCCAAGGGACACGGGACCGGCAACTCCATCGAGGGCCTTGGTAATATGCCGGCCGGCGCAACCGTCTGTCTTGTTGAAGATGTTGTTACCACCGGCGGTACATTGTTAAAAGCAATAGAACGTGTAGAGCAGGCAGGCTTTACGGTTGGCCTGGTTGTAACGATTGTCGAGCGGCAGGAAGGTGGCGTTGAGGTACTGGAAAAAGCCGGGTACCCATTAAAGTCGCTGTTCACCAGAGAAGAGTTACTGCGTGATGAGCAATGAAATGTAAAAAATGTACCGCACAGTTAGAAGTTCACAGGATATGTAGAAAGGTGCGCATGCGGTGCACCGAATGCGGTCGAGAGTATCAGATTCATGAAGTAGCCGATCAGCTCGACCGTCAAACGGAAGAGATTCTGGAAAAATATACGGCTATCATTTATGATTGACGGCATGTGATTGCATGCAGAAGAGGATTATGCAAGACAACAAGACCTTCGTTGACAGCAATAACACGGCTATCATTACCTGCCCCAGGTGTAAAAAGGCGCGCTCCATTGATGCAGCAAAATATAAAAACACAAAGCACATAATTAAAGTTCGCTGCAGCTGTCAGCATACATTTGAGACACTGCTTGATTTTCGAAAACATTTCAGGAAGGAGACCAACCTCGAGGGCAGCTATGTCATGGTCCCTCCTGCCGTTGGAAGCGGCACGCTTTGTATCCTCAATATTTCAAAACAGGGGCTCGGTTGTACCATAGGCTTTTCGGTCAAAGGCTCCAACACCATCGTTCCCGGTCAGAAAATCAACATTACCTTTCAACTCGATGACAAGAAACGAGCCACCCTCGAAAAAACCATCATGGTTCGAGCAGTTGATGACCATTATGTCGGCGGGGAATTTGAGGTAACGCAAGCCTATGACAAGGATCTCGGCTTTTATCTCCTTTCCGGATCATAACCTGAGGCACCCTTCTCCAAACTGCCGGGCACCGCTTGGTCCTCCCACCCCAGAGACTTCCCCATAAGCCGCTGGGCCTCGTCCAGAAAAGGCTGCAGGGTCTCCCGGTCTATTGCGCTTACCACAACACCATCACTTTGCAGATCATGGCGTACGGCCTCCTGGTCATCGACACAATCGATTTTATTATACACCTTTAAGCATGGGATATCGGCAAGCTCCAACTCACCGAGAAGGCTGTCGACCACCTCGATATGCTGAACATAGGACGAATTCGATATGTCCACCACGTGAACGAGAAGATCGGCCTCCTGCAGCTCCTCCAGCGTGGCCTTAAAGGCCTTGAGCAGCTCCTCCGGCAAATTTCGTATAAAGCCCACCGTGTCGGTGATGATCACCTCGACATCCTTTGGAAAACGCAATCTTCTGCTGGTGGGGTCCAGGGTGGCAAACAGCTTGTCCTCGGCCACAATACCACTGTCGGTCAAGGTGTTGAGCAGCGTCGATTTGCCCGCATTGGTATAGCCCACCAGGGAAAGTACCGGAAGATCATTTTTCCTGCGCTTACTCCTTCTGCGATAGCGCTGTTTCCCAACATTTTTGAGCTCTTTGGCAAGACGGGCGAGACGGTCATTGATCCGCCTTCTATCAATCTCAAGTTTTGTTTCCCCGGGCCCCCGGGCGCCAATTCCGCCCGTCAAGCGTGACAGGGCATCGTCTCTGCTGGAAAGCCTGGGCAGCATGTATTTGAGCTGAGCCATCTCAATCTGCAGCTTGCCCTCTCGACTCCTTGCTCTGCTGGCAAAAATATCAAGTATCAGCTGCGTCCTGTCGATAACCCGAAGATCGGTAAAATCAGTGATCGAGCGAATCTGCGAGGGATTGAGCTCCTGGTTGAAAATAAGGAGATTGGCATCTTGCTGCAGGGCCATGATCATTATCTCCGCCAGCTTGCCCTTGCCCAATATTAAACGGGGATTCATCTTTTTGCGGCGCTGCACAACAGTATCGAGAACGCTGATATTGTCCGATCGGGCAAGCTCGACCAGCTCGTTCATGGACTCCCGGGCGACCCCTTTCGGCTCGGTACTGACACTGATCAACAGGGCACGGTCACGGTTTCTGCTGATTTTTTTCGTTACGCTTTTGCGGGAAAACTCCTCTTCAATGGAGGTGATGATATTGTCAAAGCTTTCCTTCTGATTCGATGGGTGCACCGGGTCGAGAAACAGCCAATGGTGGCCGTTCTGCTGCTCGGGCAGGAGGTGCACACTGTTCAGGCTTTTCGGCAAGCCATCCTCGTCGACATGGAGTATTGAGAGCAGGTCGAGACGTAGAAAGAGCAGATCCATCAAATCTTCATCGGAAATTTTTTCCCCGGCAAGATGAGTATGGATGAGACGGAGGCCGCGCAGTCTGCCGCCCGAAGTCCTGATGTTGGTCAGTTGCGGAATGAGAATTGAAGACTGCGTGCCGACTATCAATGTTTCTATCTTGCCCGATCGGTGAATGAGCATACCGATCTGTCTGTTCAACTCCGATGACATGCGGCACAGACTTCTGGCAGCTTCGGCACTTATAATTTCGGAGCGAGGAATACGTTTGCCGGCAAGGCGCGTCAACTGTTTGAGTTGATTCTTTTTCAATCCCTCCGTATTACCGCTGATGATAGCTATGACTCTCCTCCCGCCGGTGTCTTGAACCGTGTGTTGTAGTTGGAGTTACTGTCGGAATTTCTGTACATTGGGATATCTCCTGCCATGGCCGAAGGCCTTGCTGGTTACCTTGAGCCCCAGTGGTGCCTGCTTACGCTTATATTCATTGAGGCGAATGCGGCGCAGGATATCGCGGACCATCGCTTCATCAAAGCCCATGGCAACAATCCGGTTCAAATCAAAGCCATCTTCAAGATGATATTGCACTATGGCATCCAGCAATTCATAGGGCGGTAAATCATCCTGATCGCTCTGGTCCGCCTTGAGCTCGGCCGTGGGAGCCTTTTCCATGGTTCGAAGAGGAATGATCGGCTTTTCCCTGTTGACGTATCGCGCCAGGTCATAGACCAGCTGCTTGGGGACATCCGCAATAACCGCCAGACCGCCGCTCATATCTCCATAGAGGGTGCAGTATCCCACGGCCATTTCGCTCTTGTTGCCGGTGCTCAGCACTATGGAGCCAAATTTATTGGAAATGGCCATGAGGATATTTCCTCGAATCCGCGCCTGAATATTCTGTTCGGTTACATCCTCGGCCATCCCTGTAAAAAGCGGGGCAAGCGTATCCTGAAAACCGACAAACAGATCGTTGATGGGCACCACCTCATACCGACAGCCCAGCGCCAGAGCCAGCCCGGCAGCATCCTCCTCCGATTCCACCGAACTGAAGCATGACGGCATGGCCACGCACAACACCTTATCCGCTCCCATCGCTTGCACTGCAATCGCAGCGGTGAGCGCTGAATCAATACCGCCCGACACCCCTATGACCACACTGGAAAACCCGCTTTTAGCAACATAATCACGAACACCCATGACCAATCCTGAATAGACCGCCTCCACCTCATCGTCCACCTCCCGGCCTGCCATGGACCCCCGCCAGTCCCGGCTGGAGACCATAACCATATCTTCAGTAAAACCGACAGCTTTGGCTGTTATCTCACCATCGTGCCGCATGACCAGGCTGCGTCCGTCAAAGAGCAGAGAATCCTGGCCGCCAACCTGATTGACAAAAATAAGCGGGAGCGCATGCCGGCTGCACAGCCTCCTGAACAGCGCATGCCTCTGCAGCTCTTTTCCCCGCTGAAAAGGAGAGGCCGAAATGTTGATAATACAGTCAACTTGGGCGTTGTCTGCCGCAGCTGCCTGCTTGAGCGAGGCGACGGGCTCCCGGGAGTACACTTCGATTTCATGATGCCATATGTCCTCACAGACCGTCACTCCAAATGCATATCCATCAAGGACATACAGCTCTGGAACTTCTCCAGGCTCGAAATAGCGGGACTCATCAAAAACATCATAGGTCGGCAGCAATTGCTTATGGGCACGAAAAACCACTTCACCCTGCCGTATGGCAATGGCCGCATTATAGAGCCGTTTGCCCTGCTGGACCTCTCGTTGTTCAAAACAGCCCAGCAGTACATCCATCTCTTCGGGGAGCCTATCCAGCAACTCCTCTACTGCCTCGCACTGCTGTTGTACAAAAGCCGGCCGTTCAAGCAGATCCTGGGGAGGATATCCCGAAACAGCCATTTCAGGAAAGATAGCGAGACGGCAGCCGGCACGCTGTGCTTTCCAGGCCCATTCTTCTATCTTGCGGCAGTTGCCTCTAAAATCGCCGATAGTCGGGTTTATCTGAATGAGTGCTATCTCCACGACATCTCCACCTTTTTTTATCTTTGATATTTTTGCACTGCCCGGTTATGCTGTCGCAGCGTTCTGGAAAAATAATGGCTACCATCATTTTTAGAAACAAAATAGAGATACTGCTCATCGGCCGGATTGAGCACCGCCGCCAGTGCCGCCCTGCCCGGACTGCATATGGGCCCCGCCGGAAGACCGCGTACAACATAGGTGTTGTAGGCGGTCTTCCGGCGCAGATCCGTCCTGGTGAGAGTACCGGAAAAGTCATCGATGGTATATATCACCGTGGGATCGGACTGCAGCCGCATACCTTTTCGCAGCCGATTGGCAAAAACAGAGGCAATCCTCGGACGTTCTTCGGCGGCACCGGTTTCTTTTTCCACAATGGAGGCCAGAATCACAGTCGTGTGCAGTTCCGCCTCTCCGGAATCAAGCGTCTTCCAGACCTGAAGGAATCTTTCTACCATCATCTTTATTATCTTTTCGGCATCCAAGGCGGGAACACGGGTGAGATAGTAGGTATCGGGATAAAGATATCCTTCAAGGCCTGTAAGACCCTCAAGGCCAAGTGAGGAGATGAATTCCTTGTCATGGACCAGTTCCAGAAAGGTATCAGCATCACAGAATCCGTACTGCGCAAACCGATGGGCGATTTCCCCGGCACGCCAACCCTCAACGATTGTCACCGGATGCTGCAGCGGCTCTGCCTGTACGAGTGTCTCGAGAGTTTCCATGGGAGGCATACCGGTGGCAAGTCTGAACTCGCCGGCCCGCACCTTGCTCGCCAGACCATGGAGACGGGCAAGGATGGAAAAACGGATATCTTGGCGTATCAGGCCGGCATCAGCGAGAATCGCTGCCGTCTGTTCAAACGAAGACCCCGGCGGTATGAGGACAACAGCTTCAGCAGCGTTGGGTGAGGGGACAGCCCTGTTGTAATACAACAGCCAGGAGATGGCGGCAACGGACAGGAGCACCCCCAAAAAGAGCGTCATCACC
>JBHEOR010000011.1:14926-43384 GCA_046260685.1 Desulfopila sp.
ATGGAGTGCCGTCCATTGCGGCTATCCTGCCTGTCATGCTGTCGAGGCTCATTCACGCGACTACGCTATTTGCTTTTGGTTGTCTGCTTTGTCCCGGATATCTCGCCCGGCGTTTTAGCAAACGCCAGCGCAACGATTTCATCCATATCCCTGACCGGATAAAAATGCATCTTCTTGCGGATCTCATCCGGAATCTCGGCGAGATCTTTTTTGTTCTGGCCCGGAATGATCACCTTCCTGATATCGGCCCGAAGGGCAGCCAGTGCTTTCTCCTTTAATCCACCTATGGGCAAAACCCTGCCCCGTAGCGTCACCTCTCCCGTCATGGCCAGTTTTTTGATAACCTTGCGACCGCTGATGGCCGAGTAAAGAGCGGTTGCCATGGTAACACCCGCGGATGGACCATCCTTGGGAATGGCGCCCGCCGGAACATGGACATGGATATCGGTCTCATCGAAAAAGCTGGTCTTGACGCCAAGCTCGGTATTACGGCTGCGGCAATAGGTAAGAGCGGCCTGTGCCGATTCCTTCATGACCTCGCCAAGCTGACCGGTGAGGGTGAGCTTGCCTTTGCCGGGCATGAGATTTACCTCGATCTGCAGGATTTCACCGCCTACCTCGGTCCAGGCCAGTCCCGTTGCCAGGCCCGGCTGGTCAACGGAGTCGAGCTCCGATTCCGGAATGGTCTTGGGCGGGCCAAGGTATTTATCGATGGTCCGCTCGGATATCTTATAGGGGCCGCGGCCTCCTTCAGCAATTTTGCGGGCAATTTTACGACAGATTTTGCCGATTTCCCTTTCAAGGTTGCGCAGCCCCGCCTCATGGGTGTAGTGCGTCACAAGGTGCTTGAGGGTGGCATCATCGATTCCTATATTCTTCGCTTTTATGCCGTTTTCGCTCAGCTGACGGGGCAGCAGATAGCGGTTGGCGATGACGATTTTCTCTTCCAGGGTATACCCCGAAAGTCGAATGACCTCCATACGATCATACAGTGGCCCGGGTATGGTATCACTCATATTGGCAGTGGTAATGAACATTACCTTGGAGAGGTCAAAGGGCATGTTGAGATAGTGGTCGGAGAATTCATAGTTCTGTTCCGGATCAAGTACCTCGAGAAGCGCCGATGACGGATCGCCACGATAATCGGAGCCCACCTTGTCGATCTCATCCATCATGAAAATGGGATTATTGGAACCGACGGTCTTCAAGCCCTGAATGATCCTGCCCGGCATGGCCCCTATATAGGTGCGACGATGCCCCCGGATTTCCGCTTCATCGCGCATGCCTCCCAGGGAAATACGGTGAAATTTCCTGCCCATGGCCCGTGCAATGGACTGTCCCAGCGAGGTTTTTCCTACTCCCGGAGGCCCGACGAAGCAGAGAATGGGGCCCTTGGTTGATTTGTTCAGTTTGCGTACCGCCAGGTATTCAAGAATGCGCTCCTTGACCCGATCGAGCCCGTAATGGTCTTCGTCGAGAATTTTTTTGGCGGCTATGAGGTCGAGAACATCCCGGGTAGACTTCTTCCAGGGGACATCAAGTATCCAGTCTATATATGTACGTATGATGGTCGCCTCGGAGGAATCGGGATGCATCATCTCCATGCGGGACAATTGCTTCTGTGCTTCCTTACGCACATCCTTGGGCATCTTGGTTTTTTTCAGCCTGGCTTCAAGCTCCTCGATCTCCTGTCCCCGCTCATCGGTATCACCAAGCTCCTTTTGCAGTGCGTGCAGTTGTTCGCGCAGAAAATATTCGCGCTGCGACTTGCTCATCTCCTCCTTGGCATCGTTTTGAATCTTGGCCTGGACCGTTGAAACCTCAAGCTCTTTGCCCAGCAGCTCACTGACCAGCCTGAGTCGGGCAACCGGATCAATCTCTTCCAGAATGGACTGCGACTCGACGACCTTCAGTCGAAGGTTTGAACCGACCAGATCGGCGAGACGCCCCGGATCCTCGATGTTATTAATAATCATCATTAAATCGGCCGAGAGAATCCCTCGAAGCGATAGTATTTTTTCGGTCTGCTCTCTGACGGTCCGCATCAATGCTTCAATCTCAACGGAAGAAGGCTGCGCTTCAGGCTCGACAATTTCCTCGACCTTGACCTGATAGGATGGCTCCGTTCGAACAAATTCCCGTATGCGCGCTTTGGACATGGCCTGAACAAGCACCTTCAGTCGTCCATCCGGGAGCTTGAGAGTCCTCATCACCATGCAGACCATGCCGACTTCATAGAGATCCTCGATTTCCGGATCATCCTTGGTGGCATCCTTCTGTGTCACCAGCATGAGAAGTTTATCCGCCGTCAGGGCATCGTTGACCGCTTCGACGGAGCCCGGCCTGCCGACAAACAGCGGAATGATCATGTAGTTGAAAACCACAACATCACGTACCGCCATCATGGGAAGGACCTCGGGAATCTCGACATCCTCACCGCTTGAGAAATCGTCCATTCCGATGCTCAACGAATCATTAAATTCCACACAAACCTCCTGAAAGGTACAAAAAAAACCGAATTTCTCATCTTTATCAAACACAGCCCATAGCGTCAGTACAGAGTCAGTGCAGGCTCAGTGCAGGCTCAGTAGAGTCAGTACAGACTCAGGAATGCGTGCCGTGAGCAGCATAATCTTCACTCAGCGCGGCCACTCAAAAAAATTTCGGGTTGGTTTTTCTTTGGCCGCGCCTATGACACGCTGCCTCATATTTGAGAACATACTCCATCAACCCCCGGGAAACTATTCGAAAACAGGTATTTTCGAAATGCCTCCCTGGTATATGGTACTCATTCTCCATCCAATACGCAAAAAGTCGGCTTAAACTAAACACTGCATCGGTATTCGTCAAGATGACTTGATTCCACCCTTACAGGAAAATATTCTTTTTTCTTGAACTCTTTGCGCTTTTCCACCATATTATTGCATTCAATATCTAGGAGTATAGTAACTGTACAGGAGCACCCCATCTTGTCCCATTCGAGCCTTGTCGTAGAGCACACGAATGCTTCAAAGTCCCAAATGAGCCAATATGGAGCACTCTTGAACAGTTACAACTTGGTGGTTATGCCAATTTGGTGCTCCCACCCGTAGAGTTACGGAGTATAATCGCCCCCGTGACAGCGGATTTCGCGGCAGATTTTTATAGGGAGATATGACATGCTCGACTGTGACGCTTTTTTCGATCTATCCGACAACGCACACCCCCAGCTCCTTCAGGAGAAAACCCCTGTCTGGCAAGCTCTCAATACACTCAAGCAATATATGCTCGACTATTCTTTCCAGACAATATCGACATCCCCCCTGCTGAAAAAGCATACCCCCCTTGAACGTACAATAGTCCTCTATGGTAACGGCATTATAGACGCGGAAGACTGCATAATAGCACAGGGTAAAACAACCGAAGGAGGGCTGCAGGTCTTTCTCAACGGAGAACTCCTGCCCGGCGCCTCCGTTGTAATGGCCGGCGCCTGTTTCAGCGGCGATGCAATCGAAATCGGCAGGGGTTCGCTGATTGAGCCAGGTACCATGATAAAATCGCCGACTATCATTGGAGACAACAACGAAGTCAGGCAGGGAGCCTATCTGCGCGGCCATATCATTACCGGAAGAGGCTGCATACTCGGGCACGCAACGGAAATCAAACACACTATCTTCCTCAACGATGCCAAAGCCGGGCATTTCAACTATCTGGGCGACTCTATACTGGGCAACAACACGAACCTGGGCGCAGGCACCAAACTTGCCAATCTGAAATTCATGGGCGGCAATATTATAGTAGAGCACCAGGAAGAACGACATGATACCGGTCGCAAGAAATTGGGCGCCATCCTCGGCGACGATACCCGGACAGGGTGCAATTCCGTTACTAATCCCGGAACGTTACTCGGCAAGGGATGTTTGGTTATGCCAAACACAACAGTACGCACCGGGTATCATGGACCAGCCTCCGTACTGCGCTGAATTCTACCGCACACCAGGAGGTTGTCCGAGACCAACTTTTACTTTATGAGGGAGTACCATGACACGTATCAAGAAGGAAGATTTTATTGAATCCATTGCCGACAGCCTGCAGTTCATCTCCTATTACCATCCCGTCGACTTCGTCAAAGCCATGCACGGCGCCTACCAGCGTGAGGAAAATACGGCCGCCAAGGATGCCATAGGTCAGATCCTTATCAACTCACGAATGTCCGCCATAGGCAAGCGGCCTATCTGCCAGGACACCGGCATTATAACTGCGTTTATTAAAATTGGAGCAAATGTCGGCTTTGACACCGATGACACCATTCAGACAATGGTCGACGAAGGAGTGCGGCGCGCCTATAATAACCCGCTCAACCCACTGCGTAAATCGGTTGTTGCCTCACCGGCCTCGGAACGTGCCAACACGCGTGATAACACACCGGCCATCATCTATACGGAAATTGTCCAGGGCGATACTCTCGACGTTCACATTGCCGCCAAGGGCGGAGGCTCCGAGAACAAGACAAAATCTGTCATGCTGACCCCTACAGATTCCATTGTTGACTGGGTTACATCGGTCATCCCCGCCATGGGGGCAGGCTGGTGCCCCCCCGGCGTTCTCGGTATCGGCGTTGGCGGCACAGTGGACAAGGCCATGGTCATGGCCAAAGAGTCCCTGATGGGGCCGATTGATATGCCGGAACTGCTGCAGCGCGGACCTGCCAACAAACTGGAAGAGCTGCGTATAGCAATCTACAACGCGGTCAATTCCCTTGGCATCGGGGCCCAGGGGTTGGGCGGACTCACCACGGTACTCGATGTCAAAATCCTCGATTACCCCACCCATGCAGCCTCGCTGCCCGTTGCCATGATTCCCAACTGTGCGGCAACACGGCATACCCATTTCAGCCTTAACGGCACCGGCCCAGCCGCTCTAAGCCCGCCTGATCTTAACGAATGGCCTGAAATCAGCCTTGAGGCAGGCGATGATGTCAAACGCGTGTATCTCGATAATATCGGCAAAGAAGAAATTGCCACATGGAAGGCGGGACAAACCCTGCTGCTCAACGGGAAAATTCTCACAGGCCGCGATGCTGCCCATAACCGGATCAAGGGGTTGCTCGACAGCGGCGAACCTCTGCCGGAGGGAGTGGATTTCAATGGCCGCTTTATCTACTATGTCGGCCCCGTCGATCCGGTGGGCGATGAGGTAGTTGGCCCGGCCGGTCCGACAACATCGACCCGCATGGACAAATACACCGACATGATGCTCGACAAAACCGGCCTGATCGGCATGATCGGCAAATCAGAGCGCGGTGATGCAACGATCGCCTCGATCAAAGAACACGGCGCTGTTTACCTCATGGCGGTGGGAGGCGCGGCCTACCTGGTTTCCAAGGCTATCAAGAAATCACGCACCGTGGCCTTTGCCGATCTGGGCATGGAAGCCATCTACGAATTTGACGTGGAAGACATGCCGGTCACGGTGGCTGTGGACAGCCGGGGTGAGGCGGTACACAAAACAGGCCCCGCGTTCTGGCAACAGGAGATAGCACAACGGTAACTGATGACCAATAATGATGCCGGTAAAGCCTCTTCATGTTTTTTTGCGTCGCAGAATACCATGGCGCTCACACTCACGAAGTGGTGGCGCCGTTTGCAAAAAGACATTGTTTCCAGGATTGGCTGCACGCAGTGATGTATCTTTTTCGGTGATCATACCGGTTATACGCACCGCCTGGAGCACTACACCCCTGCCCATATACTCAAGCTGCTCGTCAAGTTCGACCCTGTTCCTGATCTCCACCAGGGGAAGTTCACCAGGCTCTCGAACCACCGCCACCGGCTCGATTCTCTGATCAGCCCTGGAGGTTGTATAGAGCATGTCCCGGCCGGTCGGCGGTTGATTGAAAAAATTTTCCGACATGCCGCGTGTGCCGGTCTTTTCAATCTCCTCAAAAAAATGAGCAGGCATTACGATTTCTTCCGGCTTGCGCCAGTCCTTGGCCGGCAACCCGGCAAGATAATCCAGCGCCGCTCTGTACACCCGGACAACACCGCCGACGTAAAAGATGGATTTCATGCGCCCTTCTATTTTCAGCGAATCAACTCCGGCGGCGATGAGCCGCGGCAGCATCCCGAGCAGACAGAGATCCTTGGCATTGAATATATATGTGCCCCGCTCATCTTCTTCCACCGGAAAGTACCGGCCGGGGCGTTTTTCCTCGACCAGGCTGTAGCTGTACCTGCAGGGATGGGCGCAGTTACCCTGATTGGCGTCCCGATTGTTAAGATAGCTGGAAAGCATGCATCTGCCGGAATAGGAGATGCAGAGTGCGCCATGCACAAAAACCTCGATTTCTCCGTCAACCTGTTGCCGAATGGTGCTGATCTCTTCAAGGGAAAGCTCACGGGCCACATTCAATCTTTTCACACCCTGCTGCAACCAGAATTGCGCCGCCGCCGCGTTGGTGACGTTGGCCTGGGTGGAAAGATGAAGGGGAATTTCCGCAATAACCCGACGAGCCACCGACAAAACTCCCGGATCAGAAACAATGACACCGTCAACGCCGCAGCGGCGCAGCCGGTCCAGATAGGTATCAAGATCTGCAAAATCGCTGTTATGGGCCAGGACATTGACGGTAGCATAGACCTTTTTGCCACGCTCATGAGCAAAAGCGACGCCATCGGCCATCTCCTCCATGCTGAAATTTCCGGCGTTGGCACGCAGACTCAGTTGTTTACCACCGAGATAGACGGCATCGGCACCATAATGTATGGCTGAAACGAGCTTTTCCGGACTGCCTGCCGGAGCAAGTAATTCCGGCATCTGCGGCAACTTTGCGGCTCGATGGTCAGGCCGCTGCTCATGACATCGTGCATTGCATCTTTTTTTTTTCGACATAGTGGAGTAAAGTAGCGAATTTTGGATTGAGAACGACTATACCAGTATAAGGAGTTTCGTGAAAACAATAAAGGTTGGTGTTGCATTAAGCGGGGGAGTGGACTCCACCTCAACCGCCCTTCTTCTGCGTGATCAGTATACCGTCACCGGTTTTTTTATGCAGCTGGCCCAGCCCGGGATTACCGAAAAGACAGCGCAGGTAGCAGAACTCGCCGAAAAGATTGGAATCCCCCTCCAGATAATCAATCTCAGAGAACGTTTTACCCAATACGTCCTCAACTATTTCTCCACCAGCTATTTTGCCGGGCTCACGCCCAATCCCTGCATTATCTGCAACACCATGATCAAATTCGGGCTGTTCCTTGATACCGTTCTCGATACCGGCATGGATACAATGGCCACAGGTCACTATGCCAGAATTGGCTGCCACAACCACAGGTTTCGGCTGTATAAAGGAATCGATCGGCATAAAGACCAGTCCTATTTTCTCTCAAGGCTTGCCCAAAAGCAACTCGCCAGGATCCTCTTCCCCCTGGGCACCATGAAGAAAAAGGACATATACACCTTTGCCGAGCAGCATGGCTTTTCGTATTTTCGCGGCCAAGAAAGCCAGGATGTCTGTTTTTTGGAAAACACCAGCGTCAGCGATTTTTTACATAAAGGCCGCCCTGATCCGGCCTCTGCCGGATATATCACCAACCAGGCGGGCGACATCCTCGGCAGTCACGACGGCATTGCCAACTACACCATCGGCCAGCGCCGGGGACTTGGTATATCGGATGCAAGCCCGTATTATGTTGTTCGGCTTGATGCCGCACACAACACAGTTGTCGTGGGCAAAAACGACGAGCTGCTGCGCACCGGGATAGAGGTGAAAGATCTTCACTGGATATCCGGCACCGCGCCGCTCAGACAGGATATGGACATCAAAATACGCTCAACCCACCAAGGATGCCGCGGCCGCCTGACCCAACTGGACAACAATCGCTATCAAATTGATTTTGCAGAACCTCAACGGGCAGTCACTCCCGGCCAGTTTGCTGTTTTTTATCACAATGATGAACTGCTGGGTTCTGCGGAAATCATGCAAACTCCTGTAGAATAATGAAGGATATCGAGATACACACCCTGGGGTGTAAAATCAACCAGTACGAATCGGCCAGCTTTCTTTCCAGCTTCGAAGCACGTGGTCATCGTATAGTTGCCTCGGGCAGCAACAGCGACGTAATTGTCATTAACACCTGCTCCGTCACCAACAAAGCCGGTGCGCAGTCGCGTCACGCCATCCGCAAAAGCCTGCGCGACAATCCGCGGGCAAAAATCGTCATCACCGGATGTCATGCCGAGGTTGCCGCGGAGCAGCTCAAAGCGATGGAAGAAATGCAGGGCAGATCGGCGTGCATTGTCGGCAACGCCGACAAACATCTCCTTGTCGATGCCGCCCTTGCCGACAACCATGGGGTATACTCTCTCCACACACCCGTCAATGAACAGCGGCACATAAGTCCGCTGCCGGTTCGCAATTTCGGCGGCAGAACCAGGGCGTATCTGCGCATTCAGGATGGCTGCGACAGCTTCTGCAGCTACTGCATCGTTCCACACACACGTGGCAGAAGCAGAAGCCTTGGGATTGATGATGTCCTGCGACAGGCAAAAATATTTGCAGAAGAAGGGTATAGAGAAATCGTTGTCAGCGGCATCCATGTGGGCTATTACGGTGCCGACCTCGCAGATGACATCGACATAGCAGGGATAATGGAGACGCTGTGTCACACCACTCCACGGATCCGCTACCGGCTCAGCTCCATCGAGCCCGTGGAAATATCCGATAAACTCCTTGCAGTTATGGCAGAGAACAACAATTTCATGCCCCATCTACATATTCCTTTACAGAGCGGAAACGATGATATACTCTTGCGCATGGGCAGGCGGTACTCCACCAGCCGTTTCGCCGAAATAGTCGATCTCTGCAACCGCCGTATAACGGATGTGGCAATAGGTATAGACATACTGGCCGGATTCCCGGGGGAAACCGATGAGCAATTTTCCTCAACGTACTCTTTTCTTGAAGATCTCGATTGTACCTATCTTCATGTCTTCCCCTACTCCATGCGGCCGGGGACGCCGGCTGCCGGATTTCCGGATCAGGTTGCAGCGTCGCTAAAAGATCAACGCGTGACACTGCTGCGCCGGCTGGGTGAGCATAAAAAGCAGGAATACTATACCCGTTTTATCAATCAGATCAGGCCTGTGCTGGTTGAAGGTAAACGCAACGCACAAGGAAATTTGAAAGGGTTGAGCGACAATTACATACCACTTTTT
The DNA here is from genome assembly GCA_046260685.1 of Desulfopila sp. Classification (GTDB taxonomy): domain Bacteria; phylum Desulfobacterota; class Desulfobulbia; order Desulfobulbales; family Desulfocapsaceae; genus Desulfopila_A. Next base: position 24,119 of record JBHEOR010000011.1, read on the forward strand.
TTTGCTGGAGAAAACAGCTATCACAACACCATCGTCGAGGTACAGCTTGAGAGAATGGTTGATAACACTGTAGAGGGGAGCATTATTCCGACAGATCATGAAAGGTGAGATTATAGCCATCGGTGATGAGCTTACCTCCGGACGCATATTCAATACGACCAGTGGTTTTGCTGCGCGCCATCTTTTCGATGCAGGATATGAAATATACGCCATGCATACCATCGGTGATGCTCCCGCCGTGATTGGAGATGCCTTAAAGCGTGCCATCGACAGAGTGGATTTCGTCATTGTCACCGGCGGCCTGGGGTCCACGGATGATGATCTGACCAACGAAGCGGTATCAATGGCCCTGGGCAGACCAACCATGCCCAATCTTGAGGTTTTATATCAGATTCGTTCCCACCTTGACGGGATTTCCGGCAACCCTCTCAGCCCACTTGAAAAACTGGCATGGCTTCCCAGCGGTGCTCAAGTACTCAATGCCAAAGCGAGGATGGCCGGCTACCAGCTGGTTCATGACAACAAGCCGATCTTTTTTCTCCCCGGTGTTCCCGATCAGATGGAACACCTTCTCCTCGAAGAGGTGCTGCCCCGTTTAACCTCTTGGTATTCGGACCCTTCACGCGGTATGCAGCAGAAATTGCTCCGTGTTTTCAATATGGATGAATACGAGGTCAACGAGAAAATCGCTGCCCTGACACTCGACAAATCCGTACGCATAGGCTATTATCCAGTTTTTCCTGAGCTCCATATCTCACTTACCGTCAGAGATAAGCAATCCGATCATTGTAGTGCTCTTCTCTCCCAGGCCACACGAGCTATATACAACGTCCTGGGTGATGTGATATACGGTCAGAATCAAGACACCATGGAAGCGGTTGTCGGCAGGTTGCTGCATAAAAACAATCTGCAGCTTGCCGTTGCAGAGTCGTGCAGTGGTGGAATCGTCTCTCACAAAATAACTAGAATCCCGGGTAGTTCGGCATATTTTCTCGGTGGAGTGACCAGTTATGCCAATAGCATAAAAAGCTCCTTTCTCGGAGTTGCTCCGCAGACGTTGGAGCGCCACGGTGCCGTCAGCAGCACCGTAGCTGATGCCATGGCGAGAGGGATTCTGCGCAATACCGGAGCGGATCTGGCCCTGTCCATTACCGGCATAGCCGGGCCGGGCGGAGGGAGCAGGGAAAAGCCTGTTGGAACAGTCTATATAGCACTTGCCACATCCGCTGGATGCTGCGCGCATACGTTTCAATTCCGGGGAAGCCGTGAGCAAATCCAGGAAGTAACGGCCGTGACCGGTCTTGATCTCCTTCGCAGACACCTGATCAACATAGTCTGAACATACAGAGACTTCATCCATCCTTTCACAGGAGAATACAATGGCAGCATCAAGCAGCAACAAACAGAGCGGCGATAAAGTCACCGGCGCCAATAAAACATCAAGCGTTGACAACGCCATCAATCAGATCCAGCGTCAATTCGGCAAAGGCTCCATCATGCGTCTGGGGTCCCGGGAACTTGAAAGCATTCCGGTCATTCCAACCGGCGCGCTGAGCATGGACATCGCCCTGGGGGTCGGCGGATTGCCCAAGGGCAGAGTCACCGAGATATTTGGCCCTGAATCCTCCGGAAAAACGACCCTGGCCCTGCATGCCGTTGCCGAAGCTCAGCGGCTCGGTGGAACTGCTGCATTCATTGATGCGGAGCACGCTCTTGACACAAACTATGCCGGGCGACTTGGCGTGGATGTCGATAATCTTTTGATATCCCAACCTGATTTTGGTGAACAGGCACTGGAAATCGCTGAAATCCTCATCCGTTCCGGAGGCGTTGACATTATTGTCATCGACTCTGTAGCCGCCCTTGTACCACGTGCCGAAATCGACGGCAATGTGGGAGACTCCCATGTGGGGTTGCAGGCACGACTGATGTCCCAGGCAATGCGAAAATTCACCGGGGTGCTCAATAGAAGCCATACCGTACTCATCTTTATCAACCAGATCCGCATGAAGATAGGCGTCATGTTCGGCAACCCGGAAACAACCACCGGCGGCAACGCTTTGAAGTTCTACTCTTCACTGCGCCTCGACATTCGCAGAATCGGTCAAATCAAAGACGGCCAGGAAGTGGTGGGCAACAGGACCAAGGTCAAAGTCGTTAAAAACAAGGTTGCGCCTCCCTTCAAGGTTTCCGAATTTGATATCATCTACGGTGAGGGAATATCCAAGATCGGCGACATGCTCGATCTTGCCGTCGACCTTGAAATTATTGACAAAAGCGGTGCCTGGTACTCCTATAACGACGAGCGCATCGGCCAAGGCCGGGAAAACGCCAAGCGTTTCCTCACAGATCACCCTGAAATGACTGAAGATATTGAAGAAAAGGTACGTTCCGGTTACGGTCTCGGCAAACCTGTCACAGAAAAAGTCGAGGAATAGCTACCTCCCGGCACCATTCTATTATGCATACAACGAAAAAGAGCAATCACTACGATGTCGTCATCGTTGGAGGTGGTCCTGCCGGACTCTTTGCCGCGTATTATCTCGGTGAACACTCCAACCTCAAGGTCTTGCTTGTTGAAAAGGGCAAAGCACCGCTCAAGCGAGTCTGTCCCATCGGTGACAACGGCTGTATACGCTGCCGCCCCTGCAATATCCTATGCGGCATAGGCGGAGCGGGGCTGTTCTCCGACGGCAAACTCAATTTTATCCATAAACTCGGTAAAACAAACCTGCTCCAGTTCATGGATATTTCCGCGGCTAAATCTTTGATTAATGAAACCGAGGAAATTTACAACCACTTCAACATGGATGGGCCTGTCTTTCCCACCGACATGGAAAAGGCCAAGGAAATCAGAAAAGAGGCCCGAAAAACAGGGATTGAGTTGCTTCTTATTAAGCAAAAGCACCTGGGCAGCGACAATCTCCCCAACCATATCGCCAAAATGGCTGAATATGTTGAAAGCACCGGCGTCACCTTCCATCATTGTGAGGAAGCAATAGATATCATAGAAGAAGATCAGGCTGTTCGAGGAGTGGTGACCAACAAGGCCACCTACACCGCTGACAATGTTATTCTTGCCCCGGGCAGGGTTGGCGCCGAATGGGTTGGGAACCTGGCCAGAAGGAACAATCTCAACCTGTCCCAGCGCGGCATTGAGGTGGGCGTTCGAGTGGAAGTTCACAATGAGATAATGCAGGATCTCTGCTCCGTTATTTATGATCCCACCTTTTTTGTCCGCACCAATAAATACGATGATCAGACCAGGACATTCTGCACCAACCTCGGCGGCTTCGTCGCCCTGGAAAATTATCAGGACTTTGTCTGCGTCAACGGGCACGCCTATATGGACAAAAAATCAAGCAACACCAACTTCGCCTTTCTCTCCAAGCTCGTCCTCACTGATCCCGTTGAAGACAACCAGGCCTATGGCGAGTCAATCGGCAGATTGGCATCAATTATCGGGGGCGGCAAACCTACCCTGCAGCGCTTTGGCGACTTGAAGCGCGGACGTCGATCAACCTGGCGACGCGTCAAAAACAGCTATATCGAGCCCACCCTGAAAAACGTCACCTGCGGTGATATTGCCATGGCCCTGCCGGAGCGGATCTTGACCAATCTCGTCGACGGACTGGGGCAACTCAATCAGGTTGTTCCAGGTGTTTCCAATGATGAGACATTGCTCTACGCCCCGGAAATCAAGTTTTTCGCCACCCAGATAGAAACGACCAACACTCTGGAGACCAGGATCAAAGGACTCTATGTTGCAGGTGATGGTCCCGGTGTTGCCGGAAACATTGTTTCGGCCACCGCCACAGCCCTTATTCCCGCCAAGGACATTTTGCGCCGTCGCTAACTATAAAGGCCATGTTATTTGTTGACAGGCCCTAAGGAGCATTTTTACAACCTGCCGTGTTGACATCACTTCCCCCATTACTATACTCTAGCACTAAGGAAGGACACTACGGGAATAATTATTACTCCCTGCTCAACCGGCACCCATCCAGAAGTGGAAGTGGCCTTTTCTCCTATCGTCGTTGTTCTAAAAAATTAATTTTTGGTGGTAAGCAGCGACTCCGACAGCATCTCTATGCCCATGGGAATACTATGGTAAAATTTTGAGAGCGGTCCGATGTCGAACATAAAACAGCTAAGCGAACAAGGTGAGACCCCGAAAAAAGTCTCGTTTCCGGATGGACACCAACCGCCGGCTCTATTCAAAAATCACTCTCAGGAGATACTCATGATAACCAAGGAAGCACCCGACTTTACGGCTACAGCAGTTCTTGCGGATAACAGTTTCAAAGAAGACTTCAAGCTTTCAGATTATCGTGGCCAATATGTCATTCTGTTTTTCTACCCGCTGGACTTTACTTTTGTGTGCCCCTCGGAAATTCTGGCCTTTAACAATGCCGTTGCCGAATTTGAACAACACAACTGTCAACTTATCGGCGTCTCCGTAGATTCACAATTTTCTCATTTTGCATGGAAAAACACGCCTGTCAATGATGGCGGCATCGGCAATATCGACTACCCGCTGGTCTCCGACCTGGATAAATCCATATCACGGAATTATGGCGTATTGCTGGATGAGGGCGTCGCTCTGCGCGGGCTTTTTCTTATAGACAAAGAAGGGATCGTGCGCCATAAGGTCGTCAATGACCTGCCTCTGGGCAGAAGTGTCAACGAGGCGCTGCGGGTTCTCCATGCTCTGCAGTTCACCGAAAAACATGGTGACGTTTGCCCGGCCAACTGGCAGAAAGGAGAAGAGGCCATGAAGCCTACCGCCGAAGGTGTTGCCGCATATTTGAGCAAGCACGCGGCGTAACAGGTTTTACCATCGACGTTGCCGCCGTACCGAGCAGTGTCGTCGGCTAGAATACCAGAGGGACTTGCACATACATCACGCTGCAAGTCCCTCTGAGTTGTTCTTCTTGAGGGTTTCTCTTACTCCTTATTCCTCGCCGGCGGGCTCGACATAGAGGCGTTTGCCCATCTCCATATCAAGTGCAAAAAGGCCGCTGGAGTTCTTGTCAATCAGCTTCAATCTGTCAACAACGCTTCCGGCATTGGCCTCTTCCTCAACCTGTTCGGCGACAAACCATTGAAGAAAATTATTGGAAGCATGGTCCTTGGTGGCTATGGCTACATCGACCAGGTCGTTTATCATGCCCGTTATCATCTCCTCATGCTTGAGCGATTCTTCAAAGATATTGAGTGGAGAATCCCACTGCCATTCAGGTTTGTCAATCGCCTCGAGAATAACTCGCCCACCACGCTCATGGACATAGTCGTAGATTTTCTCGGCATGGAAATTCTCCTCCTTCGCCTGGACCCGCATCCAGTTGGCAAAACCACTCAATCCCTTTGATTCGAACCAGCCGCTCATGGACAGGTAAAGATAGGACGAAAATAACTCCGCATTGATCTGTTTATTTAAGGCACTCGTCATTTCTTCTCGTAGCATCTTCTGCAACTCCTTTTGTATAAGTAAATGTATCTATTGGGTATTCTCACTAGGTCGCACTCACAGCAAGCCAGCCACGGAATAGTCGAAGCATATAATGGCCATTACAAGAAAAATAGCCATGTTAAGATATCGAAACAGCATCCTGTAATTTGGCTTGGCTGCAAACAACATCTGATAATAAAAAAAACCAATCAGACCCAAACCATTCGCTATTATCACTATTCGCACCCCATTGCTCAACTGCGGGGGCATAGTAGATAAAGTAATCATTATGAGCGCCAATGCTGTTATCCAGGGCAAAAAAATGCGCTGCAGTGCATGCTCCGAAAGCTCCTGGAGAAGAGTTGGAGAAGCGCTGCTGCTATAATCGCCTTTATGGTTGAGGACAACGAGAAAAAAATGGGGAATCTGCCAGAAGATAAGCAGCAGCACGGGTAATGCCGCCTGAAAGGAGAACATCTCACCGCCTGCGGCCAGCCATCCGATATACGGCGGAATCGCCCCGCAAAGTACCCCTGGAATGAGAGCATGCAACGAGTACTGCTTCATCCGGGTATAGACGACATTGTATATGACGGCACCAAGGATGCCTGCGACAAAGGGGCCTACACCGGCGCTCCACAACAGGAGCATCAAACCGCAAAATATCAAAAAACCAGTCTGGACAAGTGCGTGAGCAGCAGAAAGTTTTTGCCGGACCAAAGGCCGTTGAGAGGTGCGCAGCATCAATGCATCAACCAAGCGTTCCTGGTAGGAGTTGAGCGAAGCGGAACCGCAGGACAGCATCAAAACAGCTGTAAATATCAGGAATGACTGTCGGTTTATTGCCTGCAGAGCAAAAATATGACCAAAAAGTGCCGAGAAAGCAACAAGGGCGCATAAAGGAAATTTGGCAATGGACAGACTTAAAACGATTTTCTCGTAAACTCCCGTGTGCTCCATCTTGTCCATACGCTTCTTCCGATTTACATTCGAAGCTGCACACAATGCGAGGTTTCCTGTTTGTCCTATTCCTCAAGCCATTGCAGATATTCCTCCTCTGGGACAATGTGCAGCTTGGCAACCATGGAAGAGTGATCCACACCGCAATATTCTGTACAGAGAATGTCGAAATCACCCACTCTATCCGCTTCAAACCAGGCATATGTCTCCATACCCGGTACTGCATCAACCTTTACTCTGTAGGCAGGCAGGGAAAAACTATGATTCACATCAATTGCATTAATGGTCAGTTTTATCGCTTTGCCAAAGGGCACAACCAGTTCATCGACGGTTTCCTTGTCATTGGGATAGACAAAAATCCATTCATATTGCTGGGCATAGACGATGATCTCGACACCATCCTCGGGCATATCACGCAGACCGATATAGGACGTCCAGCCAACCACAAACATGGAGAGCGCCAAAATTGTCGGAATTACCGTCCAGACCACCTCCAACATCCAATTATCCCGAATATCCGCCGGAACCGGATTTTTGCTGCGGCGGTATTTGACCGCGAAAACAATCATCAGCACGGTAATGCCGATGAGCAGGATAAACGACAGCCCTAAAATGTACCAGAATGCGATATCAACGCCTTGAACCGGACTCATGCTTTCTCCCCAAAAAAACTATCTAAATGCCACATCCCAGAAGATAAAGGTGATCATGATACAGAGGACTATTACCGTACTTGTAAAGGATATGACAATCATCTTGCCTTCATATTTCAAATGCATGAAAAACAATAAAACGATCGTTGCCTTGACCGATGCGACAAACAGGGCTATGGGCACATTGAAAAACCCCATGTCAAAATAGGAAACTGCGACGGTAACCCCGGTCAGCAAAATAAGCGAAAGTAGAACAAGTCCTAAAACGGTATAAGGTATGACATGCGGCGTATCTTCAGGTTGTGCTTGCACAATAGCCCTCCTGGTTTTACAGCACGAGATAAAATAGCGGAAATACAAAAATCCAGATCAGATCAACCAGATGCCAGTACAGACCGGCATTTTCCAGCATGGCAAAGCGCTCCCGTGTTACCTTTTTTTGCACAACCAAAACAAACGCCACGCCAAGAAGAATCATACCGATTATAACATGAACACCATGAAGACCGGTTATGACGTAGTAGAGGCCGAAAAATATATTAAGCCCCGGCTCGCCAAACGCCAGGGTTTCTGAATTTGGAAAGATATCATGCTCAAACTTGGCCCCCCACTCAAAATATTTGTTGACCAGAAATACACACCCGCAAAAAATTGAAAAAAGCAAAAATGCCAGGCAATGCCCTTTCCTGTCACGCTGAATGGCGGTTATGGATGCGGCAACAGTGAAACTGCTGATGAGCAAAACGATGGTGTTGATCGCTCCGATGACCCTGTCAAGCTCCCTTCCACCTTCGACGAAAAATTCCGGGTATCGATGGAAATAGGCGGCATACAGCACGAATAACCCACCAAAAAGTATCATCTCCGAATATAGAAAAAGCCACATGCCGATGCGTACACCGGTTGTATCGGTTGTATCGGTTGTCTTCTCCATGGTGTGTTATCCTATTTTTTTTCGGACTGCGCCTGAGACCTTGCTATGACCTCGGTGAAGTCGTAGGGATAGGAGGCCACCTGTGGCTCGTTGACAAAATTATGTACCGGCGGAGGAGAAGGAACACTCCACTCAAGGGTTGTTGCTCCCCAGGGGTCGGCCGGTGCCGCAACCTTTTCTTTGAGGCTGACGGCGAGGTTGTAAAACATCACCAGCAATCCACCGACAATCATAAAACCGCCGAATCCCGCTAAAAAGTTTCCGGTTTCAAACTGGGGAAGGTAGTCATAATAGCGCCGCGGCATTCCTTGCAGTCCCAGAATAAACATAGGGATATAATGAAAAATAAAACCAACCGTTGTTATCATGGCGCCGATATACGCCCGACGATCATTATACATGACGCCAAACATCTTGGGCCACCAGAAATGGAGGCCGGCAAAGAAGGCAAAACCTGTTCCGCCAAACATGGTGAAATGAAAATGGGCGACAACAAAATGGGTGTCATGGGTATGTATGTCAGGACCAACCGCACCCAGCACCAGACCTGTCAGCCCACCCACGGAGAACAGGTATATAAAAATAAGTGACAGCAACAGCGGCGGGGTCATCTCTATGGACCCCTTGTACATAGTGGCAAGCCACGAGAAAACCTTAACCGCGGAGGGTATTGCCACCACAAAGGTCAGCAGGGAGAAGACAAACACGGAAACATCACTCATACCACTGGTATACATATGGTGGGCCCATACCAGTGAACCGGCAATGGCAATGGCCATGGAAGAGATAACAATTCCTTTATAGCCAAAAATCGCCTTTCTTGAAAAGACAGGAATTATCTCCGAAATTATCCCCATCCCCGGCAGGATCATAATATACACCGCCGGGTGGGAGTACATCCAGAACAGGTGCTGATAAAGAATGGGATCCCCCCCCTTATCGGGATCGAACAATCCGATGGCAAAGACACGTTCTAAAATGACCATGAGCAGCGTTATGGAAATTACCGGGGTTGCCAGCAGCTGCACCCAGGCGGTTGCATAGAGTGACCAGGTGAACAGCGGGATCTGCAGCCATCCCATGGTCGGGGCACGCATGCGATGCACCGTGGTAATAAAGTTGAGCCCGGTCAACATTGACGACATGCCGAGAATGAACGCCGCCATTACCGTCAGGGAAACATTACTGGAGGACGATACACTGAAGGGGACATAGAAGGTCCAGCCGGTATCGGGAAATCCTTCCCCGGTGAACAATGCGACAATGGCAAAAATCCCGCCAAGCATAAAGAGATACCAGGACAACAGATTCAGCCTGGGGAAAAAGACATCATCGGCGCCAATCTGTATAGGCAGCATGAAGTTGCCCAAAATCGCGGGAATTGCAGGAATGACAAAGAGAAAAATCATTATCACCCCATGCAGAGTAAAGAGCGAATTGTAAATCTCCGGCCCCATGATTGTTCTACCTGCCGACATCAGTTCCGTCCGCAACAGTATGCCAAAGAGTACGGCCAGGCAAAACCAGAACATAATGGCCCATAAATACATAAGGCCAAGTCTCTTATGGTCGTGCGTCAACAGCCACGCCCATATCCCCTTCCTCCCCGGAGGAGCGGGAGTTTCATAAAATGATTGTATATCCGCCATGCTGACTGTCCTATGTATTGTTGCTCCTGGATGCACCCTTCTTCGTGCCCTTTTTTTTACGGCTGGTTCTGCGAACATACACGAAAAACAGGCCGCCTGCCACCGCGAACCCGGCCAGAACGGCAAGTTTGAGATTCTGAAAGAGTGAATGGCTTGCGGAGGGATCATAATTGAAGCAGTAGCCAAGGAAGCGCTTGATGGAAACGGCCGGTGTCCCGCTTTTTGCTTCAGTGACCGCCATATCTACATCACCTGTGGCAAAACCGCCGTAAACGTACTTTATAATCATACCATCTTCGGCCACGGCAACAAGAGCCGATGGGTGAATAAAGGTGCCGTCTTCAAGAGGCTTGAAGGTATAGCCGATGGAATCGGTCACCGCCTTGATGCTCGCCTTTTCACCGGTGAGAAATTTCCAGTTGTCTTTAGGAAAATCCTTGGGCAAAAGGCGCAGGTAGTTTCTTTGAGCAACCCGTGCATCCTCACTCTCTTCCTCTTCATCAAAGCTGAAGGCGATAACCTTATAATCCTTGCCCGGCTCCAGTCGTGATCGTTTAATGGCGGTTGCCAGATTGACGAGGTTCAGACTGCAGCTGCTCGGGCAGTAAAAATAATTTGGCAGTATGAGTGTCGGCCTGTCTATGAGTTCCCCCAGGGTGACGGGGGCGCCGTTCTCATCCCTGAAGGCGGCATTCAATGGGATGTATTCGCCGCTTTTCTCATCAATCCAGGCGACATCGAGTTCGGGATCACCAAGTTTGTAGGAAACCTGCTCTGCACTTTCGTCCTCCACCACCTCCTCCACCACCTTTTTGTCGGCGGCAATTGCAGTTGAAGAAAGTACAGTATACAAGCAAAGTACCAGGACAATAGTGTAGATGCGAAAAGACCTTACGATCATGTTTTCTCTCTATTCAACCTTGCCGGTGGAAAGATTGACTTTCAAGGTTGTTCTAAACTTATGCTTGCTTCGGAAGCTGTCACGCTTGCCGCCATAGGCTAATAGGACCACGGTTTCTCCCTCCGGCTCCAAAACTGAATCATATGTGTCACCTGAATTGAGCGGCAGAGAAAACTCAAGCGTGGTACTTCTTCCCTTCTCCTCACCGCTGACAAGCGTCACGTCATCTGTTCCACCTAATTTCTCATCACTTTTGTGGTTCCTGGCACTATCACCGTAGTCATCGCGGAGTGTTACCTTTCCCCTTTTGACGTAGCCTATGACATAATCGGCGCCTTCCATATATTTTACCGGATTGAAACCGATGCCGACCCATCCAGTGGTCCTGGCGCTCAATTTTACATGAAGTGTTTCATCTGCAACTTTCCAGGCAAATTCCATACCTCGCACTTTTGTTTGGTGTTCATAGTCAACAGCTTGGATTGTCTGGGAAAAGCTCAGTAAAAACAATGGGGTCAACAAAAGACAGAGTAACTTTTTGGACATTTTTTCCTCCCTAACTTCAGTTTGAATGTGGTAGATTTCCGTATCGCTGTTTCCTGCGCCTTTTCACACTATAAAGAGTAATCACTACACAATGGTATTGATGCAAAAGCATTAATGCCAAAAATCAAAAAACGTCTGTATCATTCAACAACGCTCACATCATGTTACATGGCAAAGCGATATGTTGCACAACTCCTCTCAAATTAGCTATTTTGAATCTAATGTCAAACACAATAATACGTATCCCCAAGAGGTACTACTGCTCCCGGTACTACTGCTCCCATCAGGCTGTCATGTATCCCGTTGTTGCCTTCAAAGCATTGTACCAATTTCTAGATGGTGCGGAGCTCCTCGTTCCCGTGTTGGACCGTGTAAAATCATTGCTGCGGCAGCAAAGATACATAAAATAGATAAAAAAATTTATTGTTATTAATAATCAATCGCATTATAATGCATAGAGAATTTTCCTTATTACTTTCCATACTACCCGTAGCAGTTGCAGTACGTTCTGCAGTATGCTGCGAAATTTACTTGAATCACATCCCACAAGGAGAAGAATCATGGCCGAGAGATACGAGATCTATAAATGTGACCTATGCGGCAATGTTGTCGAAGTTTTAACAGGCGCCGGCGGTGCACTGGCATGCTGTGGTGAAGACATGAAACACCTCAGTGAAAATACAGTCGATGCCGCCAAGGAAAAGCATGTACCCGTTGTCACCAAATCTGCTGACGGACTGCTGGTGAATGTTGGCTCCGTCGACCACCCTATGACCGATGCCCATTACATCGAGTGGATTGAAGTTATTGCCGGAGATACCACCTATACCACTTTTCTCAAGCCGGATGACAAGCCCCAGGCATGCTTTCCAAACCTGGAGGGAGATGTGATAGTGCGTGCCGACTGCAATCTGCATGGTCTCTGGAAGGCATAGCTTAAGAAAACACCGCACACTATCAAACGGGTACTTTGAAAAACAGCAATATTTTCACTGTTGCTACGAAAATGGGGCGGCGACACCAGCCCATCGAGACTTGGAAAAACTTTTTTCAAAGTACCTGTTTTGCTTCCCACATGTCCCATATCCTTCCGAATCCACCAAAAAGTTCATCAATTTTTGTCCCGCTTTTTGGCCGCATAAAATACCCATAAGGTACCTCTGTTTCTGCCGCCACTGCGCCTCGACGAATAAAATTGTGTAAAATCTCATCTATACGTAGTATACTAATGACGGTACAGACCTTCCGTGCTTGTCAGGCTTTTTTGCTTACTGCCCAACTTCATCATCTGTACATAAATCTTTATACCCTGTTAACGCGTTACGGAAAGCCTTTAAATCAAGGCCGCCGGATCCCCCGGCGCATCTTTTGAAAAACAATCCTGCTCCCGGATTCTCCCGCGCTCTTTCGCAACCGTTGAAATCTAAAAATCCAATGGAGATACAAGATGACTACTATCCAGAAAATTCGTGCTCGAGAGGTTATCGACTCAAGAGGCAACCCAACAGTGGAAGTGGATGTGACGACATCAAGCGGGGCCATGGGAAGAGCCATGGTTCCATCCGGTGCCTCAACAGGGGAACATGAAGCTTTAGAACTTCGTGATGGTGAAAAGAGATTTCATGGGAAAGGGGTACGAAAGGCCATCGATAACGTCAACGACATACTCCAGCCTGAACTTCTCGGGAAAAAGTGTGACTACCGCCGGATTGACAAACTGCTGTTGGAACTCGACGGCACCCCTAACAAACAGAAGTATGGCGCCAATGCCATTCTCGGTATCTCACTGGCGGTAGCCCGGGCGACGGCAGCCGATAAAGGTTTATCGTTTTATTCGTATCTTGGCGGCAAAAAGGCAAATCTTCTACCGGTTCCCATGATGAACATTGTCAATGGTGGTGATCATGCCGACAACAACGTCGACATACAGGAATTTATGATAATGCCACATGGGTTCTCCTCCTTCTCCAGAGCGCTTCAAGCGGCATGTGAAATATTCCATACCCTTAAAGGATTGTTGAAGAAAAAAGGATTGAGTACGGCTGTAGGCGACGAAGGGGGATTTGCTCCAAACCTTGGTAGCAACGAGGAGGCTCTGAAGTTTATTATGAAGGCGATTGACAAATCCGGCTACTCGGACAAGACCTCCATCGCCCTGGATGTTGCGGCAAGTGCCTTCTACGATCGAAAAACCGGTCTCTATACCTTCGAAGGAAAAGAAGTCGATACCAAATATCTCATCAAATATTACCGCAACCTGATTAAAAACTATCCCATCATCTCCATTGAAGACGGCCTTGATGAAAATGACTGGAGCGGTTGGGCCAAAATGACCGACAAAATGGGCAAAAAAATCCAACTTGTCGGCGATGACATTTTCGTCACTAACGTGGAGAGACTCACCAATGGTATATCCAAGGGCGTGGCCAACTCAATTCTTATCAAGGTCAACCAAATCGGCACACTCAGCGAAACGCTGGCAGCAGTCGATCTCGCTCGAAAGAATGGCTACTCCTCTATCATCTCGCATCGATCAGGTGAAACCGAAGACGCCACCATAGCACACCTGGCCGTAGCTACCGGATGCGGTCAAATCAAAACCGGGTCACTTTCACGATCAGACAGGATAGCAAAATACAACGAACTGTTGAGAATCGAGGAGGAATTAGGCGACGATGCCATGTATGCCGGCACAATCCTCGAAAACGTCATGCCATAGTGATGCCATAGTTATGTCATAATTACAAAAAGGGACAAGCGGCAGAGGTGCATCAGAAACCAAAAAATTTCTTGAACCCTCTGCCGCTCTTGACCTTTTTCAACTCGGGAACAATGATATCGCAGTTCAGTTTGACCATGGCAGTTGAAACATCAAGACGCATACTGATGATGAGGCAGCCCGCCCCCGTCTTCAGCATATAAAAACGCCCCTGCTCATACAGCAGATCCATTTCTCTGAAATCTTCCAGTGATTCAAGAATCATGTTCCAGCTCAGCGTAGTGTTTTCCGGAAGAAAGCGGCGCTCATCCAGAGATTCAAAGAGTACTTTTCCCTCTTCTGAAAGAAGAATGAGGCCATGGACACCGTCCATACTGAGTATATCCTCAAATAACTTTTTCATATTCTTCCAATACGATGGTGTCGTACCAGTGTGATGGTGTCGTACCAGCGAAAATCACAGGCGAAGCATTGTAGTGCGTTACTGTTCCATGGCTGTCGCAGCTTGCAGGACCCAGGCAAAGGATGTTCCACAGGCGATCTTTAGCCGTTATTATTATATAAAGCTTGAATTATTTTGTCCTGCGGACATTTCTGGTTCACCTGAATGACGGTTGAAGGCTGTCCGGGCAAAACAATCTTATCGGAACGTTCGCCCTTGTCAATATACCCCACTTTCAACTTTCCAAAATTGAACATGGCACCCAGCTCATTAAGATACTCGACGGTATTGCCTACTTTGGCATCGTAGTAGATCTGTTCCAGCCCACATTTTTTACCTACCTGGGAATAGATGAGTTTTTCCAGGTGCTCGTGTTGCGAGCGAAAAGAGGGGTGAGCATTGGTACCCTGCTCGTCATCACTGTCCATGCTCTCTATTGCCTCTCCAAATTCATCCGCAGCATAAAAATCATCGGGCAACTCAACCGATTCCAGACCACCCGCCACACCAGCGTTCATCTCCGCTTCGGCTTCTGCCTTTTCGAAGGTTTCCAAGGTCAGGTCAAGTTCTTCTTCGGTGGGGATGAGAGCCTCTTCTTCATCTTTCATCCCTACAGCCTTCATTATGATAGGCTGCAATTCGCTGTTGATGACATTCTGCCGAGGAGCACACTCATTTTGAATAAAAATGGTGACATCTTCCCAGGTAAAAAGACGATATGCGGCATCAATCCCTTGGATTTCGCCGACCCGGGCATCAAGCAGATTACCTTCCTGAAAAAAAAGGATACCTCCGAGTCCTGAAACCTTATTGAGCAGGCGGATTGTGCATGTTTTAGCCTCCATTTCCATAAGCTGCATAAAAACCGTTGGGGACACGTTATGCATGATCCCCCCATCAGCCTCTTTCTGCAGAGTACTGATGATTATCTTACCCAGATCATCAACCTGAAACGGCTTACTGATATAGGCGATAACACCCTGGGCTTTGGCCATCTTATACATTTCGGCCGTTCGATATCCGGAGACAATTATCACCGGAATATCGGGATATTTTTCTCGAGTATGCGACAACAGGCTCATGCCGTCCATCCGCGGCATTTTCAAGTCCAGAACAATCAGCGAGACGGATGTCTCCTTGAGCCTTTGCACCGCTTCAAAGCCATCACCCGCGGTGAGCATGGCAAAATGATCGGAATATGCAGCAAAACGCTTTTGAATGGCCAGCAGCATTATCTGGTCATCATCAACAAAAAGAACATTCCTTACCATGCTCATAACTCCGTTTTGAGCTTCACGTTACTTCAACTTCGCACTGCATATCTGAGGGCAAAGCGGGTTGGCCGGTTGTCGACTCACTACCGCCTTCTCCTTGCCAGCCTGGCAATGGACAAACGAATACTGTCCTGCATTCGCATAATAGCTGCCGCAAGTTCGCCGATTTCATCTTTGGATGTTGTCGATATCTCAACATCAAGATCACCGACGCTGATCCTGTTGGCGGCATCCGTTAATTTCTTAATGGGTGAAACAACAGCCTTCGCGGCAAAAAAGGCAATCAGCACAATTATTACTACGGTAGCGCCAAGCATGTAATAGGCAAAGCGCTGGGCCTGCTGCAACGGCGCGAAGGCCTCACTCGTTTCCTGCTGAATGGCAAGCGTCCACCCCAGCTCCGTCTGTTTTGCAAATCCTATGGTTTCCTTGCCGTCGGCATCCAGGAACTCAACCCTTTGCGGCTCGCCCTGTTCGGCGACCTTGACCAGTGGGTGTGCACTCAAATCGCGCTGCTGAAGCACAAATGCATTTTCCCTATGGGCCACGACTTTATCATTTTCATCGACCAGAAAACTACTGCCTGTCCGCCCTTCACCATAGGTTGTGACAAGTTCGGAAAGTGTCTCTCTGGTCATGGCCGATGCCAATACACCAACGGTAATGTCGCCGCGCTTGATAGGGACGGCAATAACGAGTGCCGGTTTGTTGGAAGTCTTTCCAATAAGGTTCTGCCAGGAAATATCGGCGCCATCGACAATGTCCTTAACATATTGCCGGTCGGTATAATCCTTGAGCTCCCTGCCATCGCTCCGGCTTATATTCATACCGCGCCCATCGGTGGTAAAAACCAGGTACATCCATGGATACTGACTCTGAACCGCCTTGAGCATTACCTCCTGATCAAACTGGCTCATTGACTGCATCGCAGGGGTGTCCGCCATGGCATTCAATGCGCGAACATTCTTATCCAGCCATTCATCAACTTGAGATGCAAGCAATGTGGTAACGGTCTTTCCGGTTTTATTGGTCTCCGAGACAATCTGCTTGCTTGTCTGATTAAACGACACAGCAAAATACGCAATTCCGGGGAGCAGACTCACAAGCAGCATCAAGAGAATAACTTTGGTGGTCAGTCCCATTCCCGCTTTTTCAACCTTTTCTTCGGATGAGGAATCAGCGGTGCCGGCACTATCGCTCTGCGTTGCTTCCGGCTGTGCCTCTTTTTTGTCATCGTCAACACCTTCCGGGTCAGCCGTGCTGTGTTGAACGTGAAGCTCTTCGTCTCCTTCGGATTTTTCGGCGGCAAGTAAAGCATCCTCCAGAGAGTTGATGTCGTCATTCTCAAGCTGATTCTTCTCAACAACAATACTCGTTGAACATCCCTTACACTTGAATCTGGCTTTGTCACCAACAATTTTTGACGTATCAATCTGATACTTGAGGCCACACTCTTCACAAATGACAACCATCATTGCTCTCCTTATCTACGGTTTGGAACAAACTCAGCCATGCAACCATCCTTGAACAGGAACACAGAACACGAGCCGCAATCAATATTCAATCAATATTTTTTCTCTTTGATTTTTTTCAACATTACCTGTTTAAACCGGACGCGTTTATCTTCTCTTTGGATCTCTTCGGCCAGCATGTTGACAAGCTCTGCTGTTCGGTGACTGGGGAAATTGGATGTGGTGTATCCCATATCATCCAAACCGTCCTCCACCACTATGCCCCCCAACGGGCCAATGGCAACGGAAAGTTGCGATACAAGATATGCCATGAACTCCTGATCAACGACATCCTCCTGCGCAGCCACCCGGTCAATGAGCTTATACTTGATAAGCTGGGTTACAACAGGCCGAATGGTCGCAAGGCTCATACCGGTCTCCTGAGCTACCCGGCCAAGAGTCTTTGTCCCATCAAAGCTCATCAAAACGCTTAGCATCTGTCCATCCAGGGACAGCTTGCCCAGGTCTCCACGAATAGCTTGTTTAAAAACAAGATCTGCTGCACCTCCGGAAGACGATTCCATCAGCTACTCCTGTAATTGAAATACCTGCCTATTGTAATTACGTCATAACTCCAGCCATAACTGCAGTCTTAACGACGCTGTTAGCGACTGCGGTAGCGGCTGAGCAGCGTTGCAGCAGCAGCGTTGCAGTAGCGGCGCTGTAGTAGCGGCACTGTAGTAGCGACACTGTAGCTGCCCACTTTTAGCAGTTTGCGGCAAACGGCCATGAAAGTTTGAACAGCGCTGATATCCTGCACAACATAACATGAATTTCAGAGAGTGTACCAGGATTTGTCAGGTTTGTCATTGCATGTCCTCTCCACGGCGGCTTTACCCGATCCACTTCGACTGGTGCCCATCCAGAAAGAAGATTTTCTGCTGATTTAACAAATAGTTTTGAAAAACTCAAGCGGGATTTTCTTCCATCTTTGTAATGACATCATTAACGATATGCCTTTTACACAGGACAGCACCTCGATATAGAAGGGGTGGCGAACAAAGCGAGACTCCGCATAAATACCACCTTCAAATGGATACCGGTAAAACATGTGAAACAATTCTGCAAAGAGGACTATTTTTCTGCATATTATCTGTTTTATACCCGCTAAAGTGACTTTTTGTCTGGACAAAACCTGATTAACAGAATATAACAACATAACCCACCCATAACTCACTCACTCTGGAGGAGACGGATGCTTGACCAAAAGAGCTTTGCAATACTCAAAATTCTTCAGGAAAAGGCCCGGGTTCCCAATACCGAAGTCGCCCGACAGGTTGGGCTGGCACCATCGGCCGTCCTTGAAAGAATCCGCAAAATGGAAAGCCAGGGAATCATCGACGGCTATGAAGTACGCCTTAATCCAAAACAATTTTCTAAAAACCAGGTTGCCTTCATCCATATCAACTATGACTGCAGCCTGGACAAGGATGGGGTAATCGGCCGATCGCTGTCCGGTATAGCTGAAGTTCAGGAAGTTCATTATTTAGCCGGCAATGATTGCTACTTCATCAAAGTTCGTGTTGCGGATACCGAAGAACTGAATAGTGTTTTACGCCATAAAATTCTCGCAATTGCGGGAATCCTTTCAAGCACGACTTCACCGGTTCTCCAGACATATAAAGAAACCGCCAACATACCAATACATAATTAATTATCAGACGGAAGACATTATGCCAATTTCAGAATCTTTCAAAACATCTCTCTTTGCTCAACTTCCAGAAATCGCTTCCTGTTTTGGAACTCCTTTTCACATTTATGATGAAGCCGGCATACGCCAAACCTGTAGGCAGCTCAAGAATGCTTTTTCACAGTTACAATGTTTCAAACAATATTACGCGGTAAAAGCTCTGCCCAACCCCAGGATCCTGCAGATTATGCAGGAAGAAGGCTTTGGATTTGACTGCAGTTCTATTACAGAGCTGCTTCTGAGCAGACAAATCGGCGCCACGGGCGATGATATCATGTTCACCTCCAACAACACCAGCGCTGAAGAATTCCGCATCGCCGAAGAACAGGGAGGTTCTATCCTCAATCTCGACGACATTTCTCTGCTTGACAGGGTTCCGTACCTGCCCGAGCTTCTCAGCTTTCGCTATAACCCCGGAGCAAAACGTACAGGAAACGGCATCATCGGTAAACCAACCGAAGCCAAATACGGCGTGAGCGATGACCAGATCATCGAGGCCTATCGCCAGGCCAAGTCTTTAGGTGTTCGACAATTC
>JBHEOR010000011.1:43394-43879 GCA_046260685.1 Desulfopila sp.
TCGACGCCTACCGCCTGGCCAAGGAACGGGGCGTGCAACGTTTTGGCATTCATACCATGCTCGCCTCCAATGAGCTGCAATACAGTTATATGGTGGAAACGTCACAGATGCTCCTCGATCTTATTGGAAAATTAGAAATTGAACTTAATATCCGTTTTGAATTTATCAACATAGGCGGTGGGCTTGGCATCCCTTACCGGCCTGACGAACCTGCGTTTAATCTCGAACGGATGGGTGAAGAGATCACCGGGCAGTTTCGCCGATTCAAGGAAAAGCACGGCTCTATGCCGGCACTCTACATGGAAAGCGGCAGGTACATGACCGGTCCGCACGGCGTACTTGTCGTCAAGGCCATCAATCGTAAATCCATATACAGAACGTATATCGGTGTTGACGCCTCCATGTCCGCCCTGATGCGGCCCGGGATGTACCAGGCCTACCATCACATAGATGTTCTCGGCAAGAACGGGGCATCTGCTAAAGAG
>JBHEOR010000110.1:0-285 GCA_046260685.1 Desulfopila sp.
GCGGAACCGGGCTGCCGTCCTGCTGGGGCCCTCAACACCAATATGTCCGGAAGCCTTTGAAGGCAGCAGGATTACCCAGTTGAGCGGTTCGATGGTCAGCGAACCAGAGCGAGTGAAACAGATCATCTCCCAGGGTGGAGGTACCATGCTCATGAAAAAGAATCTGCAGTTCGTCAATATCGGAGTTTGAGTCGACCACCTGCTGGACAATACACCGGATTCTCAATTTTAAAAGAAATGTGGGCGAATACAAGCGGATGGCCCATATTTGCCGGGGTATTCATA
>JBHEOR010000110.1:295-9248 GCA_046260685.1 Desulfopila sp.
CGCCTGCAGCATCGGTGGGCCCGTCGGTACCATCGGTGCCGGCCGAGAGAACCACGGTGGTATCCATGTCGCCCATTTTCAACAATGCGGCCAGCACGAATTCCTGATTGCGCCCGCCCTTGCCTTCCCCCTTTATCGTCACTGTTGTTTCGCCGCCGGAGAGTATACAGGCGGGTTTAGGTGCGGGGAAATCATGCAGCGCCGTTTCCCGGGCGATGGCCATATGGACAGCTGCAACCCCCTTTGTTTCCCCCTCAATCATCGATGACAGCAAGGTGGTGTTGTAGCCGAGTTCGTCGGATTTCAGCTTTGCGCTGAGCAGGGCGTCAAAATTACGGGCGATAATTATGGTGTTGCTTTTCTCGAACACAGCATCGCCTTTCTTCGGTGTCTCGCTCATCTTGCCGGCTGCCCCAGCTTCAATATGATGCATAACGCCTGGCGGGATGTGCCCGGCAATGTCGTATGTATCCAGTATCGCCCGGCAGTCGGCAAAGGTTGTCGAGTCGGGGACGCAGGGACCGGAGGCGATGCTGTCGAGATCGTCGCCGATCACATCGGATAAAATCAGAGTGACAAGAGTTGCAGGATACACCGCCTTGGCAAGCCCGCCGCCCTTGATGACGGAGAGATGCTTGCGTATAGTGTTTATCTCGTGGATTGTGGCGCCGCAACCCAGGAGTACCCTGGTGGTTTCCTGCTTATCGGCAAGACTGACGCCTTCCACGGGAAAGGGCATGAGTGCAGAGCCGCCACCTGAAATAATACAGATGATGAGGGTTTCCTGGTCGGCCGCTAGAGCCATATTGTATATTAAATGGGCCCCTTTTAAACCGTTATGGTCCGGTACCGGGTGACCAGCTTCAACAATGCCGACGGTCTTCAGATGTTCAAGATGGCCGTATTTGACGGTGATAATACCTGCGGAGATACGCTCTCCAAGAATGTCCTCCATGGCTCTGGCCATTGAGGCGCCGCCTTTTCCTGTCCCAAGGACAAGAACGCGTGCAAAGGCGTTGAGGTCGTAGGTGTGGTCGTTAACTTTCAGGATGTCGCCATCAAGCTTACAGCATCGCTTTATGACGGTATCTGGTCTGGCGGCCTCAAGTCCTGCCTGAAAAATCGAAACGGCATCCTGCCGCATCTCTGAAAGTCGTTTGTTCATCTGCTGCTGCACTCCTTTACATGGCCGGTGTCGAACATGTTGATGTGGTTGTCTTTTTCGATGCAGAAAGACAAGCCGTGTTCCAAAAATACGGCTTTGTGTTCTCCTGGAGAGGTTTCTAATGTTTCATCAAGCTGCATATTTGTAACAAGTAGACAGCTCTTTGAAAAGCGTAAAATTGCTTGAAGGCACGGCTGAAAGAAGATAGGCTACCTGTAATTGATGACTGATATAAAGATAATCAAATCTGAACCATGGCGGATCTCCGTCTGTGTCAGGTAGAGAGGGAAGTCCATGAAGCAGGTTGTTAAGGTAATCGGATACACTGCAGGAGCCGTTTTCGTTCTTTTTACGCTGGCCGTGATTGTATTGCAGCTTATCAGCGACGAGCAGTATAGAAAGTGGGCGGAGGGAGCCGCCGAATCCGCTTTTGGCCGCCAACTGGAGATACACGGCGACTTCGATGTCAATATAGGGACCAGGCTCGCTCTTCTTGCCCGCGATATCCAGTTCGCCAATGCCGATTGGGGGTCCAGGGACGCCATGGTTACCGCCGACCGGCTCTTTCTCGAGCTTGATCTGCTTCCACTGTTCAAAGGGGTGCTCGACATAACCGCCGAACTGGGTGGACCTGACATCCTGCTGGAAATCGATAAGGCCGGCCAGGGCAACTGGGTGTTCAAAAAAGGAGCGGCCGCACCGGGATCTGCTCAGCCGAAAGAGCTGGATGGCCAGGCAGCCGGAAGCACGTTGGCGCTGCCGCTCAAACCTTTTATCCGTAACTTCCAGGTGAATGACCTGCGCTTTACGTTCAAGGATCAGTCAGGTGACGGCGCACTGGAGGCGGAGGTGGAGCTCTTGCGCCTGTTCGTTGATGGCTCGGACATCCCACTCGACCTCAAAGGGACGTATCAGGGGGTTCCTGTTTCCCTTATCGGGTCGCTCGGGCGCATCGAGGACTGGCATGAAAACCGGCGGACGCCAGTATCCCTTGATGGAAAACTGAATGGATCGGTACTTACAATCAATGGAACGGCCGGGCCGACCCTGCCGGAGCCTAATGGTCGCCTGGATGTCTCCCTGGCGGCTGACTCCATCGCCACGTTCAGCGAGCTGGCGGGAGTAGCACTGCCGGATCTGCGGCACGGTGCCGTGTCCTTGACGTTTATCGCCGAAAACGGGCGGCTGGCTATCGGGGATATCCGCGTCAATCTCGATGACCCTCGCCTGTCGCTCAATATAGCCGGTGAAGTGACTGATTTGAAGAAGATGGACGGCATCGATCTTACGGTCTCGGCCCTGACGGATGACGGATCCGGGCTGCTTGACGTCCTTGGCCGGCACCTGTCTTTTTCTTTGCCCCCCGAACTGCGACTCAACGGCCGGGTTAAAGGCGGTCTGCAATCACTGGCAATTCACGATCTCGATCTGGTCGTCCGGGATCAGGGGCTGGAGGCCCGGTTGTCGGGAGCTCTGCGCAATGTCACAACCCAGCCGGATGGAGCGGCGGAGTTATTGATCGAGCTCGAATCGACGGCGCTGATCGGTCCCTATGTGGGCATGGATCTTCCCGGGTTCGGCCCGTTCAAGGGCTCTGCCAATCTCTCTTCCACGGCCTCGGGGCTGCGAATCGACGCCGTTGATCTCGAACTCGCCGATCCCGCTGCATCGGTGGTGGTCTCAGGGGGTGCTGATCGAATCGGCAGAAACCAGGACAATGGACTTGAAATTGATGGAATACGTCTTGAGGCTACGGCAAAATCGGAACAGCTGCAGGCCATTGTCGACCGGCTTGCAATAACGGTGACCGGGGCGCTTCCCGCTTCCTTTTCCATGGCTGCCACGGCCACCGGCAGCCTCGACACGCTTGAGATCAAAGATCTCCAGGCTGCAGTGGTCGATGAGGGGCTCGACATTCGTTTGACCGGCACCGCGGAGAACGCCATTGACACATCCGGCCTGGTTGCCAATCTAAGCGCAGCGGTGGATGACACCGCAACACTGGGCAAATATGGAGGCATCGAACTGCCTGCCCTGGGGGTCCTGAAGCTCGATGGACAGGTGGTATCCAGCGAAGACACCTTCCGCCTCGCGTCGCTTGACGTTCAACTCGACGGTGAAATGGCCGAGGCCAGGCTGACGGCTCTGGTCGAAAATCTCCTCGCCCTGACCACGGTTGTCGCCGACCCCGGAGGTTACGGGGCTGCCGGCATCGACGCCTCGATCACGGCTTCGACGCCTTCCGCCGCCGCACTCGCCCGCCTGACAGGAGTGGAAATCCCTGACATCGGGGCCCTCCAGCTCGAAGGGCATGTCGGCTCATCGACCCGGTCGCTGCAGCTCGATGACCTGCATGCAACCTTGCGCGGTGACGGTTATACGGCTGAGCTGACGGCGGAGATCGTCGATCTCATTGCGTTGACCGGAATCCGGGCGGCAATCGACGGCGATTTGACCTCGCTTGCGGCGCTCTCCGAACTCGCCGATACCGAATTACCCGAAACCGATCCATGGAAAATTCGGCTCAGGGCCGATGCCGACAAACCCGGCGGCACGCCTGTAAACATCTCAGCCGACCTGAGCACTACAGGAATAACCGCTGCACTCGACGCCGCACTTCCCGATCTTAAGACGCCCAGCACGTTTCAGACCGAGCTGGCCATCGAGGCCGAATCAATCGCCACGATAGGTAAATTGCTGGGCAGGGAGGTTCCCGAAGACAGGCCGCTTGCCATTACTGCTCATGCGTCAGGGAAACCGGGGGAGTATCGGCTCGATACGTTTTCGGTTAAGTCGGGGCAAAGCACTTTGACCGCCGACCTGGAATACCTGACTCCGGCAGCGGCGGATGTCGAGCGCAATACCTTGAAGGGTCTGGTGGCGATTCGCGGGTTCGATACTACCCCCTGGCTGACTGGCCCGCAGCAGGGTGAACCGGCGGTGGAAGAGGCGGTAGCGCCGAAACCGGCAGGCACGGTACTAAACGAAGAAGTAGTGCCGTCGGCGCCGCTCCAAGCGGAATCGCAGGCCCAGGAAGGGACGGAGGAGCCGACCGGCAAAAGAATATTTTCAGATGAGCCTTTTGCATTCGATCTGCTCCGCCAATACGATGTCGATTTGAAACTTGAAACGAAGGATGTCGTCGTTCCAAGCGGCGTCGACCTGGACAGTGAAATCGGTATCAGACTCGATAACGGGCTTCTCAAGGTGTCGCCATTTATCATTGCCGAAAGCAGCGGCGGCAGCGCCTACGGTCATGTCACGCTGGATGCGAGGTCCTCCGAGGCCAAACTCGATGCCGAGATAGATTTCGACCGCTTTACCTCGCCCCGCTTCGGCGGCTTTTTCGACATTAATATCGACCTGGAAGGGGCAGGAAAATCGCCGGCATCGCTGATGGGCAGTCTCAATGGATATTTGACTGCTTCCCTCAATGATATGGAATTGAAGAAGTCCTTTATGACCACCTTGGGATCAGGGCTGTTTTCCAGGCTGAACCCGCTTGGCGGTGACACAACCATGCTCGAGTGCGCTGTTGTACGGTTCGACATTGAAGATGGAATTGCTGATTTCGATAAAAAGCTTGCCGCCCAGACCACCGAGGTGACCTGGATCGGCGGTGGCATGATCGACCTCAAGACCGAGGAGATCCAGGGCGGGGTCTCATCCAGGCCGCGGCAGGCCTTGAGTTCGCTTACCAACGTCGTTGATCTTGCTGGTTTCGTGCTTATCGACGGCACTCTTGCAGAGCCGACATTCGGGATAGATGTTGCCGATGTGGTTGCCGATGTGGCCAAGAAATATGCCGAATACACCGCTTTTTTCATGACCGGCGGTCTGTCCTGGCTGGCCGGAAAGGCCGTCGAAACGGCCCAGGCCAATGTCAATCAGTGCGAGCGGATACTGGCCGACCTGGAGGACCTGTAGCAGCAGCATGGGCACGGTTCACGCAATCATTTTGCTAGGCTGCTTTCATGAGAAAGTTTTATAACTTCCCAGGGTCGATTGTCTTTCTATCGCTGCAATACATTCACCTGGAGACAATACGGGACAAGGCAGGCCGAAAGCATCGCCGAGCTGTGCAACCTGGGGCTGCAAGACACCAGAGCCAGTTATACGTTGCGGTTGCTGAAAAAGCTCCCGGACATTACCGTCAAACACTTTCTTGCCATCGCTCAAAGATATTGCCCGAGAAATATTTTCAGCCACAAAATCCATATCGTGAGTGATAATCAGGACCGTCTTTCCCTCGCATTGCAGTTTTGTCAATGTATTGACAAGAAGTGTGATTTCGTAATAATCCAACCCTGCTGTCGGTTCATCGAAAACAAGTATAGGCGTATCCATTGCCACAATGGAGGCCATGGCGATTCGTTTACGTTCGCTATAGCCAAAATCATGTGGATTCTCATTCTTGAAAGGTGTCAACTCAAAAAGGGCTAACGCCTCTTCCACCA
This sequence comes from Desulfopila sp., assembly GCA_046260685.1. Classification (GTDB taxonomy): domain Bacteria; phylum Desulfobacterota; class Desulfobulbia; order Desulfobulbales; family Desulfocapsaceae; genus Desulfopila_A. Next base: position 5,918 of record JBHEOR010000110.1, read on the forward strand.
GCAAATGTATCCGATTTTTAGGGTAGCCGAGATTTCTTGGCCCAAAAGCTACTTCATCCCATATATATCTCTTGCAGATCTGATTGTCCGGATTTTGAAAAAGCAGAGCCACCTGCGCCGCCAGCTGACCGATCGCGACCGGTGCCGTATTTCTTCCATCAATCCAGATGGTACCGGCAGAAGGGCGAAGCAGACCGTTGAGGTGCTTGACAAGAGTTGTTTTACCCGATCCGTTATGGCCCGTCAGCGCCACACGCTCCCCCTGGGTGATTTCAAAAGAAACACTCTGCAATGCAGTTATGGAGTCGGCATAGTTGAATGACAGGTCATTAACGCGAATGTCCATGAATCTTTCCGCTTTGTAAAAGTCCGTTAATAGTCTCGCAAAGTGATGCGGTCAAGGGGCGCTCAGCCGGCCACAACCCTCTCATTTGGGCGAGTTCAGCTACCTGGGTATATCTTGTCCAGTTAAGATTGATACTCTTTATAACCGGTGAAGTCAGTACATCCCTGGGATGTCCGTCCATCACCAGTCGGCCCCCGGCAAATGCAAGTACCCTGTTTGCGTATTCGGCGATGAGGTCGAGTTTCTGCTCTGCGATCACGATTGTCTTGCCCTGTTGATGCAACTGGTACAGGAAGTCAAAGGTCTGTTTTGCACCCTGGGGATCCAGAAATGTGGTTGGTTCGTCCAAAACAAGAATTGAAGGATTTACAGCCATAACGGTTGCCAGGGCAAGCCGCTGCTGTTGCCCACCTGACAGCTGATACGGCGAGCATGATGAATATTTCTCCATTCCCATGACAGCCAGGATTGTCTTAACCCGCTCTTCCATCTCCTCTCTGGCCACACCACGATTCTCAAGGCCAAAGGCGACTTCTTCGAAAACGGTATACCGTACTCCGGACATCTGATGGCCGGGTACCTGCAGCACTAGACCGACATGTTGTGCGATTTCACTGACAGTCGTATTTCTACTGTCTATCCTGTTTATCAGAACCCGTCCCGCTATTTTTCCATGGTAAAGATGAGGAACCACACCGGCAAAGGCATAGCATAACGTTGATTTGCCGCTATTGTTGGCTCCTATAATCGCGACAAATTCCCCAGGTGAGATCTTGACCGAGACTTCTTCAAGCGATGGTTGTTGAGATCCGGAGTAATGATAGGTGAGTGCATCTGTTTCAAGTGGAGTCATGTTTTATCCTAAAAATCTAATGACAACAATACATGCGGGAATCATCACCATCAGCCATCTGCCAAGACGCTGAAATTTCGAATCAGCAATTATCCGCAATGAAGTTTTGTGGCCAGGAGCCTTAAAGCCGCGAACTTCCAAAGCGATTGAGCGTTGTTCTATTTCGACAATGGCCCCCACGACAAGAGGAATAATCATTGGGGCAAGGCTGCAGAAACGCCTGATCACATTCCCTTCTGTGTCCAATCCTCTGGCGCGCTGAGCTGATTGAATGGTTGCAATCCTTTCCTGTACAGCCGACATAATGAGGAGAGGGCTGCCAAGAAGGTACGCCAGGGTTGGCGATTTGCCGGAGTGCGATATGGCCGTAATGAGATCTGCAGGATGGGTGGTAAAGACAAAGAGCAGGGATGCCAACAGTATTACTGCCAGATGGAGCAAGGTTTTGAAGGCAAAGAGGAGTCCTTCCTGATAAACGTTCAATCCGTAAAGATGCAGGGCAACGGACTGATTGTCCGGATAAAGGAAACCGTGGATGGGGACCATGAAGAGCAGCAAGGGCAGAAAAACACGCCAAAAAACCCGCAATGCCTTTTTCAGGACTTCTGCACTTACTACAAGAGCTACATTGAGTAAGAGCAGCAGGCCTTTATAGGCCCACCATGGAGGCCCGGCATACACCGTCACACCGGTAAACAGCACATAACACAGCTTGGTGAAGGGGTGCAATCGATGAATCCACGAATCTTTGTCAGTGAAGAGGGTGGTTGTAGTGCTCTGTGGCTGCATTTTCTCTCCGGCTCTGCTCCTTGATTGGTTACAATGCGCATTAGAGCCGAAACGGCCTGAATAATTATGGGCTGTTACGCCGAGGTGACGACATTTTTTGCCCGAGGCAGATGGTTTATGGTTCTTTGCGGCAGAGCCTTGACGATACCCCATGCAAGTACTGCCGTAACAACTTTATCGAGCAGGTTGGAGGTAAAGACAGTAACAACCACTGAACTGAACAGGTCCTTGCCGAGTGCCAGCATATAGGAAGTGATAAAATCGGCGCCGGAGCCGGTGATTCCGCCAAACATGTAGAGCCTGATGGGCACGGCAACAACCGCATTGAAAACAGCAATGATTACGCCGCTGATGATTGCCAGCCACCAGGTCTTGAACAGGCCGTATTTCGCACACAGGCCTGCAACAATGCCAATGGCCATTGCCACTGGTGAGAAAGCTGCGGCTACAGGGGAAGTAATCATGCCCCAGATGAGATTGGTTAACAGCCCCGTTATTCCACCTGCCCAGGGGCCAGCCAGTAGACCGACCAGCACGGTACCAATTGAATCGAGAAATATCGGGAGCTTGAGCATTGCAACTAATTGCCCGGCGACGATGTTGATAACAATAGCGATGGACATCAGCACAATGGTCGTGGTGGTAAAATCTTCTTTCAATCGTTTGCTCAAACTCATGCTTCATGCTCCTTGTGTTGTGGTGATGAACTGACTTCCAGCTCCTTATATCCTGTAAGGGGGTCAAATGTCCTTAGAAATGCCTGATGAGGGATAATACCGATTACTATTTCAGCAGTTGTATAGACAGTGCAGCCATCCAGCAGGTGGGCGCCGTAACTGGTGCCTCGCTCATCGGCGATGGCAATATGGTAGTGGGAACCATGCCGCGACAATACTCCTGTCAGCGAAACGATCTCGAAATGTCCCTCAAGCTTTTTGGACGTTTCCCTGTTAGCAAACCGCAGCACAGCGGTGGGTAAACTTCCTACGCAGGTGAGGATGCAGGCCGCTTCAATCTCATGTTTTTCCACCAGCCGATCAAGTTCAAATTTGAGGTCCTGTCCGGGACGTAACCTGAGAGCAAAAGTGTCCATAATATTTTACTTATCGATCGTATTGTCAGTTAGTTGATCTTTTGCTGCATAAGCAGACAAACCTCTATATACATGAATAGATCCTATACTACAAATCGTAATATATTATAGATTGCCAACTATTGATAAGCGCATTCGATGCAGTGGTGTCAGGAGGGGAAGATATTGAAATTGAAACCAATCAACGAACTACAACAAATCTACCACTTCTTTCCGCAACATTATCATCTACCGTCATTCCGGGCTTGAT
>JBHEOR010000111.1:0-372 GCA_046260685.1 Desulfopila sp.
ACTCATGCCCATCCTTTTTGGCTGGTCCAAGATTGATATCAATATAGTCCATGCGCTTCTCAATCTGGTCCTGCACCTCTTCCTGGATCGGCTTTGGGTCGCGCTCTTTGTATGCCTTTCCAATGACCTTGGAAATGACATTGAGGCTTTCTCCAAATAAAATCATAGTCCTTCCTCCTCGTATATGAATACTTCAATGGTAACTGCTCATGGGGGAAGCGACGTAATGCAACTAACCCCCGGTATTTGTAACTGTGAACAGTTACCTTCAATGAAAGAATATATCCGTTGCAGATTACATTCTTTAACTACGAAACGTCTCACGCTTTCGTTTTCAGAAAACCTGGGAGATGTGCTGCTTCTCTCGGCCCA
>JBHEOR010000111.1:382-8827 GCA_046260685.1 Desulfopila sp.
AACGGTGATAGTCCATCCCGGGAGTTCCTCCTCCACATCACCGGCGATTGCCGCAGCATATCCGGGAATGATGAGCTCAGTGTGCTTCACCTTGTCCATTATACCACTTTTCTTGACGAACATGCCAACATCGTCACCTCCGAATTTCCCCGCGGCCCATGCCGTAAGTACTGAAAGTCCTTCAGAATCTTTAATAAGCAGGTAGGTTGATACCTTGCTGGCCTCTATCTCACCGGAGACAATAAAGTAGGTTAATGCAAAGTTGGTGGTAACAAGAACCGGAGAGTTCTCGTCCGGCGTGCCGATTTCGAATATTCCTTCGGTAACCGTCATCGGACGCTGCGGATCCGTGAAAATGTTGAGTCGTTCAAGCAGCAGCGGAAAAAGAGTCTCGGTGCTAAAATTTGATAGAACAACGATTCCACCGTATTTGGCAACAAACATTGCCGCAACCAGGGTTTCCATGTCTTCGTTGGAAGCCATCTCACTTGGAAAGGTGATGGTGGGGAAACCGACGGCACGATTAGCATCCTTAAGAGCTGCCCGTCGCAGCGCAACCTGGTCTTCCAGCGCTTTCTTGAGATCTCTGCTGCCCGTGTCTATAATAAGATCCTTCAGTCCCATGCCGGTGAGTTTGTCGGTAAGTGCAATGATACCGTCAATGGAATCCGCCTTCACAGCCAGCGGAAGGTCGTTGTCAAGGGCAATTTTACCGAAGGTATCCGCATTGGCGTCGGTGGCGGCATAGATCAGGGGGCGCTTGAAGCCCGCTGTTTCCACTGCGGCACCGATAACATCCCCATCCTCGCTCATGAGGATGAGGTTGAACTCCGACTTTTCCGCGATATTTTTGGCCAGCGTGGCAAAAGCCTGTTTGTCGCCATTGACATCCTTGAGGGCGACAAGTTCGGGGCGCAGGTTGAAACCGACACGCTCATACTGCAGTGCATTCCAGACACCGAGTTTTGCTTCAAGGTCGGCCTCGGAAGTATCGGAGGTGATGGTTCCGGCAAACAAGGTTGGATTATAAAATGTTTTTTCATGCCTGTACATAACCGTTTCTCCGCCGGCTGTCGCCTGGCGGACCCCTTTTCCCAGCTTGACAGGCCTGATCGGGGGAGCGGAAGCTTCGGCCAGCTGACTGCGGGCCTCTTCGGATACATAGGGGCAGGCATCGAGTTCAGCCTTTCCCGAGGCCAGGTTCATGGCAAAGGCAAGACACGTCGGAACACCACACTCCTTGCAGTTTGTCTTAGGCAGGAGTTTGAATATTTGAATTCCAGTTAACGCCATTGTTTTTATCTCCTTATTGTGCAATCAGAGATGGGGGTGCACCCCATCTCTGTTTGATAGTATTAGCCGATCAGCGAATCCATGCTCAAGGCGGGGTGGCCTTTCTCCTCGAGCCAGGGAAGAATTTCATCTTCTGTGATTCCAACGGTTTCATCGGCAATGAGATCAGCGAAATTTTCCACGCCAAGCTCACTGCCGCGTGCATTGAGACGGTCTCTGATCTCGTCCTTGAGTATCTTCGGCATCCATACCATGCGCAGTACTCCGCCATCACCGACGATAAACTTCTTCTGGGTGATGTTGAACTTGGAGTGGCCAACAAAACCGGGTGATGATGCGCCACCGCCCATAACACCGGCAAGTGTGGTGAATTTCATACCGGATGGCGTTTCGCCGGAATAGTCGCGGCCCACAGTCATAACACCGTTACAGCTTGGCAGCATGGCGGCAATGCATTCACAGCAGCCGCAGGTGGTCATGGGAGCGTGGACCAGTGAATAAAAGTTATAGGTTTCATGGGCGCCCTTGGAGGCTGACTTGAGAAATTCGTCAACACCTTCAAAGCGTCCAAGAACCGGATCAAGCACCTTGCCCTTCTTGATCGGCTGGTTCGGGCCTGTCGGATTGATCTCAAAGGAGGCTTTGCAGTCCATCCAGTTATAGGCACCGCAAAGACCGGTTCGCTCTGGGCTGACCGCACAAACATGGCTGGGAGCGAACGACTGACAGAGTGTACATGAGTAGAATGTATCAACATCTTCATCCGTCATGGTATCGACACGTTCATCACGTTGTTTATATTCTGCCCTGGCAGTGCTCGTCAGCTTGTCGACATCTTCCTTCTTGGTATAAAGTGTAATTTGAACTTTGTCGACTATCTTCTGAAAATCCTGATGAAACTTGGCATGCAGCACAACCCCGATATCCTTCAAGGTAAAACCCTTTTCAATGGCGGCCTTACTGATACGTACCCAGGAGATATCACGCTGGCCAATATGCATGACGCCCTGAATATAGTTGATCAGATGATGAATCTGGCGCTCTAGGATGGGTTCGAAATCATCCTGAAACTCACGGCCGGCTATTTGTATATAGATGCCCAATGGGAAAGTCTCCCCTTCCTTGACATCGGTAATATCAGGACCGACGATATTGACCTTGGCATCTTCAATCTCGTTCATCTCCGCTTTCTTGACCAGCTCTGTACACTGCGTCTTGCCACCGCCGGTCTGGCAATACAGATCGGCACCACGCACACGCTCTCCTTCAAAGGCGGGACCAAAGGAACAGGGTATATCAATTTCCGTCACATTGATCTTCAGTCCGCGGACCTCAACGGAGCGCTGGCAGATTTCGTCATGGGGGACATTGGCCACCACATGCTCATAGGTGCAGATACCGGTCGGCAGAATCTCTGGAATATCCGTATCGGCAAGGGTGGGAAAGCCCCAGTTTACGCAACCGGCTGCAGCAACCGCCCATTCCGTCCCGACATCGCCAAGAGCGTTGACGAAGGCAAAAATTCTATTTTTATTATACATCAACATCTTGCGATAATCACCAGGCTGTACGCCACCAAAGGCCATGGCGGCCCGGTTGGCAAAACCAAGAGCAAAAACCGCAGAAGAAATATCAGGACCGAAAGGTACGATACGGGTATTCCAGCCAACCTGCATTCCCGCCTTGAGACATTGTTCAATAACGGTCTCGCCATAATGGTTGGCGGCACAGAAGATATAAAGGCTCTTCTTCTGATAATCCTCAACGATCATCTTGGCTGTTTCCGGATCGGGTGCCGCACCGACAATGGCGGCAAAACCGGGAGCGGAACCATCGACAAACTCGACACCACGCTTTCGTAGAATGGTATCGTCTGCGGGTCCAACCCAGATCTTTCCTGCATCGATGTCCGGATCTTCCTGAGAAATATAAAAATCCGGCTCCCGTAATATACGCAGTGCTTCTTTGACCTCGTAGGCGAAAATACCAGCCATGCCGGCATCAAGCAAAGGACCAAGATAGGGCAGATGGTTGTTGCCCTTCATATGAGGGGGCAATAAACCCCGGGCAAAATCCATTGGTTTTTTCAGATCTTCCAGGGTCTCGCATTTCATGCCGGTGAGTGAATAGATAACCGGCAGAAAGTACGCGGTATTAGGAAAGCCAATGGGTGTACTGGCATCCTGGGATTGCAGGGCTTTCTGGAGTTCGCCTTCCACCTGCGAAACAACCTTGTACCCTCCTTGAATTGCTGCGAACGCTACTAATCTAGACATGCTTTCCTCCTTCTTTGAGGATTTATTTTTTCAATAACAATCTTTGGCTAAGCAACCAGCACATGCTGAGTATGGCGCCCCATTTCTCAACATGTGCACATCCGGCCCGGCTGAGTTATTCAGCCAACGCTTGCCTGTCGGCCATATCCATGAGAACCCTTTCACGTGCCTTATCAATGCCAAGCTCTGCGCGTTTTTTATCGATATGGGCAATCATTTTATGGGCATGCTTGATTGGATCCGGTTCACAATCCCACTTCCCGCCATAGAGTTTTTCCATATCCTTATAAAGATGGTCTTTGAATACCGGCGCCCCTTCAATCGGCAGATGATAACCAAAAACGGTGTATACACCTGAGGTGACAAAGTAGTGACCAATTGAGATCGCTTTTTCACTCATCCATTCGGGGGCACTTCCTGCCGCCGGAAGATCACTGATATCTTCGCCAAGGCCGCCGGCGTTAACAACTTCCGTTGCCGCCAAAAGTATCCTGCTGTTATCAACACAGGAGCCAAGATGAAGGACCGGTGGTATACCAACGGTTTCGCATACTTCGGCAAGTCCCGGGCCGCAATGAACGGCTGCGGCGCCAGGTGTCAGCAAACCATGGATGCCCGCGGCGATGGCGCTGCACCCCGTCGTGAGGACGATCACGTCGTTTTTGATCAACTCCTTGATCAGGGTGATATGCTCTTCATTATGCTTTGTTCTGGCATTATTACAGCCGACAACTCCGGCAATACCGCGAATACGGCCGTTAATAATATTGTCGTTGAGGGTGAAATAATCGCCGCGGAAGCTTCCGCCGAGATGATACTGAATTGACTCTACACCAAAACCGGCAATCTGGGTGGTTTTATGTTGTGGTATCATAACGTCGGCGCCACGCTCCATGTAGTTGTCAATGGCCATCTTGACGATGCGCTTGGCGTCCTGCATGGCGTAATGTTCGTCAAATTCTATATGGATAACATTTTCCTGCTCCATCTTGGCGATGGGGTGGGTAGTTATCAGTTTGGTATGAAAACACTTGGCAACATTGGCCAGGTTCTGGAAAATACACTGCACGTCGACAACCATTGCATCGCAGGCGCCTGTAATAATAGCGAGCTCCTGCTGCAGGAAAGTTCCCGCGGGTGGAACGCCATGGCGCTGAAGAAGTTCATTGGCGGTACAGCAGATACCGCTTAGTTGAATCCCCTTGGCGCCCTTCTCTTTGGCATAGTCCGTCATTTCCTGAGACTGGGCCGCGGCAACAATCATCTCAGAGAGCAGCGGCTCATGGCCATGTACGATTATATTGACATGATCTTCCTTCATTACACCAAGATTTGCCTCGGCCTGCAGCGGCGTCGGCGTGCCGAACATAACGTCCTGCAGATCGGTACCTATCATTGAGCCGCCCCAGCCATCTGCCAGCGCACAGCGTGTTCCCTGCTTCATCAGGTTTTTATAGTCCTGATCCACTCCCATATGGGTGCGATGCATAATCTCTACAATCTCCCGATCAACGTTACGAGGCATGACACCCTGCTTTTCCCACTTGTCCTGCAATGGTTTGGGTGCTCTTTTGAGATAATCCACCGAACCTTCAGGCTTGCCCCATTCGGCAACCGCCTTTTTGGCAACACCAAGGGCAATTTCCTTAATCTCTCTGTCCTTTACTTCACCATCAATTTCGACGGTTGTTGCAACACCGAAATAGGGTGCGATCTGAACAAGCTTTGCCGGGTCTTTAATGCCATAATCCGGCGCGTTGCCAGTTACGGCGGCATAGAATGCTTCAGCAACACCACGACCATGATCTGAGTGAGCAGCTGCCCCTCCTGCAATCATTCGTACAAAGTTACGGGCGCAGATGGTATTAGCGGTGGCTCCACAAAGACCTTTACGGGTATCCTCACCCTCAATGCCGTTCTTCGGCAGAGGCAGGCGACATGGTCCCATGGCGCAGTTTTTACAGCAAATACCCTGGAGTCCGATTGCACAGGGCTTCATGGTAACCGCCCGGTCAAATACGGTATCGATTTCGAGCTTTTGGGCGCGCAGGATCATCTCCTGGGTTGATGGTTCAATGGACGCTTCCATTGGGTCTGCTACTTTTGGGGTCTTTGCAGCTGGTGCTTTTGTTGCTTCTGCCATTTGAGGTTCCTCCTCATGAATGTTTCTAGAAATAGCTCATGCCGGCTAAATTTTAGGCCATAGCAATTACGCTCGCTTATGGAATCTGTCCAGCATTTGCAGTATTTTTTCCTGGTTGGTATATTGGATGGTGGCCGGTGTAAGGGTTTCATCATCCGGCTTGTCAGTTGTATGACCACGAGAAGCTTTTGCCTTCTGCCGTTGCGCACGTAACGCTGCTTCTTCCTCTTCACGTTGAGCTGCGGCATCTGCTGCAGCCTGCTTTTGGGCATCTTCTTTGGCTTTGGCATCGGCGGCAGCTTTAGCCTCGGCCTCTTCCTTGGCTTTGGTTTCTGCTGCTGCTTTGGCCTCGGCATCCGCTTTGGCTTTTGCTTCCGCATCCGCTTGAGCCTTGGCTTGTTTTTCTGCCTCTGCTTTGGCTTCAGCTTCGGGATCCGCGGGAGATTTGGCTTCTGCTGCCGGCGTTTCTTCTTTTTTCGGTTTGGCTTCAGCCTTGGGCTTTTCTTCTGGTGCTGCCTTGGGTGTTTCAGCCTTGGCAGCCGCCGGTTCTTCTTTCTTTGCAGGAGCTTCCTTCTTGGCGGGAGTGGCTTTCTTTTCTTCCTCGATGGTCAAGTCAAGCTCCGGGGCCAGTTTGGCAAAATCAACCTGGGCATCGCCAAGCATCTTGGCAATAGCTGCGCTGTCCTGCAGGCTGCCGTCCTCGGTGAGGGCATCGATAAACTGACGTGTCATTCTGATGGACTCGGGATGCCGCATGAGCAAAATATTACTGCCGCTCATAAGGTAGGTCACGGCGGCCACTGCTTCCATAAGAATACCACGCCGTTCGGGATCACCGAGCAGGGGTGCATCGTCCACTGTTTCTTTGGCCTCCTTGCACTTCCAGACTTCATTGCCGATGTTGTTGATCATGGGATATTGCAGCTTGTCATCTCCCTGACTCATGGCGGCAAGATAGAGTCTTTCCATAACCGAATAGGTGTATTCCAGTCCGTACCCCAGACCACCAGTGGTAGGATCGACAATGACGCGTTCCATCGGCATGCCAAGATTCTCAAGGAGAATATTAACCTGCTTTGCCAGATTAACATCAATAGGAGAAGAAGAGACAACGCTTTGCCCGTAGCCCATGGCCGCTGCCCCTATGCCCTTGTAATTTTTGTCTTCTACCGGGCCAAGCAGCAGATTTTCTCCCTCGCACTTTTCGGCAATGAGCTTCAGAACTTCTTCATCTTTCTGCGGATTTGTGCAGCCCCAGACGATGAGTGGGACGCTTATCGCTTCAAGCACCTTCTGTACGGTTGCCGTAGCCTCCTCCGGCGAAGCATCTTTATCATTGGGATCAATGGACTTGAGCTGCAGGCAGATAGCCTGAGCCCCATACTCTTCGACGCATTTCTTTGCCCAGGCTGCGGGATCGGAAATAACATCCTTGAAAGGTTCTACTGCCGGCGCCGGCCAGTCATCCGGCTGCATGTCCCAGATTTCCATGGCTATTATCGGTTTGTTGGGCATATCTCCTTCGAATGTATGGAAGGGATAACAGCTTTCACCACCAATGGTGAGCGCCTTGTCTCCCTTGCCAATGGTGATTTCCTTTATGCCTCCGGTATAGGATTCCTTCTTGATTTCAAATCCCACTTGAGCCTCCTTGAAAGTGAAAATTAGTCTCCTGAAAGCCTTGGACCTTGACACGTACCGCGTGATTGCAGCACAATGTCGCCCGGCCTTCCCTTTTTTTCATTTACCTGGTAACAGATTGTAAGTTGTAAACCTTGTTTTCTCCTGTTCTCATGATATTTCCGTATCGTATCAGCCCATCTCCCTGCGGCTGTCTATTCTTGCTTTCAACCTCGGGAACTTATTGACATCCGTGTGCGGGATGAACATTGCCGCCACATAGTTGTCCATGTAGGACGGAGTTTCCGAGAGTTCAAAATTTGTCATTTTTTTGGTTACTTCAACCACATCCTTGCGAATAACATTGGTGAGCGAACTCATGCGTGCTCCCAGCATGGAGCCGTTGCCGAGATAGGTCACTCGTTCGGGATCAATTTCGGGGAGCAGCCCGATGGTCATGGCCTTTTCCAGGTCTATGAAACTGCCAAAACCGCCGGCCAGGGTGATATGCTCAATCATATCCATGGACAGACCAACTTCTTCCATCAGCGTCATACAGCCGCTGTAAATTGCGGCCTTGGCCCGAATAAGGTTGTCGATGTCGATCTCGCTGATGGATATATCGCGATCAATCTGGGTTTCTTTTTTCCAGGCCAGAACATACTCCCAGACATCATCACGCTGGCGAATGCGCGAAGTATTGCTCTCTCGGTTAAATTTACCACCGTTATCAAGCACGCCCATTTCAAACATGACCGCTATCATGGTGATCAATCCAGAGCCGCAGATACCTTTGGGCCCGACATTGCCGATGGTGATAATCATGGGCTCCAGGGTTACAGGATCAATGAGAAAATCCTCAATGGCCCCCCTGGCGGCTCGCATGCCGAATTCAACACCTCCACCCTCAAAAGCAGGCCCGGCGGAACAGGCGGCACAGGCCATCCAGTCTTTGTTGCCGATGACGATCTCGGCATTGGTGCCGATATCCATGTAGAGGGTTAATTCTTCCGAACGATAGAGACCCGAACCCATAACACCTGCAACGATATCGCCGCCCACGTAGCTGGAAATCTCAGGATAGATGAGCGCAATGGCATGGTCATTAAGCTC
>JBHEOR010000111.1:8913-9205 GCA_046260685.1 Desulfopila sp.
TGCCGGCAATCGTAATGGTGGAAATGTCCTGCTTATCCACATTGCTCTTTTTAAAAATATGCTCAAGTATTTCATTGATGTTTTTCAGAACAACCGCCTGCAGCTTCTCCAGCCCTCCAGCTTTTTCGGCAACTACAATTCTGCTTATAATATCCTCGCCGTAACTTATCTGAGCATTGAAAAGGCCCTTTTCTTCAATTATCCGCCCGGTTGCAAGATCAACCAATTGACCGTAGATCGTTGTAGTGCCAATATCGAGAGCAATTGCATAATTATGGTCCGAAGTATCACC
>JBHEOR010000112.1:0-9127 GCA_046260685.1 Desulfopila sp.
TGAGCCAATATGGAGCACTCTTGAACAGTTACAACTTGGTGGTTATGCCAATTTGGTGCTCCCACCTGTAGAGTTACCTAATACGTCACCTTCTCGCTGTTTGCCACCAGTTTTTCCAACTCCGTTGCCCAGCCTGTTCCGCCCAGCGCCAGCGCCAGGGTTTCGGCAAGATGTTGTGGGGTGACGTTCATGTCGCTGTTTCTGCCAAGCCCGGATATACAGGAGGGGCAGTTGGTCAGAATGGTTTTTTCACCGCTGATGTCACGGCTATTTTCGACAATATTTTCTCGCTTTCTCTTGCGCATGGCGGAAGATATATCGGGCCGCGAAATGGCAAGGGTGCCTGCTTCGGAGCAGCAGCCGGGGGTCGTAATGGCATCGCCGCCAAGACTCTGAAGTAATCCGGCCCCATCACCCTGCAGCGAATCGTGGCAGGGAGTGTGGTAGAGATGCTTGCCGGGGATCTTTGCAAAGAGATCGGGGCTGTTGTTGAAGGTATACCTGGCTATGTCGACAAGATCGCAGCCGAAAATGGTTTCGCAGCCGATTTTATGCAACGCCTCCCGGCATGTGCCGCAGCTGATGAGCACCGCGTCGAACTTTAGGTGTCCGAGCATCTCCTTGATCTGGCTGAAAATAATAGTGTCTCTGAGGACGATGGTGTTGTGATCGCTCTTTCTGGCATTGACCTGCGCGGGGAAGCCGCAGCATAGATAGGGCGGTGGCAGTACTACCTGGACGCCTGTTTTCAGCAGGATATAGAGGGCTGCCATGGAAATTTCGGCATAGAGCCGTTCCGAACCGCAGCCGGGAAAGTAGAAAACGGTTTTTATCGGAGGCGTGGCTGGGCGCAATAAAAGCGCTTCACTGTTGGCGCACCTGGGCAGAACATGCCGCAGTGTTGCTGGCGAAGGTGGTACCATGGGAGAGTTCAGCATCATGGTGAGCTGAGAGCCGTTACGAGTGAAATCCGCGGGAGCCTTCTGCAGAGCCTTTACTGCCAGACGCTGGGCCTTCCCTCCCCAGTCCACCACACCCTTGCGGAACAGTGCGTTGAAGGTTTTGTTCCTGTTCTTGAGATAGTAGAGCGACAATGCCGTTGCCAAAGGCGTCTTTTTGTACCCCACCTCCGCCAGAATCTCGCGCTCCAGAACCGAGACCTCCGCGGTGTCGATATCCACCGGGCAGGGCGCCAGGCATTTACCGCACATGGTGCAGTGGTCGGCAATCTGGCGCAGGTTTTTGAGCTGGTTGAAGCGGGGGAAGTGGGAACGCTGCATATCGTAGAGCAATGCCTCTATCAATGACCCGATGGCAAGATTTTTGTTACGTGGATAATAATAAACGTTTTCTCCCGGGATGAACACACAGCAATCGGGTTTGCATTTGCCGCAGCGCACGCATTTGGCGATTTTGGTGGAAAGTGTCTCCAGGAAGCCGTGTTTGAGTATGCGGGCTTCGAGTTCCAGAAGGTTGAATGAAGGGGTGAAAACCTTTTGTATAATAGTGGGGTCTTCAAGCATTCCCGGGTTCATTGTCCCATTTGGATCCACTGCACTGCGGTATTGGCGCAGCTGCGCCCGCTTGTCGCGTTCGAGAAACTTCATCTTGGTGATGCCGATGCCATGTTCTCCGCTGACCACGCCGTCAAGCTCCACCGCTTTAGCCATGACGGCCTCGGCGGTCGTTTCCGCCCGCTCCATCATGGTGCGGTCATTGGAAAAAACCGGGATGTTGACATGGACATTGCCATCACCGGCGTGCATATGGGTGGCAATAACGATGCGCCTTTGGCGCACGTCGTCATAGAGTTGTCTGATATGTCCACTGACTCTGCCGTACCCCTGGAAAAGCTCAAGCAGGTCATCCATGAGTTTTTTTATGTGGATTTCATGTCGATAGGCCTCGCGGGAGCGCAGGCTGAGCTTTTTCAGGGTACCATCACAGAGCGCACTTGCCGTGGGCAGTTTGGCCTTGAGCCAGTCGGGGTCTTCTATGGGCACGGCTGTCTGCAGATAGTTGAGAATCTCAGAGATAAACAGTTCTTTATTGTAGACATCCTCGCTGAGATTGTAGTCATCGACAAAACGGGCAAATTCGGCCAGTGCGGGCAGAGGCAGGACGATATCCTCATTGAGTTTGAAAGCGTTGGTGCGCGCGGCAATGGCGCCGAGTCGTTTGCGATCCCGCCAGTAGCGTGTTGCTTCCCCGGCATCTTTGGCGATAAAAAGCTCGGTATTGACGAACGGAGCAAGGAGGCCCTCAAAGCGTTGCCGGCCCCGCTCCATCTGTTTATCGGTATGGGCCACCATGTCAATGAGAAGCACCGCTTTGGGACGCTCACTGCGGGCCGCCTTGTACTTATAATTGATGGCCTTGATATACTCCTCGTCAAAATGCTCCAAAGCCATCAGCGCCTCTTCGCCGTTGTCAGTGAATTGCTCGGATATTTCGACGATAACGCGGCTTGCCTCATCCATGTCGTCACCGAAGAACTCGATGCAGAAGGTGCGTTTTTGGGGATACTCATGATGCAGGATGAATTCCGCCGAGGTGATTATGCCGTCGGTTCCCTCTTTCTGGATACCTGGGAGTCCGCCCAGGGCCTTGTTGGTGATATCCTTCCATAACCCTTTTTTGCGTACTTCGTCTCCCTTGAGCTCAACCCGGCGGCACAGCCTGCCGTCGTTGCTGGTCAGCTCGAAGATTACGGTGTCATCGGGCAGAATTTTGCGCAGCGGGTGGTTGATGCGGGTGACGCGGCACAACCCCGTTTGCGGCATGACAATGGAATAGGAATAAAGATTGTCGATGGCGGTCCCCCAGAGCACCGCGGTTTTGCCGCCGGCGTTTTCGGAGATATTGCCGCCGATGGTGGAGGCCCAGGCACTGGTGGGGTCAGTGGCGAAGACCAGGTGGTGTCGCGCGGCGGCGGCCATGGCGTCCTGGGTGATGACGCCGGCATCGGTTTTGAGGACGGCAACCGTTGGCGGTGTATTCTCCCCCGTATCACTTTGGGTGTCACTCTCCAGATGATTGACCTTCCGGATACCATGGATTGTGTTGAGCCTCTCCGTGTTGATGACGATACAGTTCTCCCTGAGGGGAACGCTGCCGCCGGTCAGTCCGGTACCGGCCCCACGGGGGATGGCATGCAGCTCCAGCTTTTGAATGGCCTCCAGCAGAGGGGCCACTTCGGCTTCGCGGGAGGGGTACACCACCGCGACAGGCAGGCAGAGCCGCCAGTCGGTGGCATCGGTGGCATGACTGATGAGGTTGAACGGGTCAAAGAAGACACCGTCCCGGCCCACAATATCGCCGAGTTGCCTGCCGATTGTAGTCCGCCTGGCCTTGGCCTCGCCGATATTTTTTTTCAAGATCAGGAGCTGCTTGCGGCAGGTGGCAACGAGATTGAAAACCTTACTGCTCCGGGCCTCGCTGACACCGGCGCTTTGCACTCCTTTTTCGATCACCTGAAGATCCGTCTCCGCTGTTGTAAAGAAGCTTTTGCGACGTATTGGCGAATCAATAAGTTCCTGATAGAGATACGGGTTGCGCTTCATTATGAACAGATCACCGATAAAGCGCATGACCAGCCGGGCCGACCTTCCGGTAATTCTCTGTGAACGAAGCTCTTCCAGGCTGTCCCAGACCGCGGGACCGAACAGTTGGTTGATTATCAGTTTGTCATCGGCTGAGGTGAAGTTGTAGGGGATTTCCCGGTATGTACGAGTTTCCATAGTTGTATATCTGCTCTAAAGCTGTTTGTGTTATATATTGCGCGGGGTAGTGCGGGATGCCTGCACGATTGAGTGCCGGTTGTTCGGCAAAAGGATATTTACCCGGCTTCGAGGGTATCGTGAAAGAGGATTTCTTCGATGTGCTGATGACGGTTTTCACTGGTGGAAAGATCAAGAATTTCCTGGCTCTCCGGCGGGGTTTCTTCACCGTGTTCGCCTCGCAGTATCCGTATTTCCGGCTGGTCGATTTTTTTACCGACAGCGTGTACAATGCCGCGGGCGCCACTGGTCATTTGAACCAGGGTTCCCGGAGGATAGAGGCCGATGATATCGATGAACGAGGCGAGCAGTGCGGGATGAAAGGCACCGCGGTCGGCGAGCATGATGCTGTAGGCCATATGGGGGGTGAGAATGGGCTTGTAGGGGCGTACGGCGGTGAGCGCTTCAAAGACATCACATATCTGCAGCAGTGATGTCAGAGGATGGCGTACGGCCCACTTGGGTTGTTGCGGGTAACCGGAGCCGTCGTTGCGGATATGGTGCCCCCAGGCCGCGGCAATGTCCAGAGGCGTGGCATTTTTCTGACCCAGCAGTATTTCCGCACCTACCCTGGAGTGCTGCATGACTTCTGCGAATTCTTCGGTACTGAGCCTGCCCGGTTTATAGAGCACTTCTTCGGGGATGCGGCTCTTGCCG
Source organism: Desulfopila sp. (assembly GCA_046260685.1). Taxonomy (GTDB): domain Bacteria; phylum Desulfobacterota; class Desulfobulbia; order Desulfobulbales; family Desulfocapsaceae; genus Desulfopila_A. The sequence goes on from JBHEOR010000112.1 coordinate 4,437, forward strand.
ATATCATGGAGCAGGCCGGCCGTTGCCAGGGCAAGGAGTGTTTCATCACCCCACTTAAACGAATGGGCCAGAAAGACCGCCAGGGCGGCCACCCGCACCGAATGGCCAACCGTGTAGCTGTCATAGTCGGGATAGTGGACATGCTGCATAAGATCGGAAAAGCGGGCACGGGTGAAGTGCAGTATATATTCACTGACCGAGCGGGTATTGTCTATGTCGATGTCATTGCCGCCGGCAACATCACCGTGGGCCTGGGCAACGGCATCGAAGAGTGCCTGGTAGATCAGTGTCGGCGAGTGGAGGAAGTCACCCGAATCCTGGCCATGCCAGATGGTTTGCTGGTCGCGGCTCATTGGACCCGTTGGCTTGAGATAGTGCTGGGCGAGTTCAATGTTTTCGATGTTGTTGGCGGCAAGCAGTTCACGGGAGATCTTCAGGTTTTCCGTCGGCTGATTGAGTTCGGCGGTCAGGTTGAGGAATCGCCTGAAATCCTCGAGGGACGTGGTATCGGTGAAGGAAATCCCTCCACAGTGCAGTTTTTCGGCAAAAAGGACCATCTGACGACCGACAATGCTCGGGCCGACCAGATTTTTTCCCTCGAACACCAGATTACCGTCGATGATGCCGATGAAAAGTCTGTCGATTGCAGCATCCCGGCAGAAAGCTCGGAGATGTTCTATGAATTGAACGGAGAGCTCTTTGACTTTGGGGTGTTCGGCGAAATAAAGTTTCCTGGTGGAAATGGTCCGGCAAAGAAGGATCAGCAGAGTGTTGAGCTTTTCATACATGGTAGATCCTTGTCTCAGTAGTTCCCTTTGATTTCAGCCAATGCCTTGTGCGCGGCTGTTCGGCACGGAGCCGGCCACTGCGGTATGAACAGCATTTTTTTAGCCCCGGCAATCTGTTTAAGCACCTCAGCCGTGCTGGTTCCCGGAAGCTGCCCCATGGCGGTGATGCTGTTGGCAAGCCATTGTTCGCTGCGCCGTTCCTGTGGCAGTGAGGGCAACGCTGTTGTGAGTATTTTGGTGGCGATATTGAGCAATGAGGAAGAGAGCTTGTTCTGCGATGCCTGGCGCAGGTAGGAGTAGAGAAACAATTTATGTTCCTGTTCATTGATATCAAGCAGTGGTACCACCGCCTTAATGAGCCAGTCCCGTGGGCGGCGGCGCAGTCCTCCGATCACCCGTTCGCCGATGTAACATTCGATGTCTGTTGTGAGCAGAAAGGCGAAAAGAGGATAACCTGCAGGATGGATTCCATGGAAGATGTCCGAGGCTATCTTGGTTTCCTGGAATGCTTCAAGGTTGCGCAGCACCGGCAGCGCCGCGGACATTTGCTCGTGTGACAGGCGTGCGGCATATTGGCAGAGCTGCTGGTAGGCGATTGTATCCTTTTGGCTGCCCTGAACCAGCATTTCGTTGACGACGTGGGGCCAGAACGGCAGCTTTTCCTTGGCGCCGCACTGTTTGATGGTGGATTGAAACAGCACCAGACTGCCGGCGCCGGCCGAACGTCGCAGTGGGTCGAGCATAAGCCGTATGGTTGCGGCAAGCCGGGTTGTTTTGCCCTGCTGCGCCAGATGAACCATTCCGCCGCTGAGAATGTTCAGTGTTTTTTCCGTCAGTGTGGTGGAAAGGGCTTCCCTGCAAAGCTGCTGCATGTGGATTTGGCTGGGCAGCGGCAGTTCACTGCCGGCCAGCTGCATGAGAATAGAAAGTGTTTCGTTGCGGGAGGAAGAATTGGGGATTTTTTGACATACCTGTGGGCTCAATTTCTGATTGGCGACAAATTCACTGATCCTCTCGATGCTGATATCCGGTTTCTCGGGGAAGGTGCCCCGTGATAATTCCTCTTCCTCCGGTTTCTGCTCTTTGCTCATCGTCGGTTTTCTGATGATTGAAACGAGCAGGTTGAGAGCCTCGCGTGATTTTGTGTCGTGGGTTTCCTTCTCAAGTTTTTTCAGGATCGAGGAGAGATCGTTGATGCTTCGCTGGTGTGTGATCCCGGACGCTGCCGATTGGCCGCCATCACGTCCTCCTTTTACCGCTTTGGCAAGAAGTCCGGCAACGTCGTCCCAGGAGGCAAGGGGGAGGTCACCAATATCGATTTTGCTCTGTGTCAACTGTTCCGGCAGACTGTCGAGCAGCTCCCTGCATTGCTGAATTTCACCTTCGTTGAGACCGAAGCCGGTGAGCGAGGCAACAAAGGTGTCGAGGTTGTCGATGTTGCTGTCATCATGACGAAATCGATCATTTCTGGCTAAAAATTCATGCTGCTCAATTGTTATGGAATGCGGCAGGTCCGTCACTTCAACCTGGATGAACTGCTTGGCGTTAAGGACTTTGGCCTTGTACGCCAGCATTTTTCGCACAAAATCGTGCAGCTCGGCCATGGAGATGAGCCGGTTGATATACAGTGTCGAGATACCGAGGGTGGAGAGCAGTATGTTGAATTCCTTGATGGCCGGTTGTTGGCTGTCGAGTTCGATCTCTTCGAGGATGATTGTGTTGTGTATGGCCTGGATGGCAACTTCCTTTTTGTCGCCGGCAAGCTGTTCCAGTTGCGACATGAATCGATCGGTGGCCCTGTCAAGCGTGGCATGGCCGGAGGGGTAATAAATCCCGATTTTAAAGAGCCTGTGCAGCGAACTCATGAATTCGTTGAGCGTATGGGCGTCCGTTACAGTGTTCTGGGAGCTGGGAGTGCTCATAGTGTTGGTCGTGCTTGTCTTGCTGTGGCAATGCGCCGTCGATCAGGGAAAAGGTCTCGAGATCCTGCCAAGTACAGTATTACATGGCTGAACCTACTGTATAATACCATGGAATTATTTTAAACCTCAATTTTTGGTGCGTTACTCCGCGTTGCTTTTGAAAAGGCGGCGGCATCAGCATCACTTGGCATCCTCGACAAGAGATTGAGGGAGGAGGGACGCCGGATGGATGCCTGCAATGCCGAGGGCCAACTCGTCCGCACTACAGCCGCCGTGGTGGCACAGCCACCTTTCCAGTTCACGGCACTGGTTGAAGTTTTTGCGGATGAGTTCATGGCGCACCGGAGTGTTGTCGCCGTATTTTTCGAGGATGTATTCGAGCCGCTGATCCAGGCTGGCGATATTTGTATGGACGACACGTTTGTCGGCATAGAAAATGAGCTCTTTGGCTAAAAATTGGCCTTTGCTGTAGCGGTTTACCGCAAAATCAAAGAGCCGCACATGTTCACGCACGATATCGGCTATTTCGGGATAGCCGTCGGCCATGCAGATAGCCGCACCGACCTTGGCATGGTCGCAGCCCTCCCGCAGGCATTGGGTCTTGGCAATATCGTGGAGCAGGGCGCCGGCAATGATGAGGCTTTTGGCCGGCAGGGGCGGCAGGGCCGGGCGACTGTCAAGTCGCTGCCGGATGCGCTCGGCAACTCGGGCAACAACGAGGCTGTGCCCACGGATATTGTCGAGCATGGAATGTTTTTCCATCATGTGCAGGCAGGTGGATATGGATGGCACGTGGTGTGTCATGGCGGTCTGTTATCTGCTGCTCAGCTCATGGACGAAATCGACGCAATATTTGGCCTGTTCCGGAGGGGTGAACTGGTGGATACCGTGGCCGAGATTGAAAACATGGCCAAAGGCTCCCTGGGCGTCATCGAGCAGTCGTTTGATGCGGGCCCGCAATTCATCCCTGGGAAGAAGCAGGGCGAAGGGGTCGATATTGCCCTGGACCGTCCTGTTTCCCACGCGTTGTATGGCATCACCTATATTAATACGCCAGTCCAGTCCGATGACATCGGCTCCGGAGGAGACTGAAAGATCGAGCAGCGTGGCGCCGTTATTGGCGAAGTAGATCAGGGGGAGCCCTGTCGGCTTGAGGTCTTCTATAATTCTCTTGGCATAGGGCAGGGCGAATGCGGCAAAATCTCCAGGAGCCAATACACCGGCCCATGAATCAAAGAGCTGCAGGGCCTGCGCTCCGGCTTCCGCCTGGGCAAGAAGATATTTGCTGGTTGTTTCCGTGATCTTTTCCATGAGATCATGAAAGAGTGCGGGGTTGGTGAACATCATCTTCTTGGTTTCCCAGAAAACCTTGGAGGAGCCTCCTTCGATGAGGTACGTGGCACTGGTGAATGGAGCGCCGGCAAAGCCAATGAGGGGGACCTTGAGCTCCCGGCGCAGCAGGCGAATGGTTTCCATGACAAAGCCGGTTTTTTCCAGCGGATCGGCAATAATGAGTTTGTCGAGCGCCTCCCTGCTCCGCACGGTTTCGGTGAATACCGGCCCCTTGCCTTCGTGGAATTCAAGGGGAGCTCCCATGGCCTGCATGGGAATGAGGATGTCCGAGAAGAGAATGGCTGCATCCATGTTGAACCGGTCCACGGGCTGCAGCGTTACCTTAACGCACAGCTCGGGTGTTTTACAGAGCTCCAGGAAGGAGAGCTTGCGCCGCACCTTTTGGTATTCCGGTAGATAACGACCAGCCTGACGCATCATCCATATGGGAGTGTAGTCGGTCTGTTCGCCTCGGCATGCTTTAAGGAATGTATCGTTTATATGTGTGTTCATATTGACCGCGCTAAAGGTTGGTTGGAGATCGCTTTGATAAATGACCGCTTTGCTGTCCTGCCCTTCGGGTTTTTCAGGGAATCCTCTGGTTGTTCTATCCCTGCTTATACCTGCTTATACCTGCCTTGGGTTATGT
>JBHEOR010000113.1:0-9063 GCA_046260685.1 Desulfopila sp.
ATCGTAAAATCCTCAACGTAGCGCTGCTACGCCTGCGGTTTTACGCTGATCGCCACAACCAAATCTGACCCAAATCTGAGCGCAATCTTGGCCATGTTATTTGTGAACAAGCCCTTAATGATGACACCGCATAGTTGCCATGAGCATTCGGAAACCAATACTTGCAGGGCAGGAAAATGACAATTCGTGTATTGATTAATGATGAACCGTATGATTTTGATGAGGGGGCCAGTGTTGCCGATGCTGTTCGCTATCTGGGAATGAGCGGCGGTGGCCTGGCGGTTGCCATAAATGGAGAGGTCCTTCCGCAAAAGAGATGGCAAGACTCTACACTGGCCGCCGGCGATAGAATTATGCTTATTCGGGCGACTCATGGAGGCTGACGCTGGTGTGTCATGGACGTCGTTGCGCCGGGGAGAATGCGATGAAGATTCTGGTTATTACTGCTTCAGAGGATGTCAGCGACGAAGTCGCGACTATCGAAGCCCTTTTTGCGGCGGGCCTGGAGATTCTTCATCTGCGTAAACCTGGATTTGCCGGAGATGCCATGGAAAAATTCATAGGCAGCATTGCCGTGAGGTATCACCAACGCATCATGTTACACTCGCACCACGAACTGGTGGAGCGATATGGCCTGCGCGGAATACATTTTCCGGCCAGGAAGAGAAGTGGTGCCTCGCCACTAGCATCGAACGTGCATATCAGCACTTCATGCCACTCTCTGGCCGAGGTCGAGCAGGATGCGGCGGCATATGAATATGTAATGGTGAGTCCGGTATTTGATTCGATTTCAAAGCCGGGATACCGGGCTGCCATCAACCGAGAAAGCCTGAGTGCATGCTGCGGCCGGTTCAACCGGCGTGTTGTTGCCTTGGGAGGAATAACCTCGCACAACCTTACAGTTCTCCCCCGGGGGTGTTGGGGGGCTGCGGTTCTGGGGCATATCTGGGGGCATGAAAGGTGTGCTGATAGACTACATGCCTTCATGAATCTTCAAGATGCAGCGCAACGTTATGGTAAAGCCACCAAATTGTAAACGCATTAAAAATCAAGATGTTGAGAAGGTGTCTCCATGAAAACTATTGGCAGAATCCAGTGTATCACCGCACCGCGACGTGATTGCGATATGGCGGAGCAGGCAGCCCGGTTGTGTGGGGCAGGGTGTAATTGGCTGCAGTTTCGCATGAAAAGTGGAAAGAGGCAGGAAAAGCTGGAGCTGGGCAGACGGGTGGCCGATATCTGCCGCAGCTGGGGAGCTGTTTTTATAGTCAATGATGATATTGAACTTGCAGCCCAGCTTGGCGCTGACGGCGTTCATCTCGGCCTGCAGGACGAATCCCCCCGGGTGGCCCGCCGGATACTTGGAAATCATGCTATTATTGGTGGGACCTGCAACACTATGGAGGATATCAGGCAACGTCACCGCCAAGAGGTTGATTATATAGGCCTTGGTCCCTATCGCTTTACCTCTACCAAAAAACAGCTGAGTCCGCTGCTTGGGCTACGGGGAATCGAGGAGATACTACGGTGTTGCCGCCTGGAAAAAATTGCCATTCCAACTGTCGCCATTGGCGGCATTCGGCGTGAAGATGTTGCAACGCTGCGTAAGGCAGGTGTCCACGGCATTGCCGTATCTTCCCTTCTCATCGATGCGGCCGAACCGGCAGACCTGCTCAATGAAATTATGGAGAAACTAGAATGAATACTACAGTAAATACTACAATGAATACAGCAGTACGGCAAGATGGGCCGCTCAAGATTGCAGACCGGACCTTTCATTCAAGGCTCTTTACCGGCACAGGAAAGTTTGCCTCCAACCAGCTGATGAGCGAGGCCCTATACGCAAGCGGGAGTGAGCTTGTCACTGTTGCTCTCAAGCGCGTCGAGCTTGAGAATGGTGAGGATGATATTCTGGCCCATTTGAAGTATCCCCATCTCCATCTGCTCCCCAACACCTCCGGTGTTCGCACAGCCAAAGAGGCGGTGTTCGTTGCCAGGATGGCCCGTGAAGCGCTCGAGACCAACTGGATTAAGTTGGAGATTCATCCCGATCCTAAATACCTGCTGCCGGATCCGGTGGAGACCCTGGCGGCCACCGAAGAGCTGGCCAGGCTGGGTTTTGTCGTCATGCCTTATGTCCAGGCTGATCCGGTACTCTGCAAACGACTGGAGGAGGTGGGGGCGGCAGTAACAATGCCGCTTGGCGCACCCATTGGAACAAATAAGGGGCTACAGACAGTGGAGATGCTCAAAATTATCATTGAGCAGGCGACCGTGCCGGTGGTTGTCGATGCCGGAATCGGGGCACCGTCACATGCGGCCTATGCCATGGAGCTGGGTGCCGATGCGGTATTGGTCAATACCGCCATAGCAACCTCGCCCGATCCGGTACGGATGGGGAGAGCCTTTAAACGTGGCGTGGAAGCGGGGCGCATGGCCTATTTGGCGGAATTGTCCCAGGTGGGTGACAGAGCGGCTGCCAGCAGTCCCCTCACCGCCTTTCTTGATGAGGAGGGATGATGCCATGACAACATTTTATGATGAGCTTGTCCGCCATGACTGGCACGCGACAACCCGCTCAATCCAGACCAAGACCAGCGATGACGTCAAGCGCGCCCTGGCCGCCGAGCGCTGCGGGCTGGAAGATTTTAAAGCTTTGCTGTCACCTGCCGCCGCGCCTTTTCTCGAAGACATGGCCGCCCTTTCCATGGAGCGCACCGCTCAACGATTCGGGAAAACCGTCCAGCTCTACATTCCGCTGTATCTGTCGAATTACTGTAGCAACGCATGCCTTTACTGCGGTTTTAACTGCCGTAATACACTTGCCAGAAAAGTATTGAGCCTTGAAGAAATTCGTGAAGAGGTAGCGGCAATACAGAAGATGGGCTATTCCCATATCCTGCTGGTGAGCGGAGAGGCGCCGTCGGTGGCGTCGACCTCCTATTTCGCTGAAGTCCTGACAATGATACGGCATCAATTCTCCCAGCTGGCAGTCGAAGTTCAGCCACTGGAGCAGGGCGACTACGAAGACCTCATTGGAGCCGGGCTCAATTTTGTCTGTATATATCAGGAGACCTATAATCGCACAACCTATCCGGACTATCATCCCACAGGGCCTAAAGCGGATTTCAGATTCCGGCTGGAGACTCCGGACAGGCTCGGCCGAGCCGGAGTCCATAAAATAGGTTTGGCCTGTTTACTGGGGCTTGAAGATTGGCGCACCGATTCATTCTTTACGGCAATGCATCTGGACTATCTGGAAAAAAAATACTGGCGCACCCGCTATTCTATTTCCTTGCCGCGGCTGCGTCCTCATGATGGCAGTTTTTCTCCAGCCCATGTCATCGATGATCACCAAATGGTGCAGTTGATCTGTGCCTGGAGGCTTTTTAGTCATCAGCTTGAAATTTCCATTTCTACCAGGGAAAGCAGAAACTTCCGTGACAATGTTCTGCGCCTTGGCGCAACGGCCTACAGTGCCGGTTCGAGCACCAAGCCGGGCGGCTACGCCCATCCCGATGAAGAGCTGCAGCAGTTCGCCATCGATGATGACCGCAGTCCCGCGGAAATTGCCGAGATGATCCGCTCCCAGGGCTATGAGCCGGTATGGAAAGACTGGGATAGCTGTATGCAGCTTGTTTTGTAATATCACAAGGCATATACGATGCTCACGCACATGCAAAAAAACCGCTATGCCCGCCAGATAATGCTCAAAGGTGTCGGTGAAAGTGGCCAGGAGAAACTTCGGCAGGCAAGGGTGCTCATCGTCGGAGTCGGCGGCCTGGGCTGTCCTCTGGCCCTGTACCTCTGTGCTGCTGGTATAGGCCGCCTCGGTCTTATAGATGATGATCTGGTCGCGGAATCCAACCTGCAGCGGCAGATCCTCTATACCACTTCCGATGTCGGGCGGCCCAAGGTTGAAGTTGCCTCGGCAAGGCTGCAAAAGCACAATCCTGAAGTTGCCATCACAGCATGGAACCAGCGGCTTGTCCAGGAGAATGCCGCCGAAATTATCGGCGCCCACGATATCGTCGTCGATGGCTGCGATAATTTTGCCACACGCTATTTGATAAATGATACCTGTGTCAGCCTGGGAAAAGTCTATGTCTATGGTGCCATTTCCGGCTGGAGCGGGCAGGTGTCGCTCTTTAACTATCAGAATGGGCCGACATACCGCTGTCTCTTTCCAGAGGAAAGGCCGATCGAAGAGGTACAGGGGGCGATGGAGGTGATGGGAGCTCTGCCGGGCCAGGTGGCTACCCTGCAGGCGGCAGAGGTCTTCAAGATTGTCTGTGGTGTCGGTACCCCGCTTTCCGGCGTTGTGCTGCTGATTGATCTTTTAACCGGCAGTTTTGAAACAATCGCTCTGGCCCGGCAGGTCGATAATTGTCTCTTCCGAGCACCTGGCCTCGCCGGTCAGCTGGCATCTCAGTGAGTTCGAATATGGCATGATCCTCGCCCAAAATGCATTTTCCCGCTGGATGATCCGTAGCATGAATGCCGCGGGATATAAGGATTTTTCTCCCCTTGATGTGCTTGTTCTGCATAATGTCAATCATCGTGGCCGGGAAAAGCGGTTGGTTGATATCTGCTTTGTGCTCCATGTTGAAGACCAGCACACAGTGAATTATTCCTTGAAAAAATTGGTAAAACTGGAGCTGGTGCAACAGCAGGAAAGAGGTAAGGAAATCTTCTATAGCGCCACCGAAGAGGGGACGGAGGCTTGCAGCAAGTACCGCGAAATTCGCGAACATTGTCTTACCTCGGTCTATAGAAATCTCGATCAGGAAAGTGATCGGATACGAGAAGCGGCCGCATTACTGCGCCTGCTCTCCGGTCTCTGTGATCAGGCATCACGCTCGGCGGCATCTCTGTAGTTCACCCCACTCGTTTACCCCACTCGTCCATCCTGCTGGATTTTCACACTAATACGTCAACCGGCCATCATATCGGGGAGAAAGGTGACGATGGAGGGAAAAGTGACAATGAGCACCAGGGCGACGACCAACAGCAGGAAAAAGGGGATTGCCGCATAGGCGACCCGCAGAATATTGAGTCCTGTCAACCCCTGGATAACAAAGAGATTGAAGCCCACCGGCGGGGTGATCTGCGACATTTCCACCACGATAACAACAAAAATACCAAACCATAGCGGGTCGATACCGGCCTGTTCCACCATGGGCATGATGATCGAGGTTGTCAGAACGACAACCGAGATGCCATCGAGAAAACAGCCCAGAATAATAAAAAAGACGGAGAGTGCGCCGAGCAGGGCATAGTGCGACAGCCCCATTTCTGCTATCCAGGTGGCGAGCATTCTGGGGATACCGGTAAAGCCCATGGAAACCGTGAGGAAGGAGGCACCGGCAAGGATAAAAGCAATCATGCAGGAGGTCTTGGTGGCTCCCATGAGACCGTCGAAAAAGGTCTTCTTGTTTAATGTTCCGGTATACTTGGAAAGCACCAGAGAAAGAACGACTCCGACTGCGGCGGCATCCGTTGGTGAAGCAATACCGGAATAGATAGAACCGATGACACCGGCAATCAATAAAATAACCGGAATGAGCCGGCGTGAACGGTGTATCCTTTCTGTAAAGGAGAGCGATTCTTTTTCGGCAGGGATGGTCCCTGGATGGAGCAGCGACCAGATGATGACATACCCGACAAAAAGGGTTATCAGCAGTACCCCCGGCAGTAAGCCGGCGATGAAAAGACGGGCTATCGATTGCTCAGTGGCAACACCATAAACAATCAAAATGATGGAAGGCGGTATGAGCAGGCCGAGGGTAGCCGACCCGGCCAGGGTGCCGATGATCAAGCTTTCGGGGTACTTTCGTCTGGCAAGTTCCGGTATCGACATCTTGCCGATGGTTGCCGCGGTGGCCGCAGAAGAGCCTGAGACTGCGGCAAAAATACCGCAGCCAAGAATGTTGACATGTAAGAGCCTGCCCGGCAGATGAGCGAGCCAGGGCGACAACCCGGAGAACATATCCTCCGAGAGCCTTGAGCGAAACAGTATCTCGCCCATCCAGATAAAAAGCGGCAGTGCCGCCAGTGACCAGGAATTGCTGGCTCCCCAGACGGTGGTGGCAAGGACATTGCCCAGGGGCGCATCGGTGAAAAGCATCATGCCGACCATGCCCACGGTCATCAGGGAAAAGGCAACCCATATGCCGCTGCCCAGCATGGCAAAGAGGAGCAGCAGTAAAAAAAATGTCATACTTAACTCAGGCATGCGCTATCTCCCTGGAGCTTACGAGGCGGGCTCGTCATCATTGTTTTCAAGAAGCTTCTCACCGGCCCCGACATACCCGGGTGTTTTGCCGGCAAGGGCGCAGATGAGTTCGTCAAGCAGGGCAATGGAGAGCACAACAAGGCCCAGAAACACGAAGGACTGAGGGATCCAGATGGGAACTGCAATCATACCGGAGGAAAGATCATTGTAGGTATAGGATTCGTGTACAAGTCCGAGCATATACCAGGTAAAATAGAGCGTCACGGTGGTGGCAAGCAGCAGGCACCAGGTTTCGAAAATATGGCGCACTTTACCGCTGAGGTTGGTGATGAGCAGTGTCACTCTGATATGCCCGCCCTGGCGCAGGGTGTAGGCCAGTGCCAGAAAGGTGGACGCCGCCAGAAAGAAGCCGGTGAAATCGGCATAGGACGGAATAGTCAGGCCGATGGCCGAACCGGTAAGCATCCCGCTGATACGGTCCAGTAAATTGAGCACCACCTGACATACCACCAGCAGACAGATGGATGCCAAAAAGGCAGCGGCAAGCCATCCACTGGCAAGATAGAGTTTGTTCAATGCCCTGCGGAGCAGGTTTTCGTTCATCGACGTCATTGTATCACTACTGTTTTTCGATCCCTTTCAGTAAACCACCAGAGTAGAAGGGCCCCCTGAAGGGGCCCATGGAACTGCTAATTACGGTAGGCTTCGAGAAGCGCGGCACCCTCGGCACCGGCATCCTTTTTCCAGTCTTCGAGCATTTCGTCGCCGATGGCCTTGAGGCCTTTCATCAAATCATCGCTGGGCTTGACGATGATCATGCCGTTTTCCTCAAGGATGGCGGTCTTGGCAGCCGTCTCTTCCTTGCTCATCTTCCAGCCGCGCTCTTCAGCCGTGGCTGCGGCGGCAAGCACTGCATCCTGGACATCCTTGTCGAGACGACGGAAAGCGCTTTTGTTGACGACAATGATGTTTTTGGGGAGCCATGCCTGAATATCGGTATAGTGGGTGACAAAGTCCCAGGCCTTGGAGTTGGCGCCGGTTGAGGGAGAGGTGATCATGGCTTCGACCCTGCCTGTAGCAAATGCCTGCGGAATGTCGGGAACTTCTACCTGGGTTGGAGCGGCGCCTACCAGGTTGGCAAATTTCTCCAGTGTAGCGTTATAGGCCCTGAATTTAATACCCTTGAGATCTTCAACGCTGTTGATTGCCTTATTAGTGTAGAGTCCCTGGGGCGGCCAGGGGACAGAGAAAAGCGGCATAAGTTTTTGTTTGTCGAGCAGCTCGGTTATGACGGTTTTCTGCGCGTCCCAGAGTTTTCTGGCATCAGCATAGTTGGTGGCGAGGAAGGGCTGGCTGTCAGCGCCGAAAGCGGCATGCTCGTTGGAGAGCAGGGAAAGGAAGAACTCACCTGCGGGAACCTGGCCGCCGCGTACCGCATTTTTGATTTCGGGGTGCTTGAACAGGGAACCGGCGGAGTGAATTTTGATCGTGAGACTACCGTTGGTGGCCTGTTCCACATCTTCCCCAAACTTGGCGATATTCTGGGTGTGAAACGTTTTGTCGGGATATGGAGTGGGCATATCCCAGGTTGCGGCGCAACTCAGGGCGGCTATACTGCAAATGCCAACCATGCTTGTGAATGCAAGAAAAAGCTTGCGTCCTGATGATCTCATAATTGATCTCATAATTCGTCTCCTTTTTTTTGAGTCTGTATATTTCGGCGGTACGCCGCATTCAAACTGTCATGTGATAATGGTGACGGAGCTCCCCTTGTTTTTTTTTAAATTAGTCATCCCGTGTTGCTGAAAAGGTGAGCTGCCGGGTGGACATATCGGCTCAAAGTAGCTTAGGGACACTTAACAGTTTAATAAATATTAGTTCATGTTTCAAATGTTGAACATGCGATTTCTTTTGAAAAAGCGTACTTGAACAATGGCGATAATTCCCATCTATTGAATAATGTCACAATGCTCAGAAATTGTCGATAGAAAATTACAATAGAAGTGGGTGTGGCAGGCCAAGCCTGAGGGCAAAAAACGTGCAAGTCCAAATGACGCCTGGTTGAAATATTATTAAATAACAACGCGATAAAAACGTTGTGGGCTTGCAGTAAGAGGAACCCGTCGAGGTTCTGAGGGCTACATAGCCTGGATGCGGTCTTTGGCGGGTGGCAGATTTGTATGTTGACAAAAAAAGGTTTAATTCCATCTGCATATGAGGTAGATGGTAGGAGGAGAAAGTGTTGGATAATTTCCTCCCATGAAAGAGCGTGCAATGCAGTATCTCGAAATCAAAAAGGCATCGTATGTTACCCCCCCGGAGCCCGTTTCCCCATTGTCGAAACGATTACCGTCATTTGTCTTCTATTGTTTTTGTCGGCAACCATATGTCCATTATGGAGACGCTGGTGCTGCCCGCTGTCATATTGCCCTATACCAGGGTAACCTTTGTGGTTAAGGAGAGCCTGCTGCACTATCCGGTTTTCAAGCATATCATGCGATCGAGAAATCCGGTGGCGGTTACCAGAAAAAATCCACGGCAGGATCTCAAAACAGTCATGTCCGAGGGGCCTGAGCGGCTGTTGAATAACATATCGGTTATTGTTTTTCCCCAGACCACCCGTTCAACCGGTTTTGACGCGGAGCATTTTGGCAGCATCGGCACCAAACTTGCCAAAAAATCCGACGCGCCCATTATCCCTGTCGCTTTAAAGACCGATGCCTGGCAAAATGGCAATTGGTCTAAGGACTTCGGTGCACTTGTACCGGACATGCCGGTTAATATCGCTTTTGGCGAACCTCTTACCATCAACGGCAAAGGAACTGCGG
>JBHEOR010000114.1:0-314 GCA_046260685.1 Desulfopila sp.
GTTTGTAATTATTCGATAAATCAGCTTTACAAAAACAGGAGTACTACCTGACTTATCGATATATTTTTTAAAAATCGACCACACAAAAAGGAGAAAGGTACATGGAAAGACGCGAATTCCTTAAAAAAGCAGGGCTTGGAGCAGTCGCGGCAGTCGCCGCCACAACGATTAAAGCCCCTTTTGTGCACGCTGCAAAAAAGACCCCTATCAAATGGCGATTGCAGACCTATGCCGGCGCTTCCCTTGCCGCCCATGTCATTAAACCTCAGATAGACATGTTTAACAAAGCGGCAAATGGAGAAATGGTCATCGAA
>JBHEOR010000114.1:448-9011 GCA_046260685.1 Desulfopila sp.
TAACTTTGCCACTGTTGATCCGATTCGCAAGATTGCCGATTTGAAGGGCAAGAGAATATTCACTTTTCCCACCGGCGGCCGTTTTCTCAAGCGTTTCGGCGTTGTGCCGGTCACCCTGCCATGGGAGGATATCGAAGTGGCCATGCAGACCGGCGAACTCGACGGTATTGCCTGGTCGGGAATCACCGAAGACTACACCGTCGGCTGGGCCGATGTCACCAATTACTACCTGACCAATAATATTTCCGGCGCCTGGGCCGGTTCCTACTTCGCTAATTCCGACAAATGGGACGCTCTGCCCGAGCACCTGAAAACCCTTTTCCAACTCTCCATGGACAGCTCACACTACTATCGGCAACACTGGTACTGGTGGGGGGAAGCGCATTACCGTACCACCGGTGGAAAACTGGAGCTCACGTCCATCCCTGACAACGAATGGAAAATTGTCGAGCAAGAAGCTCTCAAATATTGGGACGAAATTGCTGCCAAAAGTCCGAGAAACGCCAAGGTCGTTGAAATTCTCAAAAAATATGCCGCAACAATGGAAAAAGCCGGTCCGCCATACCGTAACGCATAAAACCCACGTGGTTATTTTTTAGAAACAGAGAAACCTTTTCCCAATTCTCTACAGGAGTAGGAAGAGGGTTTCTCTCTTTTTTCATGCCAATCGTTATGTCATTACTCATCAATTTCTCACTCAACTTCTTACCATATGGGGGAGACCACCTTGCCTGACGCAATAAAAACCTACGTGCGTTATGTCGAAGCCCTGAACCGCATGCTCGGCAAGTTTGCCATGTATCTTGTCTTCGCAATGATGGGTATTCTACTCTTTTCGACTGTATCAAGAACTATCTTCAATGTGCCGCACATCTGGGCCATCGAGATGGCCCAGTTCACAATGGCCGCCTATTATCTTCTTGGCGGAGGATTTTCCATGATGCTTGGCGCTCATGTGCGAATGGATGTGCTCTACGGTAAGTGGAGTCCCAAAAAGCGCGCGATTACCGACGCCATTACCATTTTCTGCATGATTTTCTACCTTGTCGTTCTGCTTATCGGCGGCCTGTCCAGCACGATCTACTCCCTGGAATACGGCCAGAGAAACTACTCCTCCTGGGGACCGCTCGTCGCCCCAATCAAAATTATCATGGTCATCGGCATCTTCATGATGCTCCTCCAGGCTATCGCCACATTTTTCCGGGATCTGGCAAAAGTGAAAGGGGTTTCGATACTATGAGTTATGAATTTATTGCCCTGTTGATGTTTTCCACCCTGATGCTGATGCTGCTTACCGGACAGCGTGTCTTCGGTGCCGTCGGATTTATCGCAACGGTCGCCGCACTCGCTCTCTGGGGTAAAGGCGGCTACGAAATGCCTTTTAATGCCAGTATCGTTCTTCTCAACTGGTACCCACTGCTGACCCTGCCGCTGTTTATCTATATGGGATATATGTTATCGGAATCCGGTATCGCCGGCGACCTCTACCGCATGTTTCACGTGTGGATGGGACCGCTCAACGGCGGCCTGGCTATTGGTACAATTGTGCTGATGGTAGCGATATCGGCTATGAACGGTCTGAGTGTCGCGGGTATGGCTATCGGCACAAGTATTGCTCTGCCGGAAATGCTGAAACGAGGCTACGACAAAAGAATGGTCACCGGCGTCATACAGGCCGGCAGCTCTCTCGGGATCATGGTTCCTCCGTCTATTGTTCTCGTGCTCTACGGCATGATCGCCAGACAGCCGGTCAGCCAACTCTGGCTGGCCGGTGTCTTTCCGGGCCTCCTGCTGGCGAGTATGTTTATCTTTTATATTGCCGTCAGATGCAAACTACAGCCGCAACTCGGACCATCCCTGCCCGTCGAGGAACGGCAGATGGGCTGGAGTGAAAAACTGAGGTTGCTGGTGGCTGGAATCCTGCCGCTGATCATTATTTTCTCTGTTACCGGCCTGTTCATGATGGGTGTCACCAGCTTAGTTGAAAGTTCCGCCGTGGGTGCAGCCGCAGCCACCGTAGCCGCTCTGGCCAAAGGCCGGCTGACCCGTAAGGTCATGGATTTCACTTTGCACAAAACACTCAGTGTCAGCTGCATGTTCATGTGGATTATTCTCGCGGCACTCTGCTTTGGCGCGGTCTTCGACGGTCTGGGTGCAGTGCATGCGATCGAGTCTCTCTTTCTCGACAAATGGGGCCTCAGCCCTTGGGGTGTCCTGATCATGATGCAGGTTTCCTACATCCTCATGGGCATGTTTCTCGACGATACCGCCATGCTCGTCATTGTTGCTCCGCTGTATATTCCCCTGGTCATTGCACTCGGATTCAATCCTATCTGGTACGGTGTACTTTATACCATAACCTGCCAGATTGCCTACATGACGCCCCCGTTTGGCTATAATTTATTTCTCATGAAAGCAATGGCTCCCAAAGAGATAACCCTTGTCGATATCTACAACTCCATCGTCCCCTTTGTCATTATTATGCTGGTAGGTTTATGCCTGATTATGCTGTTCCCGCAGATAGCCCTGTGGCTGCCTGAAACGTATTATGCCAAATAATGCGTAGGAAATACCACCTAGGAGCTTGTCCGAGAATGCCTTTCCCACCATATCTTCGTTAAATTCGAAAAAATTATCCTCGGAATATCAACTATATGCCTCCGGTAATTTTTTCAAATTTGCCTCGATCTGAAGGAAAATGCTTATTCTCGGACAAGCTCCTAGAGAAAATTTGCCAGGAATTTAATCTTTTAATTTGTCAATTTTCCACCTATAGTAGCGTCTTTAAAATGAAAAATGGGTCCGGGTATAAGGGCGCCTGATAAAAACAAATACAACGGGATACCATTCATGAACCCAAGAGAAGTTGTAACAATCGCCGATGCCAGACGGATTGTTGAAGAACGTGGTCTGACCCACGTCAAAGTTGGCCTGTTTGATAATGACGGCGTTATGCGTGGCAAATATATGAGCCGTGAAAAATTCTTTTCTTCACTGGACAGCGACTTTGCTTTCTGTGATGTGGTCCTGGGCTGGGATTCCAAAGATCAGCTGTATGACAATGTTACCTACACCGGCTGGCATACCGGCTATCCTGACGCCCCGGTGAAAATTTTACCCCATACCTGTCGCGAAATTCCTTTTGAAGACAACATGCTGTTGTTTCTCGCCGAGTTTGCCGGGGAAGCCGAAACCGTCTGTCCCCGTGCCGCCCTGCGCCGGGTCATCGAAAAAGCTGCTGATATGGGATTGGATGCTTTTGCAGCATTGGAATATGAATTTTTCCTCTTCGAGGAAACCCCGGACAGTATCAGAGAAAAGCATTTCACCAACCTCAAGCCATTCACCCCGGGCTGGTTTGGTTATTCGATGATTCGTAATTCCACCCATGCGGAGCTGTATCATGAGATCATGTCCATGTCCGAACAGATGGATTTTCCGCTGGAAGGTATCCATACCGAAACAGGACCTGGCGTGCTCGAGGCGGCCATAACCGTCGATGCGGCGCTTAATGCCGCCGATAAAGGGGCGCTGTTTAAAACCTTTATGAAGGTGTTGGTGCAGCGCCACGGTTTGATGGCTACTTTTATGGCCAAATGGTCCAACAAATATCCAGGCCAAAGTGGCCACATCCATGTCTCCTTACGCCGAAAAGATGATTCCCGATCAGCTTTCCACGATGCGAAAAGAGAGCACAACATGAGTGACATGCAACGCCACTTCGTCGCCGGACAACAGAGACTCATGCCGCAGCTGCTGTGTATGATTGCTCCGACGATCAACAGTTACACCCGGCTTATCCCCGGTTTCTGGGCGCCAACCGATGCGACCTGGGGCGTGGAAAATCGAACCACTGCTCTTCGGGTGATACCAGGCAGTGACAAGTCCCAGCGGGTTGAATACCGTTTGGGTTCGGCGGATGCAAATCCTTATCTGGCTTTGGCCGCAGCACTTGGTTCCGGCCTGTACGGCATCGAGCAGGCATGGCAACCGGAACCACCGATCAAGGGCAATGCCTACGACCAGAAACATCCAAAATATCTCGCCCTGCCAAAGACCCTGTGGGATTCCGCCCAGGCCTTGAAGGCGTCCGAGGCGGCACGGTCCTTGTTCGGCAATGCTTTTGTCGACCATTTTGCCGCCACGCGGGAGTGGGAAGAACGCGAATTCCGCAAACATATTACCGACTGGGAACTGGAGCGGTATTTTGAAATTATATAGATGCTCTCTTCTCTCGGCGTGAGCACCTCTTCCTTTAAACTCGTAAAAACCTACATCTTCGTATGGCTACGTAAAAATTTTACAATGAGAAAAGCAATGAGCAGCAATACCTTTGTTACAATCAGTCCGATTGATGGTTCCAACTACGTTGAAAGATCCTACGCTGGTGGTGATGATATTCATTCAGCACTTGATAAGGCGAGCGCGGCACAAAAGAGCTGGAAAAAAGTTCCTTTGCATGAGCGCAAGGCATTGTGCACGAAAGCAATCGATGCTTTTGTCGCCAAAAAAGAACAGATCGCCATGGAAATCTGCCGGCAGATGGGTCGCCCTATCCGCTCGGCGGCCGGCGAAGTCGGCGGCCTGGAAGAACGCGCCCGAACGATGATCAAGTTGGCCGACAAGGGTCTGGCCCCGGTGCAACTCGAGGAAAAACCAGGTTTTGAGCGCTGGATTGATCGCGAACCGCTTGGCGTGGTTTTTGTCATAGCGCCCTGGAATTTCCCTTACTTGACAGCGATCAACGCGGTGCTGCCGGCGCTTCTTGCAGGCAATTCGGTCATTTTGAAACACTCGGCACAAACCCCTTTATGCGCCGAACGGCTTGATGAAGCCTTCAAGGCCGGCGGTTTGCCGGAGGGGGTTTTTCAATATCTGCACCTGACCCATACCGACACCGAGGCCATCATTAAAGATAAACGTATCAATCACGTGGCCTTTACCGGCTCGGTGCCGGGCGGTGAGATGGTCGAAAAGGCCGCCGCCGGTCGCTTTATCGGTGTCGGTCTGGAACTGGGCGGCAAGGACCCGGCCTATGTTCGCGAGGATGCCGATCTGGCCCACGCCGTCGACACCTCCATGGATGGCGCCTTCTACAACTCCGGGCAATCCTGCTGCGGTATCGAACGGGTCTACGTCCATGAAGCGGTGTATGAATCATTTGTACAGCAGGCCGTGGCCTGGGTGAAAGCGCTGAAACTTGGGCGATCAGACGATCCGGAAACGACTCTGGGGCCGCTCGTTCGCGCCGGTGCTGCCGAGTTTGTTCGGCAGCAGACACGAGAGGCAATTGCCCAGGGCGCCGTCGCGCATATTACCGCCGCTGATTATCCTTTGGATAAGCCGGGCAGCGCGTATCTTGCGCCGCAACTGCTCACTGAAGTGAATCACACCATGCGCGTCATGACACAGGAGAGTTTCGGCCCGGTTGTCGGGATTCAAAAAGTCCGTTCCGACGAGGAAGCAATCGCCTTGATGAACGACAGCGAGTTCGGTCTTACCGCCGCTATTTTTACCAAGGATATCGACAAAGGCATTGAACTGGGCCGACAGATCGACACCGGCACCTTTTTTATCAACCGCTGCGACTACCTCGACCCAAACCTGGCTTGGACCGGGGTGAAAAATTCCGGCCGCGGCTGCACCCTTTCGCTGCTCGGCTATGAATCTCTCACGCGACCAAAATCTTATCATATCAAAACAACTCTTTAAGAGGATACTGCATTGACTTATTCTGCTAACTGGAACTATCCAACGAGTGTTAAAGTAGGGGCTGGCCGAATTAAGGAACTGGCCGGCTTATGTCAGGGAATGGGGATGCAGGCGCCACTGCTCATCACCGATCCTGGCATCAGCGCCTTACCGATGCTGCAAAAAGTAGTCGACGAGCTAAAAACCGCAGGGCTGCGCTGCGGATTGTTTTCCAACATAAAGGCCAATCCAACCGGGGAAAACGTCCGGGACGGAGTCGACTACTATAAAAAAAATGCCCATGACGGGGTCATCGCCTTTGGCGGGGGATCCGCTCTTGACGCCGCCAAAGCGGTTGCCTTGATGGTTGGTCAAAATCGTCCTCTCTGGGATTTTGAGGATGTCGGGGATAACTGGACCCGGGTCAAAGTGGCCGGCATGGCCCCGGTCGTCGCCGTGCCGACGACCGCCGGGACCGGCTCGGAAGTCGGTCGGGCGTCGGTCATCACCGATCAGGCGGTGCATCTGAAAAAAATTATTTTCCATCCGGGTATGTTACCGGCGCAGGTCATCCTCGATCCGGAACTGACCGTTGGCCTGCCGCCGATGGTCACAGCGGCAACCGGCATGGACGCCCTGTCCCATAATCTCGAAGCTCTCTGTTCGTCATTTTATCATCCGATGGCCGAAGGCATCGCCGTCGAAGGCATCCGATTGGTAAAGGAATATCTGCCCAAAGTCGTCGCTGAAGGCACGAATATCGAGGCTCGCACGCAGATGCTCGTCTGTTCGAGCATGGGGGCAACCGCCTTTCAGAAAGGATTGGGGGCGATGCATGCGCTGGCCCATCCGCTTGGCGCCTTATACGATGCCCATCACGGCACCTTGAATGCCATCCTCATGCCCTACGTGCTGATGGCCAACCGCACAGCGATCGCAGAACGCATTACCCGCCTGACGCAGTATATTGGTCTGGAGAAAACCGGGTTTGACGGCTTTTTGCAATGGGTACTGCAGATGCGCCGGGATCTCGGTATTGTGCATACCCTGGCGGCCATCAATATCGACGATTCCAAAGCAGAAGCGGTCGGTATAATGGCCACCGAGGATCCGTCCGCCGGCGGCAATCCGATACAATTCAGCGCCGAGCAATATCAACGGATCTTTATTAATGCCGTCAACGGTACACTGTAAGAGCTTATGAAAATTGCCATTCTCCAGTGCGATGATGTGCTCGATAAATTCCAGCCGCAATTCGGCCATTACCGGGACATGATTCGGCGGATGTTTTTGCGAAATGATATTGCGGCCAGCCCTCTGCAGTTCGATGATTTTGTCTGCCGGCAGGGCCATTACCCCAAAGATAGAGACAGCTATGATCTTTATATCACCACCGGCAGCAAGGCCAGTGTCTATGATGACGTTCCGTGGATTGCTCAGCTTATCGACTTTGTCCGGCAGCTGGACCGTCGCGGAAAAAAACTGATCGGCATCTGTTTCGGCCACCAGATCATCGCCATGGCCTGTCGGGGCATGGTGGAAAAATCCGGCCGGGGCTGGGGCATCGGCGTTGCGGTGAACCGGATCGTCGCCACCCCGGCCTGGATGCGCGAAACAAAAGAATATCTGAACATCATCGTCAGTCATCAGGACCAGATTACCACATTGCCGGAGGATGCTTTGGTCATTGCCGCGAGTGACTTCTGTCCCTTTTTCATGGTGCAGTGGAACGATCATTTCTTAAGCATCCAGGGGCATCCCGAATGGAACCGGGCCTATGCACGTGCCCTGATCAACGAAAGAAGAGCGCTCTTTACCACCGGGCAAATGGCCGCCGGTCTTCAATCTCTTGACATGAAACCGGACAATGAACTGTTTTACCGCTGGATTCTTGATTTTGTCGGATACCCAATTACAAAACCTATTCCTCCACCGCAGAGGTAAAAATTGTGCTTTCCTCCTTTAGCCTCAAACTTCCTCAACAGATTATTTTTGGGCCAGGTAAACTGCGAGAACTTGAAAATATCCTTAATCGATTCGGCGCCCGGCCGCTCCTGGTGCTGGGAAGCCAATCGTTTGCAGCATCCGGGCATTCTACGGTGCTCGAGAAGATATTTGCCAAGCTGGGGATACAGGTGCCGACCGTGCATATCAGTTCGGAACCGTCGCCGGAGATGATCGATACCATAGTGGCCGATCTTGTGGCCGATCTTGCCGCTGAGGAGATTGATCTGGTCATCGCCCTCGGCGGCGGCTCCGTTCTCGATGGAGGGAAAGCCATTTCAGTTATGCTTAAGGAAAAAGGCAAGGTCACCCGGTTTCTCGAAGGTGTCGGCAGCACAACTCCCAGCGGCAGAAAACTGCCCTTTATTGCCATTCCGACCACATCCGGCACCGGCAGCGAAGCGACCAGTAACGCCGTGATCAGTTTCATCGGCAGCCAAGGCTTTAAGAGCTCCCTGCGCCACGATAATTTCATCCCCGATCTTGCCCTGGTCGACCCAAATTTAACGCTGTCCTGCCCCAAAGAATTAACCGTTGCCTGCGGCATGGACTGCTTTAGTCAACTTGTTGAAGGCTATCTTTCGACCAACAGTTCATCTGTTACCGACGCCCTGGCTGTCGACGGCCTCAAGGCCATCAACCGATCATTACACACGGTCTGCGCTGATGGCGGCAATCTCCCGGCCAGAACCGACCTCGCCTACGCGGCCCTGCTCTCCGGCATTGTCCTGTGCAATAGCGGCCTCGGCACGGTACATGGCTTTGCTTCGGCTCTTGGCGGCCTTTTTCCCATCCCGCACGGCCTCGTCTGCGGGACCCTGATGGCTCCGGTGAATGCGCTGACCCTGAAAAATCTGCGGACAAAAGG